>JANNXI010000022.1:0-70009 GCA_031409495.1 Betaproteobacteria bacterium
CGGCTAGGCGCCCTACACTTTGTCTTCCAGTTTCTACTGATAAGTGCGCGGTTTGTTTGTATAGTGGCTCTCGCACCGCAAACAACGCAGCCAGTACGGCTTGCGGATTGGCTTGCGCCAAAAGCGGACGATTGGTATCTCGACGGGTTCTTTCCCACAACTCATCAAGGCGCGCCTTTAAATAGACCACGTGGCCATTTGCACGCAAAGCCTGTCGATTTACCTCAGCTAGAATCGCGCCGCCACCGGTTGCAATAATGGTGTTTTCACGCCTGACTAGTTCAGCGATGAGCGCTGATTCGCGTGTGCGGAACGCGGCTTCGCCTTCAATTTCGAATATCGATGCAATGGCTACTCCAGTACGGCCTACAATTTCTCTGTCAACATCAATAAAACTTGCGCCCGTGCGCTTCGCGAGCAATTTGCCGACGGTGGTTTTACCCGCGCCTGGCATACCGATTAAGTAGATGTTGGGATGCATATGATGTGTTGAGCACCATCGAAAACGCGGCCAAATGGCCGCGTTTTCGATGGTTTAATCTAGTTATCGTAGTGCCAACTGATCTTTTACAATTTTGGGTGTGATGAAAATGAGCAATTCCTTACGATCTTCCACCTTGCGGGTATTTTTAAACAAGTTCCCGACCAACGGGATGTCACCCAGCCACGGCACTTTAGTTACGTCGGTACGTGTGGTTTGCTCGAAAATGCCACCTAATACTGCAGTATCCCCATTGTCCACCAGAATTTGCGTGTTTAGCCCATTGGTATCAATGGAAGGAACGCCAGAGATTACTAGACCCACCGAGTCCTTCTTAATTTCTAGCTCCATCTGGATCTTATCGTCTGGCGTAATTTGCGGTGTTACATCTAGCGAAAGTACGGCTGACTTGAAGGACACCGTTGTACCGCCGCTTGGTGAAGATGTTAGGTAGGGAATTTCGGTTCCCGAAAATATTTTTGATTTGCGTTTGTCTGCCGTAACAATGCGAGGGTTAGACACAACTTTACCGCGATTGTCCGCCTCAAGTGCCTGCAACTCTACATTCACCAGATTGCCGTTGCCCAAGTTCAAGAAAGACAGCGCCAGTTTTCCCGCTGCACCCGCAACAGGTAAGTTGACATTTAACTGCTCCGCTTGACCACCTGATGGTAACCCTGTGCCGCGACTGATGGCAGAAGAGCCAAGCGAAAGCACATTATTAGCGGTTGGGCTGGCAGTACTCAATAAAGACCCGCTTGTTCCAATACTTGTATTGCCTGAAGAACCACCGGCCTGATTCCCAAAGCGTGCACCTAACTCACGCAAAAATTTGTCATCGGCGATGACAATTCGCGCCTCAATCATCACTTGGCGTACTGGTACGTCTAGCTTGGCAATTAACGACCTTACCTCCTCTAATTTTGCGGGAGTGTCCTGAACGAATAGCGTATTGGTACGTGAATCCGGCGTCGCCGCACCGCGCTTAGATAGAATCTTTTGACCGCCATCGCTTAGTAATTTACGGACATCTTCTGCTTTGCTGTACGAAAGCTGAAAGGTTTCAGTTCGAACAGGTTCTAGGTCTGAAATTTGGGCTTCGGCCTCTAATTTTTGCTTTTCTTTCGCCGCTAACTCATCGGCTGGCGCTACGATCACCACATTGCCGCTTTTACGTTTTGCCAAATTTTTCGACTGCAAAATGATATCAAGCGCTTGATCCCACGGTACATCTTTGAGACGCAGCGTGAGGGAACCTCCGACGGTGTCGGAAGTGACAATATTTAATTCTGTGAAGTCAGCGATCACTTGTAACAATGCGCGCACTTCAATGTTTTGGAAGTTTAGACTCAGCTTCTGGCCATTGTAGCCGGTGCCCTGCACTAGTTTATTAGGATCTTCTCTCAGCGGCTTAACTTCAAGTATAAACTGCGTATCCGTTTGGTATGCTGAAAAATCCCACAGCCCTTTTGGGTCTATGACCAAGCGGGTGTTTGCCCCTTGTTCCAGAACTTCTATTTGCCGGACAGGCGTCCCGAAATCAAGCACGTCCAGTTTGCGAAGCAAGTTCTTTGGAATTGACGTACCTATAAAATCAACCAACACTTTTTGACCCTGCTGGCGAGTATCTATACCAATATTCGCCGAAGATAGCTCAACAACCACGCGTCCTTCGCCGTTTGCGCCACGGCGAAAATCAATATCGCGCACGTTCGGACGAATCGGAGCATTAACAGTGGTAGGTGCTGCATTAAAAGTTATCGACTCTGCAACGATGCCAGCCGACGCCGCTGTATCGATCGTCATCACCAACGATTTGCCTTCTATTGCCGTTACATATGCCAAACTGCGGGACAAGTTCAACACAACACGTGTGCGCGATGGCGCCTCAATTACACTCATGGTCCGGACATCGCCTTCGCCCACGTCTACGCTTGCTTTTCCCATACCATTTGCGGTGTTGGGAAGATCAAGAACAATGCGCGCTGGATTTGTGACTGAAAACCCAGCTGGCAACGTCGCTAGAGGGTCCTTAAAGTTTAATTTAAGAACTACTTTTCCGCTTTGCAAACTAGACGTAGTGATAGATTCTAGGACATTTTTTTGAGCTGTTTGGGCATTTACTAACTGAGTTATTGCGAGCAAAGAGAGGCAGACTAGCCCCGAAAAGATACTAATGGCCCGTGAAATATATTTGTCGAATACCGACGAATGTAATTGAATTGGTTGGTTCACTTTTTAACTCCCTCTTCCAGCAGTGGCAAATCGCTTTGACGTTCAGACCAATCACCTGCTGTGTCTTGAACAATTTCTTTTAATTTAATTTGGGCTTCGGAAATTTCTATAATCTTTCCGAAGTTTTGCCCCATGTGGTTGCCAGCTTTGACGCGATACACTGTCTTATCTGCGCGAACGAGGCCGTAGACAACACCATTTTGTGTCAGAGTTCCAACCATTTTCAACGTTTCTAAAGGGAACGATTCGAGCGGCTCTTTTCTTCGATCAAAATCCGGCTTAATACCTTTGCTATTTTGGTTTACAGCCAACTTACGCGGCTTAAAGGGATCTGGAAGATCAAAACCCTCGTACGCAAAAGGTTCAAACTGCTTAATTTCTGGCAGCGTTTCAATTTTACGTGGTGCATTTTTTTCTGTCTGTTTCACCCAATTTTTTAGCTCGTCAAAATCGCTGGCACAGCCCGTTAGAAATATTGTTGAAAGGGAAACAGCTATAAAAATTGCTCTAAACATTATTTAGCTCCTTTCGCTGCAGCGGGGGCGGAAGCAGGAGCGGCCGCAGCTTTCGTTACTTTACGCTGCTTATTGATTTCTTCTGGATCCAAATAGCGGTAAGTTTTGGCTTGCGCTGTCATCTTAAGTAGCCCAGGCCCCTTACCCAGATCCTTTCCAGCAGTAATATTAAAGTCGGTGAGTGTGACGATTCGCGGTAAACGCGAAACATCACTCGCAAAAGCCCCTAAATCATGATAATTGCCAGTTACCGCCAATGAAATTGGCAATTCAGCATAAAATTCCGTCAGTTTTTCGGCTTTTGCGGGCTCAAATAGTTCGAAAGTCAACCCGCGCCCTAATCCAGCTTGATTAATATCGATAATCAACGCATCCATTTCTGACTTCGTTGGCAGCTTTTTTAGTAACGCGCCAAATGCTTGTTCAATCTCAGAGCGTTGTGTTTGGTAAGCTTCCAGATTTACGGCAAGCTTAGCCTTTTCAATAAAGATAGTTTTCTTTTGATCAACTTTAACCTGTTCTGCTTCGAACGCCTCCTGTTGCTCTTTAAATACAAAAAAAGTGGCGAGACCAATAAACAGAACAAAAATTAACGCAAGCGCACCGATCTTAAACGGCCAGGGCCAATTGCCGGGATTACTTTTGTCTAAATTACGAAACTCTTCAGCGAAGTTCATTTCGCACTCCCAGGCTTTGCTGCACTAGCTTTCTTTGCATCCGGCTTGTCATCGGTTTTAGACGTCTTCAGGTTGAACTTTAACGTGAACTCATTTGCACTCACATTCGCCACGACCTGCGCCTTAATCACTACTAACTCTGGATTCTCAATATAGGGTGATGACTGGATGTTCCGCATGAATGAAGAGACGCGCGCGTTCGATTGCGCATAGCCAATCACTTCTACTTTTTTACCTACTTGTTTAACTGTGTGCAAATACAGGCCTTCCGGGAGTTGTTTGAGCAACTGGTCAAACAAATGTACCGCTTCTGATCTATCAGTCTGCAAGCTTTCAACCACTTGTTTTTTAGATAACAATGATGCGGTTTCTTCGCGAATTTTAGCAATTTCGACAATCACCTTTTCGAGGCGAGCCGTTTCGCTGTCTAAGTATTTAACACGATCTTTTTCAGCATCTAAGCGCACGCTTAGGGCGTACCAAATTACCGCGCAAAGTGCTGCAGCGATTCCGGCAGTAATTGCGGCTAAGGTAATAAATTGCTTTTTTCGCGCTTGTCGTTTTTCTTCACGATGCGGGAGCAGGTTAATACGAATCATGATTCGTCGAACCTCCGCATTGCCAAGCCAAACGCGACCATGAGTGCCGGCGCATCTAGCGTCAATTGCCGTGGCTTAATGCGTGACGCCAATGCCATATTGGCAAAGGGGTTGGCAATCACCGTATTTGTTTGCGTTCGCGTCGATACCATTTCTTCTAGCCCATCCAGCATCGCACAGCCACCACACAGCAAAATATGGTCAACCTTATTGAATTGGGTAGAGGTAAAAAAGAATTGTAGGGCGCGCGTTACTTCCATTACCAACTTTTCGTTAAATGGCTGCAACACATCTGACATATAGTTTTCAGGTAGGCCACCGGATTTTTTTGCAACTTCAGCATCTTCGATTGGCATACCAAATTGTCGCGAGATATCTTGGGTGAGCTGCATTCCGCCAAGCTGTTGCTCTCGCGAATAAACAGCTTGGTCTTCGTGCATAACGGTAACGCGAGTATTTTGTGCGCCAATATCAACAATCGCGGTGACGTCCTTCGATTCAATACCGCTAGTTGTGCCTTTAATCATGTTAAAAGCCGCCAACGCAGCGTATGACTCAACATCCATTACCAGCGCTTTTAATCCTGCTGCTTCCGCGACAGCAACTCGATCTTCGATTTTTTCTTTACGAGATGCGGCTATAAGAACTTCAACCTCATTGGAGTCTGCTGCGGCATTCGGGGCAGGCCCCAAAACCTGAAAATCTAGGTTGACTTCATCAAGACTAAATGGAATGTACTGATTTGCCTCAGACTGAACTTGATACTCCATATCCTCTTCGCGCTGATTACCGGAAAGCAATACTTTCTTGGTAATGACAGCCGCTGCTGGGAGTGCCAGGGCGACGTTTTTCACGCGCGTATTCATGGTTTTCCATGCGCGTGCCATTGCCTCACCAGCTGCTTCGATGTTAGCAATATTACCGTCAGTAACGGTATCTTTTGCCAGCGGTTCGATAGCATAGCGCTCGATACGGAAAATACCCTTTCCGTTTTCAGCAATTTCGACCATTTTGATATACGAGGAGCTAATATCGACACCAAGCAGTGGTGGTGCCTTCGCTCGAAGGAAATCAAACTGCGAAGCAAATTTTTCTTTTAGCATAGTTTGAAGTTACGACCCATTGCGCATAAATTACTTTAAATGCTAGCAACAACACGTTCACCTGTAAAGCTTTTTTTGTAAAACCTAGAATTTACTTTAAATGCGGGGTGGCTTGTTGTTTTTACGCAAATTTGCAAAGCGAACCTTTTTTACGTCATTTTTTTGACAATATTTGCGCTGAAATTGATGTTAACCTTAGCAGATATGTGGGATTTAGTAGCACTATTTTTAGTTTGAATTTGGTTTGCTTTTAGGAAATTATTATGCACGTCGCACGTTGGTGGTTTTATCCTCTAATTTTATTGGCTTCCCTGATTTTAGTTGGGGTTGCGGTCATCGCTTTGGTCGTTGTGTTGCTTTACCCAACCTTACCCTCGATTGAAGCCGTCACTGATTACCGCCCAAAAATCCCGTTGCGTGTGTTTACCGCTGAAGGCGAGCTGATCGGCGAATTTGGCGAAGAGCGTCGCTCATTTGTGAAAATTAAAGACTTCCCAGATGTGATGAAAAAGGCAATTTTGGCTGCTGAAGATGAGCGTTTTTATCAACACGGGGGCGTGGATTACATTGGAACGGCGCGTGCGCTTTATACCAATATTACAGCGGGTAAAATTCGCGGTGGTGCCAGCACTATCACTCAGCAAGTAGCGCGCGGTTTTTTTTTAACAAACGAGGTTACCTACACGCGAAAAATTTCAGAGTGGTTGCTGGCATTCAAAATTGAACATAATTTAAAAAAAGATGAAATTTTTGAAATTTATCTAAACCATATTTTTTTAGGTAATCGCGCGTACGGCTTTGCCGCCGCTTCAAAAGTATATTTTGGTAAAAATATTGCTGAGATTACCGTTGCCGATGCGGCCATGTTGGCAGGTTTACCGAAAGCGCCGTCCCGTTACAATCCTTTTGATAATTTTAAGCGCGCAACATTGCGTCAACAATATGTGTTGCGGCGGATGCATGAGCTAAACTTTATCAACGACGCCGATCAAAAAAATGCACTCGCCACCAAGCTAAAACTCAATAGTGATCGCACCCAATTTTTATTAGAAGCCGATTACGTTGCCGAGATGGCGCGCCAAGAGTTGTTCGAGCAATATGGCGATAAAACGTATGAAAGTGGCATCAAGGTCTACACCACCGTGCGCAATGTTGACCAAGCTGCGGCCGTCGCTGGCCTGCGGCGTGGGGTATTGGAATATGACCGTCGTCATGGCTATAAAGGCCCCGAGGGCGTGGTGGTTTTACCTGCGGAGGCGAAGGATCTCGAAGAGGCTATTGACGATGCGCTCTCAGATAAGAAAATCGTCGGCGATATGCAACCGGCGATGGTTTTAGAGGCAAAGTCTAACGCGGTTACGGTGATTACAAAGCGTGGCGAAACGTTACAAATTGGCGCTGATGGTTTAAAATTTGTTGCCCGCGCGCTGGCTGAAAAAGCTGGCGTCAATCGTATTACGCGGGGTTCGATAGTGCGGGTTTACCTAGACCCACAAAACGTATGGTCAATTAGCCAGTTACCGAAAGTAGAAGCAGCCTTGGTATCACTAGACCCGATTGACGGGGCGATTCGAGCACTAGCCGGCGGCTTTGATTTTAATGCCAATAAGTTTAATCATGTCACCCAAGCTATGCGCCAACCAGGCTCTAGTTTCAAGCCGTTTGTGTATTCTGCAGCGCTCGATAAAGGCTTCACGGCATCCACAGTGGTGAACGATGCTCCAGTGGTATTTGATCCAGGTCGCAACGGCGGTGAGCTATGGGAACCAAAGAATTATGATGGCAAATATGATGGCCCCATGCGGCTGCGCACAGCACTCACCAAATCAAAAAACATGGTGTCTATCCGCGTGTTGCAAGCCATCACGCCCCAATACGCGCAAGACTACATTACCCGCTTTGGCTTTGACCCCAAGCTCCATCCAGCCTATCTCACGATGGCTTTGGGTGCAGGCTCCGCCACACCTTTACAGGTGGCCAGTGGCTACGCGGTGTTCGCCAACGGCGGTTTCCGGATAAAGCCATACTTCATTTCTAAAATTACCGATGATCGCGGTGCGCTATTGTTTGAGGCCAATCCAGAAAGAACCACAGCGAAAGAAGGCGAAAAAAAGGCTGAGCAAGTGTTGGACCCGCGTAACGCTTTTATTATGTCCAGCATCATGCGTGATGTGGTGCGCTTTGGTACCGGTGCCCGAGCCATGAGCTTGGGACGCACTGACTTAGCTGGCAAAACCGGCACCACTAATGATCATATTGACGCGTGGTTCGCCGGTTATAACCCTGACTTAGTAGCGGTTGCATGGATCGGTTTCGATAATCCAACGGATATGGGAGCGAACGAGACGGGCGGGCAGGCGGCGCTTCCCATTTGGATGCACTACATGGCCAAAGCCCTGAAAGGCGTGAAAGAGGTGCCGTTTGAGCCGCCGCAAGGGATTGTGAGCCAGTCTTCAACCGATGCAGACGGCAAAACCACCTCTGAGTTTTACTACTCTGAAAATGTCGGCAACGGCCCTGAAGGCCCATCATCGTTACGAGAAATCAACAAACCTAGCGAAGAAGTAAAAAACCAAATTTTTTAATCAAACCCACGCAACACGCGCTAACTACGGTTTATTTCACTTAAATTATGCTTAAAAGCGCTTAAAATAGTTTTTTGAAATTGTCATTACCCAACATGTCACATCACAAACCGGACAGTTTTGCTGCGGCGCACCAAATTCGGCGCGCTGCCAATAATTCGCAGCAAGATGCTGAGATTGTGGAGGCCTGCGCCCGCATCATTGCCGAGGAAGGCGAACAAGACTACGCACGCGCTACCCGCAAAGCCCTTGCGCGCTTAGGCCTTCCGGAGAATACGCGGTACCCACGCTATGCTGACATCACCGAAGCGCTCAACCACTATTTAGCGCTTTTTCAAGCCGATACTCAGCCCGAGGCGCTGCACCGCCTCCGGTTGGAAGCGCGCAATATCTTAAAGCTGCTAGAACGAGCCTTACCCGAGAGTGAGCCCGTACTCACGGGTGCGGTGGCTTTGGGGCACGCCAACGCATTTTCTGCCATAGAAATTGAACTATTTGTGGACGACTTCAAAACCTTCGATTTTTTCTTGTTCGATCACGAAATCGAAACCCGAATTGAAGCCGATGGCAACTATCATGGCGACCCTAACAATGAAAGCCGCGGCAAAACCAATCGTGTGGTTTATCATGTGCTGCATACTGCGTGCGACGTTAAATTTAAACCGATTTTACACTGCAATAGCACTGCAAAAAGTGCTTCGAAACGTCCGCGACCCGAAGGTAATCCCCCTGCGGGAAAAATAGGGCATCTTCAGGCATCGTCACCACAGCAAAGTGAAGCCCCAAACGCGTCACTCTGCGTCACCAAAAGTCCGATGACGCTACTTGAATTGGAAGTACTGTTGGCTGCTGCGCGCTAGACCTCTTCGCGCAGCCAACGCGCAGCATCGAGCGCAAAATAGGTCAAAACCCCATCGCAACCAGCCCGCTTAAAGGCCAGCAGGCTTTCCAACACACAGCCGCGCTCTTCTAGCCAACCGTTTTGTGCTGCCGCTTTTAGCATCGCGTATTCCCCCGAAACTTGATAGGCGAAGGTTGGTACAGCAAAGGTGTCTTTGGTGCGGCGCACAATATCTAAATAGGGCATCCCGGGCTTCACCATCACCATGTCAGCGCCTTCTTGCAAATCAAGCGCTATCTCGCGCAGTGCTTCGTCGCTATTGGCGGGGTCCATCTGATAATTTTTTTTGTCGCTTTTGCCCAAACTACTGGCTGAGCCAACGGCGTCACGAAACGGGCCGTAAAACTTGCTCGCGTATTTGGCTGAATACGCCAAAATTGCCGTGTGAATAAATTGTTTGGTATCTAAGGCACTGCGAATCGCGCCGATACGCCCGTCCATCATGTCCGACGGCGCGATAATATCCACGCCTGCTTGCGCTTGAGTTAGCGCTTGCTTACAAAGTGCTTCGAGGGTTTCATCGTTCAAAATATAACCGTTGGCATCAATCAGCCCATCTTGGCCGTGCGTTGTGTACGGGTCTAGCGCCACATCGCAAATCAAGCCTATCTGCGGAAACTCCCGTTTAATGGCGGCCACCGCTCGAGGCACTAAACCATCTGCATTCCAAGCTTCGCGGCCATCCTCCGTTTTATACGCGGCATCAATCAGCGGAAACAAAGCAATGGCTGGAATACCCAGTAACACGGCTTTCTCCACGGTATGTAGTAGCTTGTCTAGGCTTTGACGTGACACGCCCGGCATCGAGGCAACGGCCTCTTCTCGATTGGTGCCGTCGAGCAAAAACACCGGATAAATGAAATCAGCTGCCGATAACCGTGATTCTTGAACCATTTCGCGCAGCCACGTGGCGCGGCGCAGCCGGCGCATGCGCCTTGTTGGGAACGTACCGATTTGTAAACTTGAGGTGTTAGTCATTACCATTAAACTTTCTCAGCCATTTTTTGTGGGCTGCAAACTCAAAATCAAACCAAAAACAATGCATTTAAATTGAACTATTACGCAAAACACCTCTCTTAACTTACGAGTGTGTTGACTCCCCGCTTTACCTCCCTTAAGCGGGTGCTTGCTGAATGGTTTCCCTACCATCTTAGCAAGCCGTTCTGGGAGCCAAGGTTATCCCTTTTCCTTGGCTCCTTTTCTTTTTTCTGCATTCTAGAAAAAGTTTTTACGGCCTTTAAGTCTGCTTGGCTATTCAGCGTGCTTTAGACGCGTCGCCGCTTCTGCTTCCATATATATTTGACTTAATCGCTTTTCGGCTTCATCCACACCCGTGCGCTTTAAGCTTGAAAACAGCTGTGCTGTCGCGTTACCCGAACCTGGGCGCTTTGCGAGTGCTTCGCGCACAGTTCGTAGCGCGTTCATGCCGTCGTTACGCGATAATTTATCAGCTTTGGTCAGCAACACATGCACCGGCTTTTCGGATGGTGAAAACCAATCTAAAAACACCTCGTCACTAGGCCGCATGGCGTGGCGCGCGTCCATAATCATCACCAAACCGGCCAAAGATTGGCGGGTAGACAAATATTCCGACAAAAAAGCATCCCAATGGGCTTTGACAGCGGGTGGCACTTTGGCATAGCCATAACCCGGTAAATCGGCCATAAAACGGCCTCTAGGAATGCTAAAAAAGTTGATTAACTGCGTACGGCCTGGCGTTTTTGACACAAATGCTAACCTACCGTGACGGGTTAAGGTATTGATTGCACTGGATTTTCCGGCATTAGACCGGCCCACAAAGGCAATTTCGGCGCCAGCCTCTGGGGGCAGCTGGTGCGGGTCATGGGCGGATGCAAAATACTGCGCGTTTTCAAATAAAGCCACAGCAACTCCTAGTTTTTTAATGCGCCAAGCGCATGAATGCTGGCGTGGGTGAGCGACTATGCGCTAAAATTATGGTTATACGGTTCAGCAATTGCGAATTGTATGCGCAAATGACGGCCAGCAATATTTATATCTTGCCTCAAATTCTGCGCGTAAACATACGAATGCAGGCTTTTACGAATGACTAGATTGACCAAAGGGTGCTAAATGAAACACGCTCGCAACTTCGCTTCCACAATATCGGCTCTATCACTTGCATCACTCTTGGCATTGGCAACAACGCTAACCGCAACAAATGCGCTTGCGGCTGATCCAGCGCCAGTTGCCGCCACCACCGCAGCAGCGCCTGTTGCGCCTACACGTGCCGACACCCTCGCACGCGGCCAACAAATTGCCGGTGCCGTCTGCATTGCCTGCCACGGCGCCGATGGCAATAGCCCATTGTCTGCAAACCCGATGCTTGCCGGCCAGCCGCAACAATACGTTGCAGCTCAATTGGCGCTTTATAAAAGCGGCAAACGTAAAAATGCCGTCATGCAAGGCATGGCAGCAAACTTAACGCCAGAGGATATGAAGGCCCTCGGTCTTTACTACTCAGTGCAAAAATCCAAACCCACTGCCGTAGCGCGTGACCAAGCGGCAGCCGATAAAGGCCAGCAGATTTATCGCGCTGGCATCGCCCAATCTAAAGTGCCATCCTGCGCGGGTTGCCATGGCGGCGCTGGTGCAGGCATGCCAGCGCTTTATCCAAGAGTGGCGGGGCAGTACCCAGATTACCTATTAGAGCAACTACAACGTTACGCGTCTGGCGAGCGCAAGAACATTCAGATGCAAGCGATCGCCGCGCGTATGCGCGACGGTGAGATGCAAGCCGTAGCCGAATATATGGCCGGAATGCGCCCAGCAAAGTAGCGCTTTTCAGTCCACTTCGGCACCTAGTTAATGCCTGAAGATGCCCTGAAATAGGGCCTCTTCAGGCATTTTTTATTTCTATTTTTACGCACCACCCCAACGCCGCATACATCCACAATTGATTTGTGGTCAGGTCAGACTACCGCTGATTTACTTTGTGATTGTGGTTACTTTACGGCGGGCACCAATATCAAATCCTTGTCGTCTTCGATAGACAGCGTCTTTTCAGCCACATTAAGCACGGCATCAATAGTGGTCGGCGGGCTGGTATTAGTAATGTCAATGGCGTAGCTATTTTCTGATGTTTCGCTCGGCCGAATGGCATGAACGCTGCGCAACTTGCCGCCGCCCGTCCCTACCAATTGCAATGTGCCTGATAAGTGCTTGCTTATCGAAAAAAGATCCCCTGCCGGAAAAGCCGCATTGCATTTTGCATAGCAAATCCACGAACCGGAAATCGCCGCAATTTTCTTCTGTTTACGCAACGCCTGTGCAGGCACCACAGATTTTGGCTGAGACGCCAACTTGTTTAAGCCTAGGCGGCGACACACAATTAGGTAGCACCGAAAAAGTAACACACCACCCAGATAGTTATGATGGTTGGCACTGGAGGATTATTCGAAACGGTCGGAAATGCCCTACAATAGTTTGTTTACAGCGCATTAGTTGTTCTACAAACAACCCTCAACAATCATTTCAGTGTACTACTACGCTTTTTTAGTCCTCTTTCAAAATCGTTTTCCATAGTTTTTCAGCAATACGCTGTGGCATCATGCGCAGATGGCCAATGATACAAATAATCTCACCGCCCTTACGTCTGCCACGCTCGGCCATTACGAAACACGTGCGCGAGACTATTGGGAAGGCACGCGTGACCATGACGTTCAGCAAAATATCGACGCGCTGTTCGCGCATCTTGACCGTGCCGCCCCATGCAATATTCTGGATTTTGGGTGCGGGCCAGGGCGCGATTTGATTACCTTAGTCGCTCGTGGCCACCACGCCATTGGGCTAGATGGCAGCGCCGCCTTCGCGCGCATGGCACATGCCCACAGCGGCTGTGAAGTGTGGCACCAAGATTTTTTGAACCTTGATTTACCGCCCAATCACTTCGATGGGTTATTTGCCAACGCATCGCTCCAACACATTCCCAAAACCGAACTACCGCGCGTGTTGCGCGATTTACACCGTACGCTAAAACCGCGCGGCGTACTGTTCGCATCCATCCCGCATGGCAACGACGAAGAAGGCGGTAATGACGCCCGCTACAGCTGCTTTCATAGTCCAACAAGTTGGCAGGCGCATCTATTAAGTGCAGGATTCGTTGAGTGTATGAGCTACTATCGACCGGCAGGATTGCCGCGCAGTGAGCAGCGTTGGCTGGCAGGCGTTTGGCGACGGGTTGAATAAGTTTTCGCGTCACTCGCGTCACATAGGGCTACAGAGTCGAAACACCTCATTCACACCGCGCTATTGCGCGTTTCGTCGCGTGGTTCGCCATTTCGTCGCGTATGGCCACAACGGTTTTTGTTGTCGCGCTAGACTCGTTAGTCTTATACCGTGCCCTAATTTTGGAGCTAATTTTTATGCCTATGCCAACACTCAAAACAGCGCTGAGCGCCGTCTTATTTGCGTCTCTAACCCTCACCAGCATCGGCCACCATCGCATCGCGCACGCACAAAAGGCGGACGTGCCCGATGCGATACAAGCGCGCTTTGATCGGGCCATCGCACCGCATATTGTTGCCGGTGAACCGGGCGGTGCCATCATCGTAATGCGCGACGGCAAAGCAATTTATCGACGGGCTTTTGGTTTGGCAGACGTTGCCAACAAAGTTGCGATTAAGCCTGACGATGTGTTTCGGATTGGCTCAATTACCAAGCAATTTACGGCCGTTGCCATATTGATGTTGGCTGAGCAAGGTAAGTTGTCTTTAAGCGACGACATCACCAAACACTTGCCGGACTATCCCGCACCGTCTAAAAAAATCACCATTGACCAGCTGCTTACTCACACGTCAGGCATACCAAGCTATACCGGTTTGCCGACCTTCATGGCGACGATAGAAAAAGATTTTTCCACCAAACAAATGATGGATCAATTTAAATCGTTGCCGCTGGAATTTGATCCCGGCACGCAGTGGCGCCACAACAATTCGGGCTATTTTTTGCTTGGCGTGATTATCGAAAGCGCATCTGGTATGACCTATGCGCAGTATTTAGCAAAGCACATCTTTGAACCGCTAAATATGCGCGATAGCGCGTTTGAAGGCAATGAGCGCAGCGGCAAAAAGCGCATTGAAGGCTATGCGCTGCGCGATGGCAAAACTGTAGTCGATCGCACGGTAAGCATGACGCAGCCGTATGCTGCAGGCTCGTTAATTTCTACCGTGGATGATCTCGCCATTTGGGATGCCGCTATCACCGCAGCCAAGCTACTCAAAGCCGAAACGTGGACGCAAGCATTCACTAATTCTATCTTGAGCAACGGCAGTAAAACCGGTTACGGGCACGGCTGGCAAATTAGCCAATTGCGTGGAGAGCCGTCAATTACGCACGGCGGCGGCATCAACGGTTTTAAATCCTACGCCATTAGCGTGCCCGCCAAAAAAACTTACGTGGCGGTGCTAAGCAACACCACCGCGGGGCAGGGCATCCCGACTTATATCGCTGAAAAAGTTGCCGCCATCGCCATCGATAATCCGTTTCCAGAATTTGTCGCTGTGTCGCTTACCGACAAGCAATTGGATAAGCACATTGGCGTGTACTCCATTAACGAAACCACCACGCGCACGATCTCGCGCGACGGCAATCAACTTTTTAGCCAACGTTCCGATGGCCGACAATTTGCCCTAACACCCTCATCGCCGAACACGTTTTTTGTGAAGGATTCGTTCACCAGCATGAAATTTGAAGCCGACGCCAACGGCGAAACCACCCATTTAGTCACGACCCAATCCAACGGTGAAGACCGCAATGCGCGCATCAGCAAAACCCTGCCGGTGCTACCTGCAGCATTTAAATTATCTGCCGCAGCGTTTGATGTGTACGTCGGCAAATATGCGCTTTCGCCCGAATTCATTATCACTGTAACGCGCGAAGGTGAACACTTTTATGCACAAGCAACGGGGCAAGGCAAAAACGAGATTTTTGCTGAAACTGAGAGTCGGTTTTACCTGAAAGTGGTTAACGCGAAGTTGCAGTTTGATAAAGATGCGGACGGCAAAATAACGCAGCTAATATTGTTGCAAGGCGGTCGGGAACAACAGGGCAAACGGCTGCCTTAATGTAATTATTATGCCTTGGAGACGCCCTATTTTAGGGCGTCTCCAGGCATATCAATTACGTAAAATTTAGCGTTTTTACGCGTGCTTCACTCGCTAGCGATGCGTCGCGCATCGCATCGTCCAACACTTCTATTTGCGCCGCGCGTTGCCAAAACAGTGTCGCCCACGCACGCGCATCCGCGTATTCGTGTGCGTAACCTGCGAGTACATGCGGCTCGCGCACGGGTGTGATGTCGAGCGCGCCGCTGTGAATACTGGGGCGCCACATCATGGGTAGCATGTCATATGTCGGAGTTAACGCGGGCGCTGGATTGATGACATCATCAATAAAAAACGATAGGTTGCCAAAGTGCATATCAGTGTTGCCAATGTATTGACCGAACGCATAAATGCGCGCTACGGTACGCAGCGATTCGGGGGTGAGCATTTTTTTAGCCACTAACTTTTCGCAAGTATGAATCCAGTTTTGGCGCGCACCGCCAACAAACTCTTGGTGCAGCGCATCAATGGCGACCACATGCCGCTTGCCTTCCACGCCGATGCGATCAAAGCGCTGTGATTCAAGATAAGTGCGGGTGGCGCTTTCGACAATCGAGCACGTCGCGGCGGCAATATTGTGTTGACGCAAAGTATCAAGCGCCAACTTTTCCAAGTGCAGCAGCGAGCGCCACCGCGCACCAAATGGCGTCTCGTGCGGTGGGCTAAACTTGACGATGAAATGCTGATGCGCGCGGTGAGCATCAGCGCTAATTTCAACGATAAATTTAGGCTGCTCACCGCCTGCGCTAGAGCTTGCGGGCAGTGTTTTGCCGATATCTGCGGTCAGATTGTCGTAGTGCGCGCGACGCTCAATTAAATCGGCGGGCGCGGTTGATTTAGCCGCGTTTGCGACCGGTCCAAGACTAAACGCACCCGGCGGATCGGTGACGTGTTGCGCGGCCATGTACAGCACTTGTTCCGTATTCCAGTCATCAGGATTGCTAGGAAGGTCAGGGCGCAGTACGTTAAGCTGTCGCGCCATAAATCCCTGCGGCCGCAGTGGCGACGAAAACCACGGCAATGTATTGGATGGCGATAACCAACTGGCCTTTGTAGCGACCTGCAGGTAAGTACCACCATCGCTCAAGTAAGTCAGCTCACCAAAAATAGTAAGCAACCCCGCATCATCGGCACGGTGCAGCGGCTGCTTTGCGGGCAATCCTAAAATAGTTTTAGTCGCAACATAACGCGTGCTGCGCGCCGCCCCGATCTTGCAGATGCGCTCCCCGAGCGCTGTCAACGCAAGCGAAATGCTCGGCTGGCTCATGGCTGTTGCGTCCTGCAACTCACGCGCCGATAACGCGCCGCGCGCGCTTAAACATGCGAGGATTTGGTCGGGCAACGGTAGTGTTGATGCAGACATTGGATGTGATTGACTAATAGATACTATTTCATAAATATCTGTTAATAAAAGGAAAAAATCAAATTATTAATAAATACTTAATAGATAGTGCGACAATTATCCACTCGGATGCGTCAATTTTGGCATTAATGTGGTCGTGCATGGCCTAGTATGGGCTCCAACTTTCGGGAGCACCTGTCGAATCGAGGACAACAAGCTGCGCTTTATAGCGTTTACATTTCGAAATAGCAGCTTTTTCCGCCTCTGCTCTTGAATCATGAATCCTTACTGTTCTCCGGACTAGCGACTGCTTCGGTTGACTTGACTCGCTCTCTTTCATTTCTAGGTACCTTCCTGCGCGCTTTGGATCCGGCGCGATGAAACGTAACTTTATTTGCTGAGGCCGGATCGGAAATGACACTATGGCCTTGGACTGCCCCAAATTATGCATAGCCAAAGAATGTGAAAGCAAAATATCGAAAGCCGAACAAATACCAAGAATTGCCTTTACCGAATCGTTTAGGTCAGTTAATGGTATGCGAGTCGTGGCATCGTGCGCCGCTTGGTGCCTTCTCGTTGAAAGGTCGATAAAAGACTGTCGATAGTCAAGAACACCTCCTAAACCAACTCGTTTTGCAATTTCCAATATTGAAGCCCAGCCCCCATCTATTTGAAATGCAACGAAAACTGTCTTGAAATTTTCCTCATCCAAATTTGGCTTACTGTAGCCAAACGAATACGCCGATAGCGTAGATACATCATTTTCAGCCTGTGCAATTGGCAATAAATTTGAAAGAATCCAATTGGTCCTTGATGACTTATCCTCAAACTTTGATCTGAACAAAACTCCCTTTAAAGCATCTACCGTGACGGCTAATTGAAGCTTGTCAGAAAAGTCATTAAACTTAACTCTTGATTTATTAAAACTGCATAAAATTTCTGCCGTACGCTCACGAATAAACGCTTCAGTTATAGCAAAACTCAATACCGCAAGTCCGCTTCGAAGCATCACCGCAATTTCGTTTTTTTGCGTGTCTGATGGCGAGCCATCCGCTAAATTTACTTCCCCCAAACAATTTCGCAACACGCTCAGGCGAGACAGAAATACCTCACGACATTTAGACATGTGAACAAACGATCAATTAATGTCGGCGAGCATTTGCTTAACTTTTTCTATTCTATATTTGACCCGAGAAGGCGTATTAGTAGATGCTCTAACAGCCTCTTCAAAAGCGTCATCGGAGAACAGCTTCTGTGTTGCTTTAACTACCGCTGCGGTTCGAGATTCTAGATGTTTCACTCTCGCCACAGATAACTCAGCGGCAGCTATCATTTGTGCATCGTAAAGAGCTGCTAGAAATTGTGCGCGGAAAGTACCGTTTGCGAAGCGCCTGAAAGCTGTATCACCCCATAAACTTTTACATCGGGCGATGGTTTGAAGAAAATCACTCTTGAAGAGTTTCAGTTGAGCTGGCTTTGCACCCCTATGGGTTGCCATAAAAGCATCCATTGAACGTCGCGAATCACCGCTAAAGAGAAGCCAGTGTTGACGAAACATCAAAAAACGCAACGGCATTTCTACGTCCAACATTTCACTGTAGGCCGATTCTTTCTCCGAAATAATTTTTAACTGTTCACGTAGAAACGGCGTCTCTCCAAGGTTAAAAAGCAGATCATTCAGCGCACCGCGATAGAGAGCATTTCGTATTTCCTGTGGCAAAAGGGGCTGGCCACGCGAGTTTAACCGCGTAAATACCTCATATTTCAGCTCCGAATCAGTCTGCTTCAGCAGCGTGACGACTCGGATGTATGGCCGAATGGAGAGAGCGTTTTGTAATTGCTTCGGCAATTTTTCAAATGTAAGGTCGCTTACCTCCGTGAACTTAGTGAGGGTTCCTAAAGAAATTTTGTTTCTAAGAAAACGATGAATGGCAGTAATTCGTTGTTTACCGTCAATTACCGAGTAGGTGCCGAAATCATCCTCAGCCAAATATACTGGAGGTACGGGGACGTTGAGCAAAAAAGATTCGATTAATTCGGCCTGTTCTTTCAATTTCCATCGTTCCCTGCGTTGATAACTAGGTGCCACGTCGATAGCTCCGCTATCGACCATCTGGGCAATAGTCTCTAGCGAAAGGTCTGAAGACTGTATTACGAGCGAGTCCTGAGCCCGCTCAAATTTCTTTACGATTTCAAGCGTCGTTGCCATTAACTGCCTAAATTTTAATGAAACTATTGTGAGAAAAAGGAAATTTATCTAAGCGAATCTCTTGTTGACGATCAACGACTATCAATCAAAAAACTCAACCTCTCAGACATTATCATAGCATTCACTTAAAGTTTGAGCTACTTTCACCCACGCGATTATCTCGATCTAACTCCCGGTAACACCGGCCTTCAGCCAATGGACGACTACGAAAAATTAGTTCTACGATAAAGTAAACTTTATGCTTAAAGTCTCAACTTAGTCTCCTCGAAAACAGAAAGTTACATCCAAGTACCCTCAGCTTACCCCCGTTCCCCAATCCAAGCCCCCAATTTCTCCCGCATCATCCCCACTTCAAAGCCATTAATTTTCTCATCCCCAATCACGATAACGGGTATGCCGCCACCGTGCTTTTTATAGCCTGCGGCACCGGCAGCGGATTTTTCAATATCGTACTCAGTAAAAGCGATGTTGTTTTTCTTAAAAAATCGTCGGGCGGCGTCGCAGTAGCCGCACCATGCGGCGCTGTAGAGGGTTACTGCGGGTTGACCATTTGTTTGCGGCGGCGTGGGCGCTAACACCGGCGCAGAGGCTTGCAATTGCGGTTGAGCCTGCTGCTGCGCATCAGGCGATGCGACACTTTGCGCAGGTTGCGCGAGCTTGGCGCTGCTTGGTTCGCGGCTTGAAAATATGTCGCTTTGCGCAGCTGACGCCGCAACTAATGCCGCGGCTACAAACCACATCCATGTGGTGGATGGTTTTTGCGTGTTAGCGCGGGTTGCTGCGGCCTGTGCTCCGTTTGGAGTAGCCGCGCTTGCATCCCCCGCATACGCGGCATTGCATGACGGGCAGTGCGTAGTTGCGCACGTATCGGTTTCTTTTCGCACGTAGTCGCAGCGGGGGCAGGTGGTTGGCATAAAGATGTGGTTGTGTCGTTGCTATGGTTGTTAACAGGTGCGGTGTCGTGCCGATTGGGCGGTGACGACTATAAGGTAATGCGTTCATCATAACATCCGCCACTAATCATGTTAGTTTTGCACTATGTAGATGGGTTGTAGATGCCCTATTTTGGGGTGCCTCCAGCCTATGGTCGACATAATTTTACCATCTCTTTGATATAGAAAATAATCGCGCAATCGCTAACAAATACAATCACCGCTAAACTTCCGTCATCATGTTCATCAAAGCCCCGCATACCCAATGTCAACCACCCATAAAACCGCATACGAAGTGGTAGCTACCAGCATCAGCGACTACGTGCAGGCGCATTTGGGCGATGAGATTTTGATTGATGATTTGGTGCGGCATGTAGGGGTTTCTAAGTTTCATTTAAACCGTTTGTTTCATGCGGTTACTGGTTTTCAGTTGGGCGAATTTATTGCGCGACGGCGGTTGCAGGCGGCTTACGCTTTGTTGGCGCAGGGTAATTCGAGCGTGATTGATGTGAGTTTGGCGGTTGGCTACCTTTCGCATTCGGCGTTTTCACGGGCGTTTTTGAACGCGTTCGGTTGTACGCCGAATGCGGTAAAAATTGGCACGGATTGCACCTGGCGCACGCCCAACACGATCAAAAAACCGCGTGATCGCGATGCGGCGATGCAGCCAGAAATAGTTACGCTGCCGACGCAAACATATCGCGGGCTGTATGGGGCGGGGTTTGAAAATAGCAGCTTCGTTACCCTTGGCACCGCGCTTTTTAGCCAACTGGGTGCCGTGTTGGCGCAGGCTAATTTGAGCGCCGCATACACCATGCCTATTGGCGTATCGCTCGATAATCCGTGGCAAAGCGATCAAGACCAAAGTCGGTTTTTTATTGGTGTAAATGGGGGTGCGTTGCCTGCTAATTTGCCGTTGCAAGATTACATTTGGCAGCAGGGCACATGGGCTAAGTTTCACCACACCGGCAGCTATGGTTTGATGTGGCAAACCATTTCGCGCGTGGTGGCTGGCTGGGTAGTGCCTGCGCAAATTGCGCTGCGCGATGATGCGATTGTGCAAATGTATTTGAACAATCCGCGCATCACGGCAGAAGCGGATTTGTTGACAGCGTTGTATTTTCCGATTGACGTTGTTAGGCCATTAAGTTAATCGCACTTTCTGCACAGCAAGCATGGCGGCAAGTTGTTAAGCTTCAATGCTCACTCCCTAATTCGGACGCCACATGAAAATTGTTTTTGGTTTACTCTCCGCTCTACTTTTTGGCTGCACGCATACTACGGTTGTGCACTTTGCTAAGGTCGCGCCCTCGGTGCAGATGGAAGTGGTGGAGATAGGCATGTTGCCGACCAATCGGCCCAGCACGATGAACGTATGGTTTTTAAAAGGCCAATGCGCGCGCTTGGAGGAAAAGCATTTGTGTTTGGCCGACGCGGCTATTGCTAACAAAGTTGTGGTGCTGTCGCACGGCGCGATGGGCTCGGCGCGGGGCTTGAGTTGGTTGGGTGAAAGGCTGGCTGCAGCGGGCTTTGTGGTGCTGGGAATCAACCACTTTGAAGAGTCGTCCATCTACGGTAAAGAATCGCAAAACCCACGCGCCACGTCTGTCATCTGGCAGCGCCCGCAAGATATTTCAGCGCTGCTAGATAAGATAATGGTAAAAGGCATTTTTCAAAAGCCGGTGGACTACAGCAACATAATCGTCATCGGTCATTCATCCGGCGGCCAAACAGCCACCATGTTGGCGGGCGCGACGTTTAACTTGCAACAGTTGGCAGATTACTGCGCGTCAGAACAATCAAAAGGCGACGTGTCATGCGGCTACGGCGGCGGCGCGAGCAGTGCTCCGGCAAGTTTCAAAAAGCAGTTTAGTGCGTCGCATGCAGACGCGCGCGTAAAAGCAATGGTGCTGCTCGACCCCGCACTAGGCTCAGCCGTGCAAGTGACAAGCTTACGCAAAATCAACATTCCGACGTTGGTTGTGGGTGCGGAAAACAATGATTTTTTGCCGTGGAAACAACACGGCTTGCGCTACGCGACTGAAATTCCTAACGCGAAAATGAACGCGCTAAAGGGCCAAGAAGGGCACTTTGTTTTTATCAGTGCGTGCAGCCATCAAACGAAAGTGATGGGCGTTTCGCTGTGCGAAGATAGGGCAGGGGTAGATCGAAAAGCGGTACAGCAGGCGGTGTTTGATGGAGTCATTGCGTTTATGCGGGCGCTGGGATAAGGCAATTGATACCTTGTAGATAACCTACTTTAAGGGCGTCTTCAGGCGCTCCAAATTGCCGTTTCCGTACTTTTTTCCATGTCTTGTAACCAGTAACCAGCATTTTCATCTCCCCTACGCACCAGCTCCTGAAAATTTTCCTCCATCTCAACGGTAAATTTACCCTCAGCATGTAGATCACGCACGGCAGACTTCCATAAAAATTTACTGGACTGCTCGGCTTTAATTTTGCCGCTATTTTTGATGGTTTCCAAACCAAAACTCGCCTCGTCTACTAGCTCGTCGAAGGTAGTGCGGCCGCAAACAGATGTGCCAAAAAACACGTACCCACTTACTACCAAAACAACCACACCAACAAGAAATTTACCTATATAAATTTTCATTATTACCAGCCTCAATACGCCAGACGAATTCACGCCGATCTCGGGTTCGACACCTAAAGTTAGCCATAGTTCTACCTCAGGTTTTGCCTTGTTCGCGCGGTGATTTATCATCGTTAGCGACAAGGTAGTGATTCGTAGCCCGGCTCCCGCAGTTTTATCGCAGCAGCCGGGTCGGTGTTTAAACGCTTACATTACCTGTTTTTAACCACCACCCCGGCTGCCGCGATAAAACTGCGGGAGCCGGGCTACGGAGCTTGAAAACTCGCAATCTATCATCGTCAACGATACCGCAGTTGTGGCATCATTGAACTCAAACATCATCACGATAAAATCTTTCGCTATGGTCATCCGCTTTATCAAACCAGTTTTAGCACCCGTGCTAATCGCGCAAGCCAAGCGGCTACGGCGAATCGCGTTGGAATTGCCAGAGCCTTCAGGCGCGCGGCACGGCCTGGTGCATTGCGCGGAAGCGCCGATAGGCGCACGACCCATTTCGTTGTTGCTCGCTGGTGATTCTTCGGCTGCTGGGGTGGGTGCTAAAACACAGGATGAAGCCTTGGCACCGCAGCTTGCGACGGCGTTGTCTAAAAATATATTGCGCAACGTGCAGTGGCAGTTGTTTGCGCACACGGGTTTAACGTCCCTTGGTGTGCAGCAATTATTGCAAAGCGAAACCTTGCCCGCTGTGGACGTGGCGGTGGTAATTGTTGGGGTAAACGACATCACCAATAACATCACGCTCAGCCACGCCTTCCGCGCGCGGAGCCGCATCGTGCGCTTGCTGCACGCTCGCACAGGCGTGAAGCACATCGTGTTTCCGGGGCTGCCAGCAGTGGAGCGTTTTCCGCTGTTACCGCAGCCGCTGGCTTGGTACGGCGGCGCAGAAGCGCGGCGCAATAATATTCTGCAAACGCATTGGGTAAAACATCGGCAGCGTGCCGCGTTTGTTTCACATTTAGCGATGGACGGCTTTACCCACCCAAAGCTAATGGCATCCGATGGCTTTCATCCTTCGCCCATTTTATACACCATGGTAGCTGCCCATATGGCCGCCCATCTAGCATTCCATCTTTCAGAACACCTAGCGCCGCCTACATTGGACGCTAAGCGGTTCACCTAAGCAAATAAACCATGGCTAAATTTAACTTGCTGCACTGCCTTCCCCATCCGCGAATGCACGGGCTCAATGGTTATAAAGAGGTGATTGACACAATCCAATGGGGTCTAACGCAGTTGGGGCACCAAGTGACGTACAGCCTCAACAGTTACGACGAATCGGCACTCAATATTATCTTTGGCGCACAGGTGCTACCGTTGGCATTTCTGGAACAACTGCCGCGTGATTCTGTGGTGTATAACTTCGAGCAATTGCGCGGCCGCGACGTGGCTGGCATACGACCTGAAGTGCATTACTGCGCCACGCATTTCCAAATTTGGGATTACAGCGAACCCAATCTTGCTATGTGGCGCACCTTGGGTGCGGCGGCGCCAAAGCTAGTGCCGGTGGGCTATGCGCCCATATTAACGCGTATTGCCAAACCCGCTCTGCAAGACATTGATGTGCTCATTTATGGCATGGGCGGCGATAAACGGCTAGATGTATTCAATCGCATATCGCGCACGGGCATGTCTGTGTTGTTTGCTTGCGGCTTTTATGGTGTTGCAAGGGATGAACTCATCGCGCGATCAAAAATCGTACTCAACATTAATTTGTACAACGCTTCGCAAATTTTTGAAATCGTTCGCGTGTCCTATTTGTTTGCGAATAAAAAAGCCATAGTCGCTACCTTGGATGACAACACTTATGTTGAGCCAGATATTCAGGCCGCGATTAAATTTACCACTGCTGAAAGCATTGCCCGCGATTGCTTAACACTCTCTCAAGATGATGCAGAGCGTAGCCGACTTGAACAGGCAGGCTATGGGCAATTTAGCCAACGCAGTATTATTCCAATATTGCGAGACGCCCTAAATTAGGGCATCTCCAGCTACATACCGGGTAAATCAAGCTATCCAGATTAACAGCCTACTGACTGCTAATGCCTCAAGTACCAATGATCCCGCCGTCATTTTTACGAATCACAATCGTCGCCGATCGCGGCTTCCCATCAACTGCGGTATTGGGCCAGCCTTTGGATGGATGCTGAACATTCACCCACGCGGTGCGCATGTCGGGTGCGAAGGTAAGGCCCGTGACTTCGCAACCTACTGGGCCAGTAAAAAAACGTTTAGATTCACCGGTTTTATGGTCAATCGCTAGTATGGCGTCGTTACCACGGAACGCTAACTGTGCCTCACTGGCTTCTGCGGTATCGGTGCACGCCCACAGCCTGCCGGCGTAATCGAAGTTGAGGGTATCGGGGTTAGTGAAGAGATCGCCCTTTAAGTCGCCGCGCAAATTAGCGTCCGTTTGCGTTGGGTCACCAGCACTTACAAATACGTCCCATTCAAATGTTTCGGCAGCCGCATCATTACCGGCTTCGCGCCAACGCACGATATGGCCAAAGAGGTTGTTTTCACGCGGGTTGGCAGGTGCTGCACCAGGCAGGCCAGGCTTGCCGCGGTCACGATTGCCGGTGAAGGACGCATATACTTCGCGCGTTTGCGGGTGCACCACAATCCATTCGGGGCGGTCACATTTGGTCGCACCGACGACATCACCAGCGGCACGTGCAAAGGTAACAACATCGGCCTGTGAAGCAAAACCGGCTGCAGCGGTGAGGCCGTTTTTACCGTGTTCAAGTGCTATCCAGCGGCCATTACTTTTACCATCGACTGCGGCTTCAAAGCGCGCAACGTAAAGCGTGCCGTGGTCAAGCAAATCACGATTGGCTTTGCGATTGGTCGGGTTCCATTTATCGCGCGACACGAATTTGTACACGTATTCAAAGCGCGCATCGTCACCGGTGTAAATCACCACGCAGCCATCTTTGGCGATTGAATAATGTGCAGTTTCATGGAAGCAGCGCCCAATGGCCGTGCGCTTGGCGGGTACCCATGTTGGATCGTAGGGATCAAGCTCAACGACCCAGCCCACTTTATTAAATTCATTTGGGTGCTTGGAGGTATCGTGCCGCACATCAAAATTTGGGTGCGGATACAAAACAGTTGAACGTAATTGGTAGCGCTTTTGCACCGCCGATAGCGCGCCGCCCTTGGTTGAAAAATAGTCGTGCACGTTTTCTTCGCACGTTAAATACGTGCCCCAAGGTGTTGTGCCCATGCCACAATTTGCCATCGTGCCCATAGCAGCAAAGCCGGTTGGGTCAAGCTCAGATTGCATCGAGGGCTGACCAGCGGCGGGGCCGCCTAAACGAGCGGGCGTTAAGCCGTGCACGCGCCGCGCATAGTTAGACGGGCGAATAATTTTCCAGTCGCCGGCTTCGCGTTTTACTTCAATGACCGACATGCCAACTGTAGCGTGCATTTTGCGCACTTTTTCGGCGGACATATTTTCCGCGCCATCGGCAAATAATTGCGCGCTACGCGGGTATTCGTGGTTCATCACCAATAAGCCGTGATCCGAATTGTTAGAACCTTCTGGCAGAGGGAAAAACCACATGCCATCGTGCATCTGCCCCGCCTGCGTCATGGCTTCGTCAGCCGAATTAGCAGCATTAAATGCCCAGCCAGCCTGACCAGTTACGGCGTCTCCGTGCATAAAAAATGGCGTGGCCGAATAGCCTTCGGCGACATTAACCGTATCGGCGGTGGAAATTGGTACTGACTTAAATGTGAATGCGGCCGGCTCGCCATCTGCCTTGAATGCAGTAGCACAGCCACCCATTAACCCACTTGCCATCATGGCGCTTGATGCTTGCAAAAACTGACGTCGCGACAGCGCGTGCGACACTAAAGTATTGAGACGATTGATACGCGCCATGTTTACTCCCAGCCAATTAGAACATCCGCTGTTGACACCATAGCCAACAGGGCAAGAATTTTCCACCGTTTAGCGATGGCGACGCGCCCATAGACTGCGCCGTTACAATCAATAGCGTAAAAAAGTGATTAAAAATGCCTGTAGAAGCCCTATTTACTGCTGTCTCTAGGCATATATTGCTCAATAACTAAATTCTCGAGCTTCCTTTAAACCCTTCCTCATACAGCTTCACACAATTTCTCCCTGCGTGCTTGGCTTCATAAAGCGCTAAGTCGGCGCGCTTTAAAAGCGCTTCGGCGTCCAACCCGTGACTTGGAAAAATGCTCACGCCAACACTGGTGGTAATGCGCGCAGTATAGCTGCCTGCGCTTGAGGGCAGCGGATATTCAACGGCAAGGGCAGCAACCAGTTTGTTACCCACACGCACCGCTAAGTCTTCAATTATTTTGGTATTCGGTTCAGTGCGCGAGCGTTGGGCGGGCCGGGTGTTTTGGGTAAACTGGGTGACTTGCGTAGTCAGGCTGGCGCCATCGATAACGACTAAAAATTCATCACCGCCTAAGCGCGCGATGAAATCATGGTGGCGCAGCGTTTCTACTAAGCGTTGTGAAACTGCACAGAGCAGTTTATCGCCGACATCATGCCCAGCGGTATCGTTCACATTCTTAAAGCCATCCAAATCCAGCAGCAGCACCGCAAAGGTAGTGTCGGTGGCCGGTGCGATGGCGCCCACCGGATGGATGAGATCCGTTATTTTTGAAAGCACCGCGGCACGATTAAACAACCCGGTGAGGGCATCATGCGACGCTTGATGGGCTAAGCGAGCTTGGGTTTCGCGCTGTGCCGCACTCAATCGTCTGAGGGTACCGTACAAAAAAATAAGCAGCAAAATAGCCGATGTTGCCAAGGCCAGTAGCGCCTTGCGCACATTGGTGCCGATTTTTTCTTGGGCAGTTTGTAGCGCATCGAACTCCCGTTGCATGGCTTCGAGCGTGCGTTGAATATTGTTTTGAACGCGCTGCTGGTAAACATCATCGGCATGACGCACTACTTGCTTTTTCGCAGCTTCAAAACCGTCGTTTCGCCGCGTCGCCACCGTTAGGCTCTCTTGTTTAATTAGTCCACCAACCGCTACTTCTAGCTCCTCAAATTTTTTAGCCAACACCGGAAATGTCGCTGATTTAGCGCGCAAATTGAGAAGCTCAGTTTGTAGTTCAACAATACCGCGTTGCAAGGGAACTAACTCTTGATCAGCGCCCGTTATAACATACGCTTGCATACTGGTATCGATGACGGCTGCTTGAAAGCGAATGGCCTCAAGACTTGAGGTAACGCGGTGTGCATCCAATATTTGCACATTACCGTCTATTAAATTCTCAGTCGCACGAATCGCCACCAACGAAGTTCCCGCTAACGCAACAGCCGTTAACACAATGCCCGCCAAGGCGATGTTTTCTATGGTGGCGCGTAGCTCCATGCGCGGTAAAAGATCCTTTTATTTTCTTGCTAAACAGCTATTTTATTTCAGCAAACGCCTCTCTGGCCATCGCAACTGTGTGATCAATATCGGCCTGCGTGTGTGCCGCCGATACAAAGCCTGCTTCAAACGCGGATGGTGCTAAATATATACCCCGTCTGAGCATGGCGTGAAAAAATAAATTAAATTTATCTTTATCCGATTCCATTACCTGGGCAAAACTGCTCGGTGGGGATGCGCGAAAAAATAGGCCGAACATGCCGCCCTCGCTGGCACCAGAAAATGCAAGGCCTGCATCCGCAGCAGCTTGGCTTAAACCGGCTACCAGCGCTTGAGTGGTATGACCCAACGCTTCAAAAAAACCTGGCTTGCTCACGAGTTCAAGCGTGGCCAATCCCGCTGTAACGGCCACCGGATTGCCTGATAGTGTTCCCGCTTGGTACACAGCACCCAGTGGCGCTAAATGCGCCATCACATCACGCCGCCCACCGAAAGCACCCATGGGCATACCGCCGCCAATCACTTTACCGAGCGTGGTTAAATCAGGCTTAACGCCGGTTAAACCTTGAACACCCTGTAAACCAACCCGAAAGCCGGTCATTACTTCGTCAAAAATTAAAACAACGCCATGCTGAGTACATAGCGCACGTAGTTTTTTGAGATAGCTCGCCGCAGGGACTACAAAATTCATGTTTCCGGCGATCGGCTCAATAATCACGGCAGCAAGCTCATCGCCAATTTTTTCGAAGGCAGCTACCAATTCAGCCTCGTCATTGAACGACAGCACAATGGTGTGCGCCGCCACTTCAGCGGGAACGCCCGCTGAGCTCGGGTTACCGAAGGTTAGGGCGCCGGAACCGGCCTTAACCAGCAAGGCGTCGCCGTGGCCGTGGTAGCAACCTTCAAACTTTACAATTTTACTGCGACCGGTAGCGCCGCGCGCCAAGCGTATGGCGCTCATCGTCGCTTCAGTGCCGGAGCTTACTAAACGCACTTGCTCAATAGCTGGCATTAGCGTGCAGATGCGTTCAGCAATTTGGGCTTCCAGCGCAGTTGGCGCGCCAAAACTCATGCCTAACGCTGCGCGTTCTTGTACCGCCTTGACTACAGTGGGATGGGCGTGACCCAATATTGCTGGCCCCCACGAGCCGACGTAGTCAATAAATTTATTACCATCGACATCCCAAAGATAGGCGCCTTCACCGCGCTCAAAAAATATCGGCGTGCCTCCCACCGCCCGAAAGGCGCGCACGGGCGAATTAACACCGCCGGGAATAAACTGCTGGGATGTGGCAAATAATTTTTCACTTTTACTAAACATGGCTTGACTCAATATTAAAAAAATAAAATGTTAAAAAAGGTTGGAAAAAGCCCTGGCACGGGCCTCTACGTCGGGTGCTGAAAATAAATCGCTAATGACAGCAATCGCATCTACGCCAGCGTCAATAAGCAAAGGTGCATTGGCTAAGGTGATACCGCCAATGGCAACGATGGGTAGCGCAAATTCTGCGCGGGCGGCAATAAATACACTCAAATCGGCATGGGGGGCAGCCGGCTTAACGATAGACGTAAACGCCGCTCCAAACGCCAAATAATTAGCGCCTGCAGCAACTAGCGCACGTGCTCGCGCGAGATCGTTGTAGCAAGAAACGCCAATAATGCCTTGGGGCAACGCGGCACGGGCGGTGGAGAGGGCTCCATCGTCACGCCCCAAATGACAAGCAGCGGCACCGATTTGTGCAGCAAAAGCGGCAGAATCGTTGATAACGAGGAGGGCTTCGGCCTGCCAACATAACGCTTGTATCGCTAAGGCTTGATGCATAACTTGCGCCGCCGGTAGATTTTTGTGCCGGTATTGCAGCAGGCGTACGTCGCCGTTTAAGGCTTGCTCGACTACGCTGAGTAACGCAGCGTCATTAGCCATTTCTGGGGTTACCGCGTAGAGGCCCTGAATACGGGCTTCTTCGGAAGTGCTTAAGTTTGCTACTGGTGCGCTGAATGGCCCGCTTACTGAGTCGATTGTGGTCACCTTATGCCGACCCGACTAAGCCGCTATCGGTGGCGATTTCGGCTTTTTCTTCACCGTCATCATCACCGATTTCATCACGCGCCCAAAATAAGCGGTCTGGCACAAACTGCGCCATGCCTGGGCGATATCCGGCGCGCAGTGTTTGCCAGGTATATTCTTGCGCCTCGAGCACGGCATCCGGAATGTCCAAGCCTCTGGCCATCGTCGCGGCAACAGCGGACGCCAACGTGCAGCCGGAGCCGTGATAGCTGTGGGGCAGGCGCCTCCACGTATCAGCACGCATCCGACCACCAATACCATATAGGCTGTTTATGACGTCGAAGGTGCTTTCGTGGGTGCCGGTGACAAGCGCATATTCGCAGCCTAGATCAATTAGTCGTTTGGCCAAAATCTCCATATGTATTGCGGCAATATCATCGTCATCTTCGTCGGCAAGACGCCGAAGTTCTGGCGTATTAGGCGTAATGATGGTGCATTGGGGAATAATCATATCGCGCATGGCCGCAATCATGTCTTCAGAACTAAACTCATCGCCGCGCGCGCTGGCTAACACCGGATCGAACACGAGCGGTATGTTGGGATAGTCAGCAACAATTTCAGCAATGACTTGCAAATTTTCAACGCTACCCATTACGCCCAGTTTAAAGGCTGCCACGGGCACGTCTTCTAAAATGCAACGCGCTTGGTCGGCCACCCATTCAGCATCAAAGCAGTGAATCGCTTCAACACCTGCAGTATCTTGCACGGTGATTGCAGTAATGACCGAAAGCGGATGACAACCCATGCTCGAGAGGGTCAATAAATCGGCCTGCATACCCGCGCCACCGGATGGGTCGGTGGCTGAAAATGTCAGAACAGCCGGAAGCGCCAACTTATTTTGTTTATTTCGGAATGCAAATTCAGACATATTTGGACGTTAAAATCAGGTAACAAATTTCACGGTGCGTAGCACAGCGCGTGGAAATGAAGACTGCATTAAGGTTGGTAGGAAGTGCTTTGAAATCACAATTTTGTGGTTAGCGCTTTGTAAACTTAGCGTTGTTTAGTTTGGCTAAAACTTCAGTATCATATTAGTACTAATGGCTGAGCTTCGCAGGATGCCATGGTACACCACCATAAGTGCAGCAATCTTGCGAGATAACAAGTACGCGATTAACTTTTTAGGGAAATTGGATGAATCAGCAAGCAAGTGTCGCCGCACCGGAATCAATGAAAGCCTATATGTGTTTGGTCTGCGGGCTAATTTATGAAGAAGAAGCAGGTTGGCCGGAAGATGGCATTGCCGCAGGAACGCGCTGGCAAGATGTGCCATTGGGCTGGTGCTGCCCGGAATGCGGTGCACGAAAGGAAGATTTCGAGATGGTAGAAATTTAAACAAAAAGCGGCGAGGCGCATTTTGTGCGCAAATTTGTTCATGAAATACATTAGCTTTTAACTGTAAATCGTTGAGTTTTTGGCAAAGTTAGATTGAAATTCATGCTTTGCGCTTGTTGAACGCAGTAAAAAGCGGTAATCTTCTATGACCTTGTGGATAAAGTCATACTGCAATGCAGCAATGCAGCAATGCAGCAATGCAGCAATGCAGCACTCAAGCAACTCAGATTCACCAAATAGAAAAATAGTAAAACTACAACGAGGTTCGAATAGAGATCGCAATAGCGATCGCGCTACCGAGCCCATGGAGGTTTCTCAGCTGTGTCCAAGAGTTTGACAGGTATTCGCGTCATGGTAATTGACGATAGCAACACAATCCGTCGCAGCGCAGAGATTTTTCTGATGCAAGCCGGCTGCCAAGTTATTTTGGCCGAGAACGGATTTGACGCGCTCGCAAAAATTGCAGATCATCAGCCAGACTTGATTTTTGTTGACATTATGATGCCGCGTCTCGATGGCTACCAAACCTGCTCACTAATTAAAAAAAACGGGAAGTTTGGGGTCATTCCTGTAATTATGTTGTCTAGCAAAGATAGTTTATTTGATCGCGCCAGAGGCCGCATGGTGGGCTCAGACTTCTATTTGACCAAGCCGTTTTCGAAAGACAGTCTACTTCGTGCAGTTGAAGACCATATTGGCAACAAAGCCACGCCGTAGAACCACACAAAACCCACCGCTTGACAACAATTAACATGTTGTTGGCCCCAGATTAGGTAAGTTATTCTATCTAGGCACGCATCAACCGTTTTTAGCACTTCGTTTCTGCTTTAACCTTGTTTACCAACCGTCGTTTTTGCAGCAACATCCTCTGAGCTAGGAAATACAATATGCCAATCAAGAAAATTTTAATTGTTGATGATTCCCCAACTGAACGCGCCTTCTTGGAAAGCACGCTTACGAAAGCGGGCTATACCGTCACCTTCGCAGTAAGCGGTGAAGAGGGTGTGGAAAAAGCGAAAGCCGATATTCCTGACCTCATTTTAATGGATGTCGTTATGCCAGGCTTAAATGGTTTTCAGGCAACGCGCGCTATCACCCGCGAAGAAACCACCAAAAACGTGCCGGTCTTTATCTGTACTACTAAAGATCAAGAAACCGACAAAATTTGGGGTATGCGTCAGGGCGCAAAAGACTATTTAGTCAAGCCGGTAAATGCGGCTGAGTTGCTCACTAAAATTAAGGCACTCGGCTAGTTCTGCGCGGCTATTTAACTTTTCTGTCCAACCTAACCAAATTCGGCAAACAATATGGCACGTAAGACTAGCCTAAGAGAGTTTCAAATGAATTTTGCGCAGCGATTGCGCGATCTTTCTACGAAAAAAACACTCTCGAGCAAACTTGGCTTTCAAGTGGGTACAGAAAACTGGTTTGTTGATTTAGCAGATGTTTCCGAAGTCATTCCGGTACCTAATTTAGTGACCATTCCACTGACGCAAGAGTGGTTTAAGGGTATTAGCAATATTCGCGGAAAACTTTACAGCATTGCCGATTTTTCTCAGTTTCAAGGGGCAAGTGCGACTCCAATCAATGTTGAGCGCCGCGTGGTGCTCATTCATGAAAAGCTGATGGAGGGCTCTGGCTTGATGGTTAGTCGCATGATGGGTTTGCGCAACCCAGAATTGTTTTCGCTTGAGTCAAATGGTATCGAGGGTAAAAGCTGGGTTCGCGCGACGTTTTTAGATGCGGCTGGCGCACGATGGCACGAGTTGGATGTGGTCGCGCTGACAAAAAACGCGAAGTTTTTGGAAGTCAGTTTGTAAGTACAAATTTAGCATCAACGCAATGCGCAATATGCAACAACAACCTAATCGCCCATAGCTGCGTAGAGTTACGCAAAATGTAGCGGCGTAAAACAAGAATTTAAATTTGGAGCACCCCATGGCATCGAAACCACCAGTTTCAGGCAGCGCTGGCAACAAATCAAAAGCAACCGCAAAACCTGGTTTTTTTTCTGGTTTATTCAGCAGCAAAAAACCGGTCAAATCAGTTAGCGCCAGCCCAGCGAGTGCCGCCACTGCGGCCGGCGTCAACAATACAACGCAATTGCAGGCGGTGAATAAAGCCGCTGGCCCATCTACGGAAGACCCGGGCAGCAAAACCCAAAAAATTGCGGCCGTTGTGGCGAATACTAAGGTTGTTAAGCCGAAAAAAGTCTCTGCCGGCTTCAAGCTGCCAATCATTGGTAGTAAGCCACTTATCTCGCAGCTAAAAGTACTAGGCACATTGGCAGGCCTATTTTTATTGCTCACTATTGTCGCTATCACACTGGATCGCCGTTTTGCAGGCCATGATTCTGCGTATACCAACATCACGTCCCAGTTGCAGTATCACACCCAACGACTCGCAAAATCAGCTGGTTTAGCGGCGCGAGGTGATGCCAACTCTTTCCCGCAATTGCAAGATAGTCGCGATGAGTTTCAACGCTATTTAAAAGTCTTTAACGACGGCGATACGGAATTCCCGACTGGCAGCTTGCCATCCGCACGCATTTCTGAATCGCTAACTCAGCGCCTTACTGAGCTAACGAAACGTTTTGACGATACTTCTTCAGCCGCAACATCAATTCTTGCCGCCAAAACTGATTTGACCGGCTTAAGCCGCAACATTCAACAAGTTCGATCTGGCGCCGAAGAATTGTCGAATTTGTCGGGCGATTTATCAGGTTTGCTGCAGCAGTCAAATGTACCGCTAGCTCAAGTTTTGAAAATCAAAAATATGACTTTCTTAGCTGAGCGCCTGGCGCGTGGTTCTGCCGAAATTGTAGGTTCTGACACCATCGAACCAGACACACCGTTTCTAATGGGTAAGGATACGAACGACTTTAGAGATCTTGTAGCCGCCATTGAAAATGGTTCTGCGAGCCTTGGTATTTCTGCGGTAAAAGATGCAGATGCACGCGTAAAAGTAGTGAAAATTCGCGAGCAATTTACCGAGTTCGAAAAGAACATTAAAAATATTCTTGATAACGTTCAAAAGCTCACATCAGCCCGTCAGTCTGGCCGCGCGATTGTGCAAGGCTCAGAGCAGTTGCTCAATAACGTAGAAATACTCCAAGGTGATTTTACCGAAGCGCGTCGCAAATGGCCTTTGATATTGGCGCTTGTATTCGGCGGACTAACACTATTGTTCGCTTCATTGATTGGTTTCTTATTCCTATCAGACGCCCGTCGCCGTGCTGCTGAAGCAGACATTGAAAACAAACGAAACCAAGAGGCGATTTTGCGTTTACTGAACGAAATGGGCGACCTAGCTGACGGTGACTTAACCATCCGCGCGAAGGTAACTGAAGACATCACCGGCGCGATCGCCGATTCGATGAACTACACGATTGAAGAATTACGTTCTTTGGTAACAGGCGTAAACAACGCTTCCGGGCAGGTATCAGCAAAATCACTACAGGCGCAGTCTGTTTCGAATCAGTTATTAGATGCGGCGGAACGCCAATCAAAAGAGATTCAAGATACTACTCAGCAGGTTTTGAGCGTGGCGGATACATTGTCAAAAGTTAGCTTAAACGCGGAAGAGTCTTCTCAGGTGGCGATGCGCTCTTTGGCCGCTTCTGATAAAGGCCGTTTGGCTGTACAAAACTCAATTTCGGGCATGAACGAAATTCGCGATCAAATTCAAGAAACTTCAAAGCGTATTAAACGCCTAGGTGAATCTTCGCAAGAAATTGGCGAGATCGTGGAGTTGATTTCTGACATTACCGAACAAACCAACGTTTTGGCGCTTAACGCCGCGATTCAGGCGGCGTCAGCGGGTGAAGCTGGTAGAGGCTTCTCGGTGGTTGCGGAGGAGGTGCAGCGACTCGCTGAACGTTCCGGCGAAGCGACGAAGCAGATTGGCGCGATTGTAAAAACGATTCAGGCCGATACTCAAGACGCTGTGGCCGCGATGGAAAAGTCCACCACGGGTGTGGTTGAGGGAGCAAAACTATCTGATGCGGCAGGACAAGCGCTAGCCGAGATTGATACAGTTACCAAAAATCTTGCATCGCTTATTCAAAAGATCTCGCAGGATACGCAGGTGCAGGCAGCTTCAGCGAATCGAGTGGCTGCAAACATGCAGGATATTTTGGAAATTAATCGCCAAACAACGACGGGTACACAGCAAACCGCTAATTCCATTAAAGATCTTGCCGACGTAGCTTCCGATCTTAAAGCCTCCGTTTCTGGCTTTAAGCTATAACGCTAACCATTTGGACAACATGATTTCAACGTTAATCACCGAATTGCAGTTGTGTGCTGTGCCGCGAACTTCGCGCACGCACTCGGTTGATTTACGCCAACATCCTCGTCGTTTGATGGTAATTCTCGATATCGCTTTAACGCAAACCCAAACATATTTGGTTTTGTCCACGCACCGCAGCGCAGGGTAATTTTTTATGTCCGTCAGTACACAAAACGCATTTGATACGGGGCCGCTTTCCTGGGTTAAGGCGGAAATTGAGCATTCGCTAAACGAGGCGCGGGCAAATCTAGACAAATTGCTGGCTGATCCTGCTGATGCAAAAGTCCAGAAATTTGTTGCGACGCATTTACACCAAGTTACCGGCGCACTGTCGATGGTAGGTTTGGGCGCAGCCACGCGCTTTAATGAAGAAATTGAAAAACTGGTTGCGACATTTGAAACTGATCCGGCGAATGCACGCGCTGACGCCGCTAATCGTATCGCCTGCTCTAAAAAAGCCACTGCGGCGCTTTCGTCCTATCTTGACACACTCAGCGCAAGCGGCGTAGATCGTCCAATGATGTTGGCGCCCGCTTACGTAGCGCTAAACCAAGTACAAGGCTTAAAGGATGCTTCTGAAAGCGATTTATTTTCGCCAGATTTATCCACACAAATTCCAATGCAGGACGAAACCATTGCACTGCCCAAGCAAGAGATGATGGTTGAAGCCATCAAGCAGCGACGTGGAATGTATCAGGGTGGTTTGCTAAAACTACTGCGGGATAAAGATATGCAAGGCGGCGCGCGCGATATGCGTAATGCCACACTAGCAATTGAAGCGCTACAAATAATGTCTCCCTCGCGATCATTCTGGTTCACCGCGAGTGGGTTTTTTGATGCAATCGCAAATTCTCCGACCGAAGCTGGGCTCACCGCAGTATCGCTGTTCGGTAAAATTGATCAGCAAATTAAATTGCTAATTGAGGGTGTACACAAGGTACCGGAGCGCCTTTTCCGCGACCTACTCCTCATTATTGGTAAATCCACCGCAAAAACGGAACGCATCAGACGTATTCGCGAAATCTATCGCCTTGATGAGCTTTTGGCTGAACCTGATTCTGCACGTTTAGACAACGATGATCAGCTCGCGAGCGTGATTCGCCAAATGCGTGAGCAAGTCACCACACAAAAAGAAGATTGGCTCAAATACACCAGCGGTAATCGCGGCGCATTAGAATCGTTTGCGAAAATTGGTGAATCTCTGGTGGCAGCTGCCGGCAACCAACCTAACACCAAGCTCACCCAGTTATTACAAGTGCTGGCAGCCGTTGGCCCACACCTGCGTAAGGTGGGCATTCCACCAAATGAATCGCAATCGCTGGAAGTTGCCACGGCGATGTTGTTCCTAGAAACATCGCTAGAAAACTATGGTCAGCTCGGTGAAGACTTTGCAACACAAAGCGCCACAGTTGTTGGCCGCGTTAAAGGCGCAATGACTGGTGCCGTATTGCCAGCCATGGATCCCGCATCCAGCGGCATGGTCGACAGCATGACCAAACGCGCGCAAGAGCGTTTACTGATGTTCCAAGTGGGCCAAGAAGTACAAATCAACCTACAACATATTGAAACCGTTTTAGATAACTTCTTCCGTGAACCCGCAAAGGTTACCGAACTCGCCACCTTAAGCCCGTTATTTTCACAGGTGCAAGGCGCGCTAATGATTTTAGAGTTAGACGAAGCCGCAGTACTGAATCAGCAATTATCGGGACGCGTATCGCAGTTTGCGTCAGGCGCCCTTAAAGGTTCGGGCGACGATGCTGAGGCGGTTGCTGAAGGCGTATCTGCGCTCGGCTTGTATGTGACAGCGCTGCAGCAAGCGCAGGCAAACCCGCGGGAAGCACTATTGCCAGCACTCATTCGTTTCGGTTTGGCCAGCAAACCGGCCGAAATCGAACGCTCTCTTATTCAATCACCAATTAGCCGTGCGGATGTCGATGTATCGAAGCAAAAAGTACAGGAGCTGTACGAAGACTGGAAACAAAGCCCTGAACAAACTACTACCCGAGACCAACTACGGGAAGCAGTTAGAGAGCTTAACCAAGGGGCGTTATTGGTCTCTGACTCTGTAGCCGCAAGACAAAGTGAAGAAGCACTAAAAGCCATCGATCAATCCTTCGATCCAAGTCGTAGCGGTATCTTGGAGGCAATGAAAGATATCGAACCTGTTAATCCGACGACAGCACCAGCCGCGCAAACCGTTCATTTGGTGGATGCGCCAGAAGCCGAAGTAGACCAAGAATTACTCGACATTTTCTTGGAAGAAGCCACCGAGGTAGTTGCGACTATTCTCGAAAATTTGGCAACGATTCGCGCCAACCCACAAGACAAAGAAGCGCTTGTCACCATTCGCCGCGGGTACCATACGCTTAAAGGCAGCGGTCGCATGGTTGGCTTAAACGACCTTGGTGAAGTAGGCTGGCATTGCGAACAAGTACTCAACAAATGGCTTAAGGAAGAAAAAGCACCAAGTTCAGGATTGCTTGAATTTATTCAAGTTTCGAGTAATTCGTTTTCTTCTTGGGTTAGTGCCTTGCAAAACAACGGTTCTGCCCGCGTCGATGGCACGATGATCGTACGGGCAGCCGATGCTATTAAAAATGGCAAGCAGCCAGACTTCACACCGCTTTCAGAATTGATTGCAGTGACTGCTATTCCAGTCGCAGCACCCGTCCCTGAAATACAGCAAATTTCTATCGAAACTGTCGTAGATACTCCTCTGGTGTCTGCGTTACCTACCGTTGACGTTGAAACCAAAGAAAGCTTGGATGTTGGCGCTCTTGCGGATATTGGTGGTCTTGGCGGTCTTATGGCTGGTGCCGTGGGGCTTGAGGGACTTTCACTTAATCTGGTCGAACCGGTAACGCCAGCAACAAGCGTGGTCGTGCCGCAGGCAGCTCCCGCTGACGCAATCCCTGCAGTAGACGAAATATCTGAAATTACGGCACCCGTAGCACTTGAAACGGACAACGCAATTCAAGTTGCACCTATTGATTTTGATTTATTCGGCACATCTGTTGCAACTCCAGCGGTGGAGGTAATACCGGTTGTTGCAGCTAACATCCCATCAACGACGAATGCGTCTATTTCGGTAGATTTTGATCTTTTCGGCGACACACCAACAGCGCCAATCATGGCCGAAACGACACCCGCAACGCTTGAAGCCATCGTTATCGAAAGCCCAGCTATTCCGCCTGTGTTAGCTGAGGCCATAGTAGCGGTTGAAGTGGATCCGTTTGCGGCGCTGTTTGCTGAAGTTGCGCCTTCAACGCAGCCAGAAATCGAACCTAAACTAGACGTACCAGCGATCGTCGCAACTGCAGAGATTCCAGTTTTAGCAGCGGCGCTTGAAGTACCATCTGTGACCGCCGCTCCAGACGCGTTGCGGGTAGTACCAGATGAAGAGTTGCAAGAATTGGTTGACTCCGAAAAAGCGCGCATCGCAGCGGCTTCCGAACCAACGGTCCTAATGCAAACAATCCCGCCGATACCACCGGCCGTACCAACCGCCACGCTCGACGCTGATATTTCGCTTATCCCGCCACCAATTCCATTTACACCAGCACTTGAGCCGATACCTTCACTCGCACAAACATCAAGCTTCAGTTTTGATGCAGGCGCCTTAGCGTTGGGTGGTTTGGGCGCAGTGGCCGCTCTAACTGGTGCGGCAGCAATGGCTACCAGCGGATCTGGTGTTGAAGCGAAGGTTACGGTCGGTGCCACAGCGCTACCCGCTATTGCCGATGACGAGATTTCAATCGGTGGCAATATCCTACCGATAGCACTCTTTGAAATTTACCTCAGCGAAGCAGACTTGCACGCGGTGACCCTTGATGCGGAAATGGCCGCACTAGAGTTTAATCCGCTGCTACCGGTCACGCATGATTTCATGCGCGCAGCACACACGCTAAATGGGTCATCGCGCACCACTGGCTTTGATGCAATCAGCGATGTTGCCCACGCGTTAGAAAAATGGCTTAAAGAACAAATTGAAAATCCAGTTGATTTCAGTTCACCCAGATTAGCGCTTACGCGACGGGCCGTAGACGCACTTGGCGCGATGGTGTTCAATTTGCATGAAAAGCAACCGCCGCAAACGGATCCGGCTTTAATCGCTGAGTTGATTGCCATGCGCGAAGAAGTGCAATTTGCTAAGCGTGGCGAAACTGCACACACGAAACCGCCTGTACCCGTGGTGGCTATCGAAACGCCAAGCTTTGCAATATTCGATGTGCCTGCGGCTACACCAGTTCCGGACATTGTCAGCTCACCTGTTGAGTCGTTCGCAGTAGAAGCATTCGCGCTCGCAGAACCATCGCCTATGGCCGAGGCCGAAACGGTACCCGAGCTAGAGATGATCGTGCCGGATGCGGCGACTAGCCCAGCCGTTGCAGAAATCACTGATTTGTTTGCACCGGCACCGGTGCCGGCAGAATCTGCTGATATCGCCGTTACCGCTAGCAGCGAAGTTCCTGTCGAAACAGTCGTACCGGCCGCGTTCGATGACAGCGCCTTCTTCGAAGAATTACCGACAAGCGACACCATTGCCTTTGAACCAGTTGTATTAGAACCGTTAGTAGTTGAACCGTTCACTGCCGAAGCACCAACGCTTGATGTGTCAACCGTAGCTGAAGCTGCTGCTGCTGAAACAGCGGAAGTTGCCGAACCAGTGGCTTCGGTCGAAGCAACGAGCGACGCCATAAGCATGGATACTGCTCTTTTATTTGATACATCAGAAACAACTACGCCGTGGGCGGAAGCTGCGCCTGAATCCACACCAGCACCCGAATCTGAACCAAGCAAATCCGGTTCCAGCTTCATGGACACAATTTCAGATATTGCAGGTATTGGTGGCTTGGTTGGGTTAGCTGGTTTGGCTGGTGCAGCTGCACTCGCTCCGCCAACGCCCCCCGCACCCGATCCCGCACCAGCCGCGCCAGTTCTCATCCCCCTCGGCACGTTTCCAGCTGCAGCACCATCAAGCCAACCGGCGGCTCAATTTACGCCGCAAGCGGCACCAGTTTTTGAAACTGCCGCCTTTGAATCTGGCAAAGAGCGCCGCGCCATTGTCGATGATATCGACATGGATTTACTGCCGATTTTTGTAGAAGAAGCACGTGAAATTATCCCGCAAATCGGTGAAACCTTGCGCGGATGGCGGAACTCTCCGGCAAATCATTCTCCCCTTGGCGAGCTTACCCGTCATCTGCACACGCTAAAAGGTTCATCGCGAATGGCAGGTTTGATGCGCTTAGGTGAACTTGCGCACGTAATCGAAACTAAAGTTTTAGTCATGGATCGTACGGCCGAACCAGCCGCGACTGATTTCGACGAAGTTGAAGCAGCCGTTGACCGGTTTAGCTCAACCCTCGAGCGGATGGCCACGGGCGATATGGCACCAATGCCGATCGAGATTCCGTTGCTGTCGCAAACGTCAATGGATCTACCGGCGCCTATTGCAGCGATGACGGCGGTACGCAATGAAATCGGCGCAGAGGGCGAGCGTTTAGAGGGCCGCGAACGACAAGCATTGCTACGCGTTAACGCCAATATGATCGACCGCTTTGTAAACGAAGCGGGTGAAATGGCGATTGCGCGTTCGCGTATTGACCAAGAAATGATCACCTTCAAACGTGCGTTGTTGGAACTCACCCAAAATATTGGCCGGATGAAAACGCAGCTGCGTGAAATTGAAATTCAAGCTGAAACACAGATTCAATCACGGCAAAAAGAAGCTGAAGAACACGGCGCCCAGTTTGATCCGCTAGAGTTTGACCGCTTCTCGCGCACGCAAGAATTAACCCGATTCATGGCTGAAAGCTTAGCCGACGTGGTATCGCTACAGCAATCATTGCAAAAGAACCTGGATGAAACGGATGCGGCCTTGCTTCACCAAAGTCGCCTAAACCGCGATTTGCAACAAGGCTTGATGGGTGTTCGTTTGGTACCATTGGGTAACCTGCAGGATCGTTTCTATCGCTTGGTTCGCCAAACGGCAAAAGAACTAGGCAAGAAAGTTAACCTTGAATTCCGTGGCGTACGGGTGGAAATTGACCGTTCTGTACTTGAAAAAATTACCGCGCCGCTCGAGCATTTATTGCGCAACGCCGTCGCACACGGGCTGGAAACGCCCGACGTACGTAGTCGTGCGAAGAAAGAGGAAATTGGCGAAATCGGTATTGACGCACAACAAATCGGCAATGAAATTCTATTAACGCTTACCGATGATGGTAATGGTCTAAACTTCCCGCGCATCCGCGAAAAAGCGATTGCCCAAGGATTGCTCGATGCTAATGCCGAAGTAACAGACCAACAGCTCACGCAATACATCTTCATGTCCGGTTTCTCCACCGCCAATGAAGTAACGCAAATTGCCGGCCGTGGCGTGGGGATGGACGTTGTACGTAATGAGATCGTATCCCTCGGTGGTCGGGTTGATATTACCTCTACACCCGGCAAAGGAACATCGTTCTTTGTTAGCTTACCACTCACTTTAGCGGTAACCCAGGCGGTGCTGGTACGGGTTGGCGAAACCTTGTACGCAATACCTTCAGTAATGATCGAACAGGTTCAAGAATACAAGGGCAAACGCTACGAGCCATTGTTAGCGCTGAGCGAAATTGAGTGGAAGGGTAATCGTTATCCTCTCCGCTCAATGGAAGCACTGCTTGGTGGCAAACCGCGCTTGTCTGTCATTAACAAAGCATCCGTTGTTTTAGCCAAGAGCGGTCAGCAACGCGCAGCGATTCAAGTTGATGAAATTATCGGTAACCGTGAGATCGTGGTTAAAACAATTGGTCCGCAGTTAGCGCGGATGGTCGGTGTATCTGGTGCAACGGTAATGGGTAACGGTCAGGTCATCTTAATCCTGAACCCTGTACAGCTAGTCTATCGCGAGGCCGCAACCGTTACCGTTGAGAAAACAGCGCACCCCGCTGCCAGCAATGTGGGCGAAGTCCAGATTCCAATGGATTCTATATCGGTAGTTGCTGGCCCATCACTTGCTGAAACGCTTGCCGCCAATATGTTTGATGATAGCGGCGCTGCAACTGAAGCACCAGTAATTGAACGCACTACACCGCTGGTCATGGTGGTTGATGACTCGCTTACAGTACGTAAAATTACCAGTCGTATGTTGTTGCGTGAGAGCTACGAAGTGGCAACGGCAAAAGACGGTATCGATGCGCTGCAGCAGTTGCAAGACATCATGCCTGATATTATCTTGCTCGATATTGAGATGCCAAGAATGGACGGCTTTGAATTTGCGCGCAATATGCGCGCAGATGCGAAACTGCGCAACATACCAATCATCATGATTACGTCCCGCACCGCCGACAAGCATCGCAACCATGCGTTAGAGTTGGGCGTAAACGAATACATGGGTAAGCCGTATCAAGAAGAGCAATTGCTAGCGCTGATTAAGCAATATACACAACATCGTCGGACGGGTTAACTGCAGTCGATGCCAAACCAAAACCCCCGCTGCGAAATGATCCGCAGCGGGGGTTTTGGTTTTTTGGGACGCTGCAAAAGCGTTGTTTGTAACCGGTTTGAGCGCAATTAATACGGCATTGATTTAGAAATTGCATTAATGAGCCCAAAGAATGCCTGGAGACGTTCTAGATACGGCCATCTCCAGCCTGATATAGCAATCAATCCCCGGGGCTATTTCTTCCGCGTCGCCACAAAGTTGCCATTCGGCTGATAAAACGCCGCTTGACTCACAACCCCTTTTTCATCGGCCATAAATTCAATGCTAAACCCGCTCGCTCCCTTCACCGCAAATTTACGACCACGCAGGCCGCTCAACTCACGAGTTGGCTGACTAGGTATCGCTAAGGTCAGCACATAATCTTCGCGCAGAGTAATGGTAATTCCATTTCCATATCAAAGCGCTGGTTATTATTATAAATCTCGAAATTTCGTCGTTCCCGCGCAGGCGGGAATCCAGCGGCTATTACTGACGACAAGGGAATCCCACCTGCGCGGGAACGACGACCCGTTAGCGCTTTTCGTTATGGCACTATTGATATAGAAATGGAATTGTCATCGGGTGCAGCAAACACTCCATGATGAAAATGCGGAAGGGCACTGCTTAAACCCTTGTATTTGGCGGCCAAGCTTTACCCTTGCAACGTAATAGCAATTACGTCATAACCTAGTTGAGCGTAATCACCGATGTATTCAGTGAGTCGATGCGTAGGTGATGCCCCACCCGGCATATCGCCGCCATGATGTACCAACTTTTCACTACGGTAGTGCGTTAAGAAAAATCCCATGCCATATCGGGTGGCCGAAATTTCATCGAACAATCGCGCGTCCTGCATGACCATTTGCGGGTTGGTCATTTCAATAATGTCGGCGGCGTTTAAAATTGTTTTGCCTTCAAACTACCCGTTGACCAACAACATTTGCAGGTATTGCGCCATGTCGTCCATTTGGAATTCATCGCGCCGGCTGGTGCCATGGCATTGATGGGCTTGTAGCTAATGCGCTTTGGCACTTCTTTTTCAACCCACGCGTAAGCCGCACCCACATGGGTGACTTCAACATTTCATCAATTGATAAGCTGGAGGCACCCATATTTAGGGCTTTGGGAGGCTTCGCTGTAAGAACGTTTCCCAATCGGTGCCAGCTACTTTACCGCTCAAGTAGCCTGCTGTCATGTACATAAAATTATTGTATTGCCAAGTCGCGCGTAGCTCGGCTGAGGGTTCCAAATGTTGTAATCGCTGATACAAGACTTCACGCGTGGCGGTGGCATTAAACCAAGAGAAATCATGACGGGGTAAGCCGGTGCGGTGGGTAACTAAATCACGCGGCGTCGCATTCAGAGTGATGGTGTCATTGTGCATTTTAAATTCAGGCAGGTAATCGCGCATCGGTTTATCCCACGCCAACTCGCCCTCGCGTACTAACGTTGCCATGGCGGCGACGGTAAAAGATTTAGTGACCGATGCAATGGGCTGCACGGTGAGGTGCGTCATTGGCAGTTTTTTCTCAATATCGCGCAGGCCATAACAACGCTGCAAAATGACGTGCGGCGCACCTTTATCGTCCATGCGCAGCACGGTAATAGCAGCACCTAGCGTGTTCCATTTTTTAACTGCGCTTCAACAAATGTATCAAATGTATCAAAATCAGCCAAGGCTAATTCTGGACTATCAATTTTTACACCGACTTCCGGTGGCACGGTGGTGGCCCGCGCCGTGACGCCAGCAAACAAAGCAAAAGCCGAAAATAGGCCATAACCCAGCGCTTTAAAATAATGCATAGTCATCATCATTGCCCTAATAAGTCATCAAAATATTCACTTTATTATGCCTGAAAACGCCCGTAAATAGGGCATCTTCAGGCATCTAATTAATGACAAAAGTTGCCTTAGTGCTATTTAGTTTTTGGTTCATCTGAACGATAACTAAGAAACTACGTCTACTCAAGGAGGCTTATTTTAGGCGTTTGGCGGAAAAGTTTGGCGGAAAATTAGGTGATGTTGGCGGCTTGAAAAGCCTTGGCCAGCAATCGTAATTGTTTGCACGACACTTTGGATTAATTCAAAAGTGTATTTATAACCATTAATTGTAAACAATACGTAATGCACAAAAATTGGTGTATATTCAAATTTGGGCTAGAAAATAATTAGCTGTGATTTTTATAGGCGACCCCTGAGCAGCACCTTTTAAACTTACTTTAGTGGGCGACAATATGAGCAATTCAAGCACTGCGTGTTTATCCAAATGCGCGTTTCAAAGAACGCGTATTTCTAATTTAGTTATAGGTTTATTGACTCTTGCAACAACTTTCGCTTTTGCGCCCATCGCGTTCGGGCAGCAAACAAAAGAACCAGCCGTTCCAAAAACAAATAGTCAAGGGCTGCCTTGGTGGCAACCAACGGCAGAAATCCCCAAAGTGACAGATTTTCCTCTGGGGCCGGTTTACCGTATCCGTGAGGCGGCAAAAAAACCGTTCAGCACCAAACTCACCGATGCGCATATCCCGAATATCATCATTATAAAATTCAAAGATGGTTTGGCTGTAAAGGCAACGAACGGCGGCTTTACGCTAAGTGAAAAAATATTACCCGATGCAGATTTACGCCGAGGCATAGCGAACCGTTCGCGCGAATCACACTACGTTGAGGCCAATCGGGTTTCTGAGTTATTGGTGCGCGCTGGTGGTGCAAAAATTATTCCGCTTATCAAAATATCTCAAGCTTAACACGACGCAGAAATGAGCACGCTAAACTTATATTCGCACGTGCCACTGGCTGATTTATCGACATACTTTACCTTGCAGTTGCCTGAAAAAACCACGGCTGAAGCTGCAATGCGCCTAATCAACGAGCTCAATGCGTCAGATGCTGTCGAGCTGGCCGAAGGGTTTATTCCACCCGTGGTGCCATCAACGCCAACCGCACCGCGCGCGCAATCCGTAGCCCTAAATAGTCCGGTAACAAATCTACCGCATGACTTTAGCGCCTCGCAACAGTACCTTCAGCCAGCACCTGCGGGCATCAATGCGCAATATGCATGGAATTTTGCGGGCGGCAAAGGCGAGGGTACCCGCTTTGTAGATATTGAATTTGATTGGAATATAAATCACGAAGATTTTACCCAGCCTACAGTCCCAAGTGTCGGTAATATTTTTAATCCAAATGGCGTTAGCAATTTAACAAGTTATTATACAATCCCGCACGGCACCGCTGTAATTGGCGTTTTAAATGCCCAACACAACAGCTATGGCGTAAAAGGGATTATTCCAGCCGCACAATGGGGCTATGGCCAATTGTTCAGCACACCGCTGAACGGCAATTCAAACACCGTCGAAGGACATCTCGCAGCCATCATCGCCGACGTTGTTTCAAAAACAAATAGTGCTTTTTATCCCACTGGTTTAAGAACCGGTGATGGTCTACTTCTTGAACTACAAGACAGTCCCCCGAATTGCAGCTCGAATTGCCCGTTAATGCCTGTTGAAATAAAAACACTTGCTTACAACGCCATTCAAACTGCCGTTGCAAAGGGATTAGTTGTCGTTGAGCCAGCTGCCAATGGCTTAGAGCAGAATGGCTTAGCGAATGTTGGGGTAGATTTAACCAATTACCTGAGTAACTACAAGCCTTACGAGGCCGACGAGAATCATGCCACCATCGCGGGCAGCGGCGCTGCGATGGTCGGCGCGAGAAATTCTAGCGGAAATATTAGAGCTGGATTTTCAAATTTTGGTGGGCGCGTAGATTTTTTTGGCCAAGGGGATAGCGTCTACACGACCTACCATTCGGGAAATCTCTCGAGTAGTGGCCCGTATTGTAACGACGGTCAGGCGCGGGTAAATTGGCCGCCAAGTAGTTTTAGCGCACTTCCAAGCAGTGAAAATCAGTGCTACACCAGTGGATTTGGTGGTACTTCCAGTGCCTCGCCGATTGTGCTGGGGGCACTAATGTCGTTACAAGGAATTCACAAAGCCTACTACCCAATATCAAATGCGCAACAAATTCCCAATGCAATTCGCCCTAGACACTTGTTGCCGCTGCTGAAAAAAGAGGGAACGCCGCAAGAACCACCGCTGCTGCCGCTCGGCACGGTTCGCGCGGACCCCATCGGCGTTGGGCCAGACATGCAAAAAGCCATCGCTTTCTACAACAAGGACGCCGATGGCGATGGCCACTCCAATGGCAAGGAAGCAGCGATGGGATGGGATCGACAGTACCGTCTCTATAACCCCACAATACAACGTCATTTTTGGACGACTGACGAAAACGAACGGAACGCACTTTCGGCGTCAGGGGCTTGGTCCTGTGAAGGCCTAGCCTACAAGCTTTTTGGCTATCCAGAAGCGCACAATGGATCTGCAGCGCTTGGTGCCGCAGTGCCCTTGTATCGCCTTTACAACGGCGGGACAAAAACCCATTTGTTTTCATCTAGCTTAGCCGAAAAAGATATCCTCGTTTCACGCGGATGGGACTTTGAAGGACGCGTTGGTTTTGTATCGCCTAACCCTGCACCCAATCTGGTTCCTTTAATCAGAATATATTTTCCCGCCAGAACCTATCACTTTTTTACCACCGATGCCAATGAAGCCAACTATTGGGTGAATGTAGTGGGTGCTGCATCAAACGACGGCATTGTTGGTGATGTCGTTCCTATTTCTGCCGCTTCTAATGGAGTCACACAATGCGCATATTAAACCAATTAGCAATAGCCGTTGCCACGTTTACCATCAGCTTAAGCGTGCAAGCACAAACCGCGCTCCCTTGTGCAGCAATCCAATTATATCCCGCCAAAAAAATATTAACTGTTGGCGAGCCCTCTGAGTTCATTATTACTACGGGCTACTCCAGTTATCAAATTCCGCCGCTGCCGGTCATATATCCGGAGGGATTTCGTGTCTATTATGAGGTCAATATCGTTATTGACGGTGCCGCGCCCCAACGGCAGCTGATTGAGGAACGTGATATTCACCTTTTCTATAATTCGGGATTCATAAAGTCATTTAGGGTGCCGATAACTTTTGATTCGCCTGGATTAAAGCGAATTACGCTTAGCACGCCGAACGGTTCGCCCTTTGTAAGCACCCCCTTCGATAACGCGCCTTGCTTGAAAGACCTTCCAGCCACCGCCTCCACCGAGATTTTGGTTGAAGCAAAACCCGTTGTAGCGCCCCTAGCCGTTGGCTATAGCGGCTTATGGTGGAATCCGAAAACAAATGGTCAAGGGGTATTTATTGCCCAAAATACGCCATCCAATATTGCCTACCTAGGCTGGTTTACCTATGACCAAACTGGCGTGGCGCGTTGGTACGTGGGGGATAATTGCTATGTGCAAAACAATAGTTGCACCACCACAATTTATGAAACCCGTGGCGCTACGTTTGATGGCACAAACTTCAATAACGCCAATTTGAAGCCCGAAGCAGTAGGCACAGCCACCGTCACGTTTGCCTCAAACCAAGCTGCGACGATGGTCTATACGCTGAGAACAGCAGGCGGCAAGCTCGATTTAGTGCGGCAACCGTTCTAAGCCCAACTTAAATCCCAACGCAACAATTTAAAGCTATCCCTTGGAGATGCCCTAATTTAGGGGATCTTCAAGGCGGCAAGCTAAACATGCTGCCGTACGGCTATAACCACCTCGGTGGCCGCAAAATGGTGATTCATTCCATTTCTATATCAATAGTGCCGTAACGAAAAGCACTAGCGGATCGTCGTTCACGCGTAGGTGGGAATCCAGTGTCGTCCGTAATAGCCGCTGGATTCCCGCCTGCGCGGGAACGACGAAATTTCGAGATTTATAATAATAACCAGCGTTTTGCTATAGAAATGGAATCACTATCCCCATCGCAATTTAGTAGCGCCGCGCGTGAAAGCGTTTATGGCGTTTGTGCTGGAAACGTTTAAAGCCGAAAAATCACTGCACGTAAATGCGGAAGATTTGCGCGACTATGCAGCGTAGTTTCGTCAATAAAACCAGCTTGAAAATGATATGATTTAATCCTATCAAATTTTAAGGTGTTCACCATGCGCTCAACGCAGCAATTTAGTATCACCTTACCAAACGAACTCGCTGCGGTTGTAAAAGCAAAAGTAGCTGCTGGCGAATACACAACCGAAAGCGAAATGATTCGGGATGGACTACGAACGCTTGTAGCCCGCGATCAGACGGTAGAGCGTTGGTTACGCAAGGAAGTTTCGCGCGCATATGAAGCGTTGAGCGTTGACCCTAAAAATGTCGTTAGCGTGGCTAGTGTGCGCGCGGCGCTTACTGCTGCGCACAAAGCTGCGAAGCCGAAAAAGTGAATGTTTTGGAGCTTGTTTTTCACCCGAAGCCAATGAGCAACTCGTAGCCCTGTACAAATACATTGCTGAAGCAGCGTCGCCTGATATTGCGCAAAATTTCACTGAAGCCATTGTTTCGCACTGCGAGAAATTTCTGAACTTTGCAGAAGTTGGTGTTCGCAGAGATGATATCCACCCTAATTTGCGGCTCACCCACTTTCGAGGCCGCACAGTTATCGCGTTTACAGTCACCGAAAAGCAAGTGGTAATTCTTGGTGTGTTTTACGGTGGGCAACACTACGAAGCCGCGCTCCGTCAAAATTTATTCGAATAAGTCATGCACCCACCTTCTCCTACCCGTTACGACACCATGCAATACCGGCGCGTGGGCCGCTCTGGCCTACATTTACCAGTCATATCGCTCGGGCTTTGGCATAACTTTGGGGGCGTTGATGGCCTTGAAAATTGCCGCGCGATGTTGCGCCGTGCGTTTGATTTAGGCATTACCCATTTTGATTTAGCCTATAATTATGGCCCGCCGCCCGGCAGTGCGGAAGCCAACTTTGGTCGCTTGTTTGCAGAAGATTTTTTACCCCATCGCGATGAATTAGTGATTTCAACTGTCAACCAAGGCTGGATATCGTATGTGGCCGGGGCATTATCGCAAATGGGGTTCGCGCAAAAGTTTAATTTCAAGTTTAGATCAAAGCCTAAAACGCATGCAGCTTGATTACGTAGATATTTTTTATTCACATCGGTTCGATCCCAACACGCCGCTAGAAGAAACCATGGGCGCACTGGATTATGCCGTGCGCAGCGGACGCGCAATGTATGTGGGAATTTCCAGCTACGGTGTTACGCAAACCCGTGAAGCCGCGCGTATTTTAAGAGCCTTGGGCACACCCTGTGTGATTCATCAGCCAGTTTTTAATATGTTTAACCGCTGGGTTGAAACCGAAGGATTGCTTGATACTTTGCAAGACGAAGGTATGGGCTGCATTCCGTTTTCGCCCTTGGCGCAGGGTTTATTGACGGATAAATATTTACGCGGGATTCCTGCTGATTCGCGTGCAGCGAGTGCGCATGGATTTTTACAAGCTGATGAAGTTTCACCAGAAAAAGCAGCGCAAATTGTGCGGCTAAACGAGATGGCCAACCAGCGCGGGCAATCGCTTGCGCAAATGGCGCTGGCATGGGTGTTGCGTCACTCACAAACTACTAGCGTATTAATAGGTGCGAGCAAAGTTGCGCAGATTGAGGATGCGGTGGGGTTGTTAGCGAACTCGCATTTTAGTGCGGATGAGTTGATGGCGATTGATGCCGTGTTGACAAAATATTCTGGAGAATAGCGCCCTGAAGACGCCCTATATTAGGGCATCTTCAAGGCATTACCCCACACTAAGGAACGCGTCTACGTTTAGCCAGTTTAGCTTGCAATGCACGTGCGTCGGCCACTTTATTCTTAGCGTCTTTATAAAACGATCCGAGCACACGTAGTTCTACGGCTGAGGTGCCGCGGAAGTAATGCAGATTGGGCGAGGTTAAATCACCTTGTTCTTCTTAGCTTATTGCACCGTCTGGATCATTGGCTACGGACACTAATTTACCTGCCAACATCTTGCTAACGGCCTTCGCGTCAGCGGCGCTGGCATGCGTTACGGTATTGAGCGCAAATGAGTACTCTTTGGATTGATACCGGCAACTGCGCATGACGATGGCGCCAACTGATTCCATTTCTATACCAATACTGCCGAAATTTAATATATTACATGCCCGTAGCCCGGCTCGCGCGGCTTTTTGCAACAGCCGGGACGGTGGCTAAAAAAGGGCAATTTCTTTAGGCAAACACCGCCCCGGCTGTTGCAAAAAGCCGCGCGAGCCGGGTTACAAAACCAGCAAAATTTCTTTGTGGCACACAACACGATTACAGCACAGTTGATGTAAAAATAAAATTATTCTATAAAAAAATTAATTCATTGCTAATTTAGCGCTACAGCAATGGAAGTTTAGCTTTTGAGGCTTTTTGGTTCTTGCTGCGTAGTGCAGTGAATGCCACCGCCGCCAGCGGCAATGCCGTCGATATTTAGCTGAATAATTTCACGCTTTGGAAAAAGCGTCCGCAACTTTTGCTTAGCTGCTAAATCAGCTTTAGCATCACCAAATTCAGGGGCGATGACGGCATCGTTACAAACATAAAAATTAAGGTAACCCGCAGCAAAATTCTCATTGGCAAACTTATCGCGGGTCTTGGTTGGCGCTTCAAGCATCACAACTTCCTGCTTTCGCCCAGCAGCGTCGGTGGCTACACGCAAGATTTCTAAGTGGCGCTTAGTTACTGCATGATCAAACGATTGCGGATCAGGGTCATAGGCTCCCACGACGACGCCTGGCTTTGTGAATCGCGCATAAAAATCGGTGTGACCGTCGGTAATGTCTTTATCTTTTATTCCTGGTAGCCAAATAATTTTTTCTAGTCCTAGCAGTCGCTTAAGCTCCGCTTCGCATTCTGATTTGCGTAATCCAGGATTACGATTTTTGTTAAGCACGCAACTTTCGGTGATGATCGCCGTGCCGTGGCCGTCAACCTCTATCGCTCCGCCTTCCAGTATCAAGCGGGTTTGCAGATTTTGAACGCCGGCTTTTTTAGCCACAAACCGCGCTACTTTTGCGTCATGGCTAAAGTCTTGCTTCTGGCCCCACCCATTAAAATTAAAGTTTACTGCCGCTTTTGCACCACTTTTGGTCAGCACAAAAACGGGGCCGCTGTCGCGTATCCATAAATCGTCTAGCGGACAAACAATTAGCTCAACGGTGCTGCCGATCAATTTTTTTGCGATATGCAGATCTTCTTGGCGAACCAGCATAAACACCGGCTCATATCGGGCAATTGCCTGCGCGATAGCGGCAAGGTTGCGTTGCACCTCTGGTAGAAGTTTGCTGCCCCACACCTTTTTACTTGCGCCAAAAGCCATCCAAGTGCGTTGATGCGGGTCACCTTCGTCGGGCATAAACCAAGCAGCGCTGTTGTTGGGCATGGCATTAGCGCAAGGCATTGCCCCTAAAAAAGTGCCGCTACAAACTGCACCGATAGCATGGGACATTGTGCGAATAAACTGGCGTCTGGATGACAACGTATTTACCTTTTTCAGTTCAATAAACTTCAACACTAAATGGATTTAACGTTATTATCCGCCCGCCAGCGCCGCAGCAATAAAGCATTGCTCACCACACTCACACTCGATAGCGCCATGGCAGCGCCCGCTACCATTGGGTTTAACATACCAAGCGCGGCGGCTGGGATGCCAACTACATTATAGGCAAATGCCCAAAACAAGTTTTGTTTGATTTTAGCAAACGTGCGATGCGAGATTTCTATCGCGTCTGCGACCAACATTACATCCCCACGCATCAGCGTGATGCCTGCTGTGTGCATTGCTATGTCAGCGCCGGTAGCCATGGCGATACCGACGTCTGCTGCAGCTAAGGCGGGTGCATCATTAATGCCATCGCCTATCATGGCAACGATGCCATATTTGGCTTTAAGCTCACCGATAATGCGGGCTTTGTCCGCTGGCAGAACTTCAGCGTGGCATTCAACAATGCCTAGTTGCTGCGCCACAACGGTAGCGGCACCTGCGTTGTCGCCACTGAGCATGACAGTGCGCAAACCTAGCGCGTGCAGCCGCGTAATGGCTGCAATGGCGTTTGGTTTTAGGGTGTCAGCAAAGGCGAATAGGCCGCAGACTTTTGCACCATCATCCAACTGCAGCAGCCACGATATGGTGCGGCCAAGGCCTTGCAGGCGCTGCGCTTCGATGAGCAAATTATCAGGTATTTTCTGCACCACTTCTTGGGCATAAAAAGTGCTGCCGATGGCGTAAATTCGGCCCTCTACAACTGCTGATACACCTCGGCCAGGTAGCGCTTTGACGTTGGTACTAGTGGGATAATCGATGCCTTCAGCATCGGCTGCGTGCAGGAGGGCACGCGCCAGCGGATGCTCACTACCGCGTTGCACGGCGGCAGCAAAGCCAACGAGTTGCGCACCTGTAAAGCCATCCGCCGGTATGCGTTCTGTGAGCGTGGGTTTACCGATGGTCAAAGTGCCCGTTTTATCAAACACAACTACATTGATGCGGTGGGTAATTTCAAGTGCAATCGTATCTTTAATCAATATGCCGGCGCGCGCGGCAGCACCAGTACCGACCATAATGGCAGTGGGCGTGGCTAACCCCAGCGCACACGGGCAGGCAATAACCAGCACAGCCACCGCATTGAGAATTCCGGCTTGCCAATTACCGGTGACCAAGCCCCAAGCTATTAAAGTGAGTACCGCACACACCAGCACCACTGGCACAAACACGGCACTGACTTTATCAACTACGCGTTGAATGGGCGCTTTTTCGGCCTGGGCAGATTCAACTAAACGCACAATGCGCGACAGCGTGCTTTCAGTACCCAATGCCCGCGTAGCAATGAGCAGCATGCCTTCACCGTTGATGGCACCACCGGTAACGAAACTGCCCACACGTTTTGCTTGCGGCATACTTTCGCCGGTGATGAGGGATTCATCCACATGGCTTTCGCCGTCGATAATTTCGCCATCCACCGCAATGCGTTCACCCGGCTTTACCATGATGATGTCGTTTAACTGCAACGACGCCACGTGCACAATTGTTTCAACGCCATTTTTTATGACGGTGGCTTGAACCGGTTTTAGGGCATTCAACGCTGTGATAGCGGCTGTAGTTTGCCGTTTGGCGCGGGTTTCTAGCCATTTTCCCAAAAGCACCAACGTAATCACAACCGCACTAGCTTCAAAATACAAATGCTGCGATGTTGATTGGTTGAGTGGTTGGCTAAACATCAGAAAAACGCTCAATCCATAGGCGGCAGAGGTGCCGAGGGCGACGAGCAAATCCATATTGCCTGAACCCACTTTTACGGCGTTCCAGCCCGCTCGATAAAATCGTGCGCCAAAAATAAATTGCACCGGTGTGGCCAATAGCAATTGCAGCCACGAGGCTAGATTGAAGTGCAGACCGAAAGGCTGCAGCAGCATGGGCAGCATTAGCGGAAAACTCAATGCTGCGGCCAATATGACGGGCAGGGCAGGGTGGGTGCGTGGTGCAAGCAAGTTGGTTTCGTTAATAGATGCTACGTAACCTGCTTGCGTGATTGCTGCCGTCAGTTCAGCGTCTGTCGTTGCGCCCTGTACAAACTGCACGGTGGCGCGTTCAGTAGCAAGGTTTACGGTGGCTTTGACCACGCCTGCACACCGCGCTAAGGCTTGTTCTACGCGGCTAACGCAGCTGGCGCAGGTCATGCCGGAAATTGCAAATTCAACTGTTTTAGTGCTGACGCCGAAGCCCGTTTTTTCTATTGCAGCGATGACCGCAATAATAGATAACGCCTGCGCCGACCGCAATGTAGCGGTTTCCGTTGTTAGGTTAACGGTGGCAGATTCAACTCCGACTAGCGGTGCCAACGCTTTTTCCAAGCGAGCCGAGCACGACGCGCACGTCATGCCGGTAATCGCTAAATTTAGCGTGTGCATACGCTATGCTAAGCAGGTACCGGATGGAAGCCTGCGGCACTAATGGCGGCAATCACGGCACTAGCGTCGCTATTTGTTTCCACATTCACGCGCTTGGTGGCAACGTCCGCAGTAACGATGGCTGCTGCATCGATATTTTTTACCACGCGGCTAATGCTGGCCACGCAACCGCCACAGGTCATGTCATCAATAGTTAAGGTGATCATTTTTTTGGAATCCTTATAAGCGTAGATAATATTAGGTAGATTACGCTCATTATTTAGATTACAAGAGCGATAGCGATGGTTAAAGAGCCAAAAAAGAATAGGCTGAAAACAGCCTAAATACGGGCATCTTCAGCCATCTCTAAATCAAGCCACTTTTGGCTTAACGCTCTTTCACAAAAATAGCGGTCGGCCGCTCAGCCGCGCGGGCGTGGAAAGGTGCTGTAGCGCGACACGCAAGCCGTCAATTCCTTGTACCAATAAAGCAATGGGTAAAATCAGCTTTGCTGTTGCGTCACGTAAATAGGGCTTCTTCAAGACTTGCAGCGTCTTCACATTCAGCATCAGTGGCGCTAAATAACTGGGGAAGTGTAACAATGATTTCGCTTTTTTCAACTGCGTAGCGGCTGCATAGCACACCCCCTTTTTCCTTGCTAATTGTAATACCGTAAGGAAGGGGTTTCTTATTTACTTATCCCAAGTGACCAATCCTGAAGACGCCGTGATTAAAATCACCGCGCCGAACGCAATGCGGTACCAAGCAAAAACCGTGAAATCATGGGTGGAAATATAACGTAACAACCAGCGCACACAGACAAAGGCCGAAATAAATGCGGTAATAAAACCAACGCTAAACACCGGTAAATCAACCATCGTCAGCTGGTTTCGCGCTTTCCAAAGTGCATAGACGCTCGCGCCCACAAGGGTGGGAATCGCTAAAAAAAATGTAAACTCAGTAGCGCATTTGCGCGATAGACCCAAGAACATGCCGCCAATAATTGTGGCGCCGGAGCGCGAAGTGCCGGGTATAAGCGCAGCGCATTGGGTTAGGCCGACCTTTAGCGCGTCGCGCCAGGTCAGGTCGTCCACCGATTCAATGAGCCTAATATTGCTTTGCGCAACGCGTTTTTTATACCAGCGCTCGGCGAATAAAATGATTACGCCGCCAATCACAAACGCCAGCGCTACCGGAACAGGCTTAAACAGCATCGCTTGAATTGACTCATGCAACAGCAACGCCATGACCATAAACGGCAGGAAAGCAATGGTCACGTTAAGCGCAAAGCGTTGCGCTTTACGCTCGTTAAAAATACCGCCGACGGTATCGAGCAAGCGTTGCCGATACTCCCAACACAGCGCTAAAATTGCCCCGCTTTGAATCGCAATTTCAAACACTTTGGCGTTAGCGTAATTGAAATTAAGCAAATCACCCGCAACAATTAAATGTCCCGTTGAAGAAATAGGTAAAAATTCCGTCAGTCCCTCAACAATGCCCATTAAGGCTGCCTTTAGCAGCAATAAAATATCCACGGATTACTTCAATATCAACACAAGCGCGTTATTGCGTACGACCACACGCTGTGGTTCGTAATTGATGCCGTATTTGGTAAAGTCTTCCGGCTTAAAAGTATGTAGCGGTTTATCTTCAAACAGCTCGCGGGCCACAGCCGAAGCGGCTTTAGCCACGCCAGCAGACAAGGCGTCTGGCATATTGTCCATTGCTACAGATTCAATTTTTGCGTCGCGCAAAAAGATTGATTTAGAGGCCGGCACGTAATCTGGCCGCCCGGAAAACCCTAATTTTCCTTGAATAATTTTAGTGCTTAAGGGCAAGCGCACGGATACATCCACATCTGCATTGATGCGCCCCCCCACTTCTACCAAACGCACCTTTGGCGCAGTCAAAGTTACTTCCAACAGCCCTGCAATGTTCTTTTCAATCGGAAACCGCTTAGCTACTTTTTCGTTAAGCTCAGCCGCACTAAGTTTTACTTCGCCGGAAAGGATGGGAATTTGGGAGCAGGCGGTTAGGGTGAGGGCCGCGGCGAAGAGAAAGACAACTTTTTTAGTGAGGGTTTTCATAGATTCGATTAGAGACGATGTTAGACAACCGGACATACATCATTATCTCTGATAACCGTGGAAAAGATATGACTAGGTTGGTCAAAACTAAATGTTAAAACATAGACAAATGCAAATGCAGCAACGATTCAAACAAAATATCCTACAAAGGGATTACCTTCGGCTCGCACGTGCATTCAGGGGTTACCCTTTGATTTACTGCATTGTTAATGTAGCAGCGCATTAACGAAAAGCATAATCATACTGTCGTTTCCTTCAACCTAGATTCGGCAGTTAAACTTTAATTTTCCGCATTTTCCGGTCGTCAAATCATCAATAACGCCTGTGGTTTCGGTGCGGTCATCATAAAATGTCCGAATGCGCGCTGCATGATGGCGCGCCATCTTTGTGCATCTGTTAACTGCTCCGCAGTCGTCTTTAGTTGTCGCAAGAATGCTGCTAAATTGGTCAGCACCGTCTGTATCTTCTCTTGTTTCGCATGTGTGCTGGTGATGATTAAAGTGGTCTGCCCGGCGTGCTTTGTTTGTACCGCTGTAGCGTGTAATAGCAATGGGCGGCTGGTGATGGCTTCAAAGTGTTTTTGCGGTTGCGCTGTTCGCACAAATAGCGTCCACCAGTTATAAATCAATGCCACCATCCGCGCGATGATGCGGCAGCGTTTTATGTCTGAGGTGGTGTAGCCGCCCCAGCCCCATTGATTCTTTAATTCATCGAAATTGTTCTCCACATCGGCCCGGTCGCGATACAGTTGCGCCAGCGCTGGAATGTCGTAATCGGTGGAAGTGATGAGTACCGCATATTCATAGCGTGCAGCCGGGCTACCGTCTTCAAGGAAAGCAAACTGTTGTTGTGCGGCAACTTTACCGCGAGCCGTGCTGCTTGCATTTTTCTTGTTAGCCTTTGTGGCTTTAGCGGCTTTAGCGGCTTTAGAAGTTTTGGTGGCTTTAATAGCCTGCTGCGTACTGTTGGCAGTAGTAGTAGCACCTATTGGCTTGCTCAAGTTTTTATCTGCACCCACAAGAACAGTGGCTTCGCCTTGAAGGTCGGTAATCAGGGCGGTTTCAGAGCGCTTGCGACGCAGCACCACGACCCGTCGCTGCTTGCTCCAACCCGCGAGCATGAGCGTGCTTTCGGCACCCTCCCAGCCTTGACCAGCATCTGTCCACGCGCCTGTTTGAAATAGCTTGTCGATAAGCGATTGAACCTTGGAGGTAAGCCGTATTTTAGTCAGATAGTGCTGCCCAAGCGCTTCGGCTTTGGCCATGACAGGTTCGTTGCCAAAGGCCACATCACCACGTAGCAAGGTGGGGCGTTGGACTGCGGGTAGGCCTTCGATAAGACTCCATATCAGCCCCATGCTATGAGATGGTGCGCTTTGATTGCCGGCCAGCACGTCAACATGGATGGCAAGCCTAGTGTTGGCCATGAAGCCTGAGTGATAGCTGTGCGATGGGCGGCCGGGTTTGGTGGGGTTGTAGCCAGCAACAGCGCCTTCTTGCTCGCCGTACAAACACTTCACGGTGGCGTCTAGATCAAGGATCCAAGGTGCGGTTAACAGTGGTGCTGTGGTCTTGGCTAAATGACGGTCTAGCCACGCTATGGCTGCGGTTTCGTCCATCATTTTGAGCGCACGGCGGGCAGCGTCTTCGGAGACGAATTTATTGATACCAAGAAGGGCTGGATGCACACCGTCGCAGCGCATCGCAGATATATGGGCGTAGCGTTGATGGCCGCCTAATATGGACACCATGAGGGTGGCCAAGACGGCGCGGACGCTGGAGCCGTTGTTGCTGTTGTACTTGAGCCGACAATCTGCCACGAATGCATCAAATGCGCCGATGGTGTTGAGCCAGTCGATGAAAAAGGGAGAGGGTGTCCAAGCGGAGTTACCGTGGCCGCGGGATCCCATTCAACGTGAATGCGACCGCCAAATGTGTCAAGGGCTATCGGTTCCGTTTTTACACGCAACGGCTTACTATTAGACTCACCCATTGGGTGTCTCCCTAGAATGCTTAAAATAGCTTGGAAATGCCCGTATTACAGGTTTCTACCGCTTTATAGCGGGGTTTAACTGCCGTTTATAGGTTCAATTGATTCCGCTCCTTGCTCAAATGCGCCAGCGTCTACGGCCTTACAAAATATGCAATATTGTGACCACAAGCACAGGCTTGGATGACGATTTTTATCACTGGCATAAATAATTGACACACGATTGAAGCGAATATGGAATGAGACAACATCGACGTAAAAACAAAATATAGAATTTTGTAGTTCTGATTAGATAACCCAAAACAACAACGGCAGCGCTTCATCAAGAAAGGCTGCCGTTGGTTATATTGCTTGACCGATTACGCTAATACACTGATTGCGTAAGTAGTTTTTTACCTCGGCGGCGGCGGTAGCACATACGCTTCCACTCCCGGTGGCAATCCTGCTACACCTGCTGCTTGCCAGCCACGCTCTGTTGTGAGAACAATGAACTCGTTAGCATCTACCGTCCACAAATACTTATTAAGCGGTGGAGAGAACATGCGGTACAGCGGCACCGTACCGGAAACTTGGGACGGAAAGATGTAGCCATCCACGCCTTCTTGCTGCCACGTTGCAGTATCTGCGCGCTTTTCTAAGTAATCATTACGGGTGATAGTCCAATAGTGATTTACGGTTGTTTTGTTTAACAAGCGATAGTAGGGTTGTAGCTTTAAGCCGTTTATGGTTGCTGGCCCAGAATGAGTTTTCATGGCGAAGGTGGGGGCAGGGAAATCGTCTGCCCAGCGATCCGTGATTACGCGGAGTACGTCATATTCGTTACGATCGCTAGTGTACAAATGCGCGTTGGTGATTTTATTGAATAAGCGATAGCGTTGCTGCTCTACACCCGTATCGGTGCGATAAACGATATTCATAAACGGGCTATTGACAACGCTAATTGTCGCGCCAACAGCGTTTTTGTACGTTACGCGCACGACGCTATCGCTTTGGGCTACTTCACGCACAAACCACGCGTAGCTGCCGCGGTCAGGTAGGTTTTGGATAATGTTGCGGTAGGCAGCGCCGTCCCAGAATGAGAGATCTACCGTAGTGCTGCCAACGACGGAATTCCACCTTACATCGTGTACATAGCCGATGCGAATGTTTTGGCTACTGACTACGGAGGTAACAGCCCCCGTTGTGGTGCGAATGGAGAAGTAGCCATCGGTGCCGTCTTGGCCTGTAGCGCTTGCGATACGAATGCGTGCGGTATTGGTGCTAACGCCTGCGGGGAGCGTCACATCGGCAAAAGAAGCTGTGACATTGGACGCAAGCAAGGTTTCGCCACCGCCAGAGTGGCTTAAGAATACGCTTACAGCGGCGTTCGGATCAGTTTTACGCCACAAAACGCGCAATGTTGTACCTGCGTCGCCTTGATGGCCATTGTGGGGAGCAACTAAAATTAGGCTGTTGTTGGCGATGGTGAAGGGTTGCGAGTAGCGAAATACGCCGGTAGCCGCGCCGCCGCTGGTTAAGCATTCAACACCAGCTATGTAGTTACTTGCTGGCGGCAATGATGGCACATCCCAAATATGGTAGCCGGTGTTAGGTACTTTGGCGGCTAGCAGGATGGCGGTTGGACCACCGGCATTGTAGATGATATTTACAAAGGTACAGGCATCAGAGTGCCATTCTATCCGCGCACGACGGCCTGCTGCAATAATCGCGCCGGCGGCTGGAAATTTAATAGTGGCATCGTAGGCACGGCCAAAGGTTTCAGAATCATAAGTGAAACGGTCGATATTGTCGCCAATAGGGATCAGATTATTTGCAGCATCGAATACTGTGACACCGCGATAAGGGGTGCGGTTGGGGTCTGGGTTACCACTGGTAGCATGGCCGCCCCAATGATTTCCACCCACGGTTAAATTATCATCCAAAACTACACCGCTTGAGGTTCTGAGTTCAAAACGCTGGGTATTTAGGAATCGATTTCTAAAGTATTGCGTGTTTGAACTACCATCAAAATTAAATGCGGCATAGGTCGTATCAAATACAGTATTCGCAAATACGAGATTGTTTGGCGCGCGTCGAAAGGCTATGCCGCCTGTGCCATCTTTCCAAAAAAGCTTTGAACCCGCTTGGTTTATTGAAGAAATATGGTTGAAGGCGACTTCATTTTTGTTGCTATCTAACCCAAAAATACCGGGACCGGCCTCTTGATAAACTGCAATGTTGCGATGTATCGCGTTGAAACTTGGCGCGGGTGGCGCTGAGCTGTCAAAGCAAAATTCAGTGATTCCGTTTGTAACCTCGCTGGCTTTGGTCAAAATACCCGCTTGAAAGTTTTCAGTGACTGTGTTGCCCAGTATGTAATTATTGCTCGACGAATAAACTGCTAAACCCACTTCAGGCGCGCCACGCATAAAATTACCGGAAATATAATTGCCATTTGATCCGCAGTTTATCCACATGCCTACACCATGAGTACGACCGGGCAAAATATTACTTGGTACAGTGGGCGAAAACCGAAAAGCGTCGGACACCATGTTGTTATGCACGACGGCGTTAAACGAGCTGTTGTTAGTTAGCGTAATGCCATCAGAAATATAGCCGCTAACGGTATTGCCCTCAACCCGCGAAAACTGCGTATTCTTTAAAACAATGCCCTCTAATTTAGCCTGATTGACAACGTTATTGAGCACCTGCGCGTAGGTAGTGTCGATAAACACAACAGGATGATTGTTGCGAACAAAGTTTGCGGTGGAGTTCATTAGCGTATTTCTGGTGCCACCTGCAATATTAAAATTACTTGCCGCGCCCTTATTTACGATAACACCGTCAATGACGCAATCTTCTACTAATTGCAGTAGCACGGCATGCTCATTATTGACATTATTACCGTCGGCATTAACGATTGAGTTACGAATTTGGATGTTTCTAATTGCTGTAGGCAGATCATTTGCAGGATCAAATACGGCAATACCACCACGCCCAGAATTTACTGTTACCCCCTCCAATACGGCGCCAGATGGATTAGAAATATTAGACGTATTATTAGCCAAATAATTAATCGGTCGGAACTGCACAGCATATTCATAACCACCGTTAGAGCTCAAGATGGTGGCTGCCGCACCGCCGGTACCGCGGATAGTGATGTTTTTGGTAATCCAAAAAGCTTGGGCTAAAACTGGATTAGCAAGATAGGGCGTAGTTTGCGGCGTATACGTACCTGGCGCTAGTAAGATCGTGTCGCCAACGGCGGCCTGTTCTATCGCTAAATTGAGATTACCGCCGGGGGCAAGATTGATAATGGCGGCGAAAGATACGCTAGAAAACAGCAATGCGGTTGAGAAAACAGCAGCGAGGTTGGCGAATACATTAATGAAAGGCGTCATCTTGGCTCCAAATAATCAATATTGGTGAATATGGTAGCACTTGTATTGCGGCCGACCAAGCAGTTTTAGTTGTACGAACTACCTTGAACAGGGTAGGTGGCGATTAACAATGACTACTCGGTAACTAATCCCTGAAGCGCGTTTGAAACAATTAGCGTTGTGAAATTCTAACTCTTGTTTTTGACGCAAAAAAGCCCAAGTCGTCTGACTAGGGCCTTTTTTACAGCTGAAACTTTTCGAACTCTAAAAACTATACTTCGCACTAAAGTAATACTGTCGACCGCTTACGTCTAACTTCTGTTGTTCGTCTTCCGAATACCGATACTGTGCACGGACGGGGTTTAGCAGGTTCGTGGCGTCGAAGGAGAATCTTAGGTTTTTATTGAAGCGGTAGTTAAGTGATAACGCCACGTTTGATACCGGAGCCGCCCAAGTTAGTGCTACCGGCTGCACTACCCCTAAGATAACGCTATTGCCTTGGCTATTTGCGGTTGGCGCTGGCGCGGTGCTGCTGGCGACGTATTTGCCACGGTAGTTATAGGAAAGTCTGGCGCTAAAGCCGTCGTTTTCAAAGTAGCCCGTCACGTTAGCGGCATATTCGGATGCGCCCGTCATTGGTCTGCCATCATCTACTTTGGTTTTAGCACGGCTCCAGTTAGCTTGGGCGCCAAAGCCACCCCAAATTGGTTGTTCGTACGATAACTCCACGCCGCTAATTTTTGCACCTTGCTGGGATGATGAATTAACGAAAAAGCTTTTCACCACGTTATCGGCTGGATCAACTAATTCAACAGAGGTTTCTTGCCGGTTTGCGCCGGTTTTTACGTAGCCGTCAATTTTTGAACTAAATAGATTTACTTGTGCGAGCGAGCGTTTGGCAAAATACCAAGCCCACGATAAATCGGCATTGTTAGCGTGCAATGGTTTTAAGTCGGGGTTAGGCCCGGTAACACTGCAACCAGTCACATCACAAACTGGGCTGGTAAATCCTGCGCCGAGTACGTTATAGTTTTGTCGGCCAATACTGCGGCTTAGCCCAACCCGTACCAGCATGTCTTTTGGTAGTTCAAAGCGCAAATTTAAGCTGGGTAACGCATCATTAAACACACGATCGGTCGGTGTTTTGCGATATACCGCACCGAGCAAAGGATTGAACGCAACGCCGTCATAGTATTGCGAACCATCGCCTGCGGTGTTGATGGCTTCAGGCACTGCCGCACACGGCACAATGGTTTGTCCCGGCTCTATTTTTGGGCATAAACCGGTCCTCACTGGGGTGACGATGTTGGCGTTTACTTGGGTTTTTACAAAGCGTAGGCCAATATTGCCTGACCAATTATTGCCCTCTAAATTTTGCATCACGAAGGCGGCAGTTTGGCGCTCGCGAATATCAATTTCACCAACTACCCGCCGCTCCCACTCGGGACTAGTCGTTTTAAATTGGGATGAAATAAACTCTTTTAGCCCATCTGAGTTTAAGAAGAAGCCTGAATTATCCCAGTTGTTACCATTTAAGCCGCTACCAAAATTACTTGGGTAATTTGAATAGCCGCCGGTGGGCGCCGCCCCTAGTGCAGCTACGCGTAATGAGGGTGCCCAACGCTTAAGGTCGCGTTTATGGTCGGCAAAGCGCCAACCCGCTTGTACGCTGGCAAGTACTCCCCAGGTTTGTGTATACGTGGAGTCAAGTGCTAAGCTATCTTCACGGTCGATGCTGCGCACACTAGATGCACCGCGATTAATCAAGCGGTAGCCGCTACCGTCAGGGTTTAGCCCCGGTTGGTTGCTACCCGCGCCACGATAGGCAACGTCTGGTGCTTTATCTAAGCCATTTAAAGCGTAAGAGATTCCGGTGCCATAACGGGCAAAAGTAGCGCCTTGGTCAAGCGCAGTGATACCAGCACCTCGGGTAGAGCTAAATAAGCCATTAATCACCCAGCTGTCGTTTACGCGATATTTAGTATCAAGATCCCAAAAGCCACTGGTGGCGTTCGCCCCATCACGATAAAAGCCTTCAGAATTGCCTACATACTGCGGCGTTACGCCATCAGCAAAAACAATTTCAGCACTTTTTAGTACTCTTAACGGAAAGCCGTAATTACTCGTGGTGTTGATGATGACGGGGTTTCGGATAGAAGCAAATACCCGCGCCCCGTTAGAAGACGTGTTAGCAGCGGTTGCCGTTGTCGCACCGAATGGTTCATTTTTACCTAACAACATGCTGTAAATAGCACCGGACGTTAAACGACCAAAATTATTGGCATTCATGGACGAATGAAAGCCCGTTAACGTCACATCGAACTGACCATTGGGACGGTATTGCGCGGAAACCATACCACCGATGCGGTCACGCACGCCCTCTACAAACTCCGAGCTTAAACTTCCAGGCAAGCGTACACCGTTTAAATCAGCCGCTTTTAGGCCGGTGCCTGCAAGTGAGGCATCGGTAATTCCCAGCATGGTGGCGGTATTAATCTCACCCCAACCACTGCTAGTGCCGTAGGCCAAGCGCGAGACGGAATCGCGACGCATATAGCGTTTTTCAGAAAAAGCTTGACCAATGACGCCAAACGTATTGGCATCATTTTTCCAATTAAAACTACCATTTAAATTTGGTGAGGTTTTATCAGGCAAGGTGGCATAAGTAGCGCCCAAACTAACTTGGCCCGTAAGTTTGGCTTTCTGATCCAGCGGCTTGCGCGTAGTAACGTTGATAGTGCCAGCCAAGCCACCGTCGACAATATTGGCTTGCGATGTTTTATACACTAACGCTTGGTTTAAGACCGATGAGGGCATTAAGCTCAGTGAGGTGCTGCGACTACTGGAGCCTTGGTCAGCCACATACCAATCACCACCGCTGACGGTATGGCCGTTGAATAAAATCAAGGACATATCGGGGTTAGTGCCGCGCAAAGATACTTTTTCAGCTTCGTCGTAATCGGTACGTACGGCCACGCCGACCAAGCGCTGCAAAGAATCTGCGATATTTTTGTCCGGCATCTTACCAACATCTTCGGCCGTGATTACTTCCACATTGGCGCTGGAATTGCGCTTAACTTCTAATGATTTTTCAAGCGATGCGCGAATTCCGGTCACCACGACTTGATCAATACTTTGGGAAGCGGCTTTTTTAGCCGCGGCGGCAACTTCGGCCGCTGTAGGCGCTGCTGTGGGCGCAACCGTCTGCGCATAAACGGGCGCACTTAGTGAGACTAAAGCAGCGATAACCGCGACATGTAGGGGCTTATGGATGAGTTTCATGTAAACGCCTCGAAATATTAAGTGCACTGATGTGGCAAGAATCACTTCGGCATAAACAAAATACCAAAAAGATACCAATAAACCTCCACTTTGCTACCAATTAAGCAAAAACACAATACCATTACGTGTACCGCGGGGCAAAATAGGAACACCTGTTGTGCTGCAGTCACAGCTATTTTTCGCTAGGTTTACGCAGTGATGACTACGATATATTTAGTGTCGGCTTTCATACTAAAATAAATGGCTGAAGATGCCTGTAAATAGGGCGTCTTCAGGCATTCATTTATACGTAAATTCGCGTTAACGGTGCTTTGGCGTAAACTATTGTTTTCGCACTGTTGTTCAGTTATCGACAATCATGATCATGTCACCCACACAAACTACCAGTCTGACAAGTTTGAAGCTAACGGCCTCGAACATCTTTATGACATTCGCTTGATACGGGCACTTGAAAAATGGGTCGGCAAAGCCTTTGATTATTGCGGCTTTAGTCAGTTGGGGCATTGCGGCTAAATTACTTGTGGGCGGGGTTGTGTTTGCTGGGTGCGGTTTATTTTATTTTTAAGGCTTAAGCTCAAGATGCATATTCATATTTTAGGTATTTGCGGCACGTTTATGGGTGGTTTGGCGGCCTTGGCCAAACAGGCGGGGCATACGGTGACAGGGTGCGATGCGAATGTGTATCCGCCGATGTCAAACCAGCTAGAAGCACTAGGTATTGGCTTGCACCAAGGTTTTGACGCTGAGCAACTAGATATGTTTAAGGCTGATTTATACGTAGTAGGTAATGCGATGTCGCGTGGTAAACCGATTGTGGAAGAAATCCTAAATCGCGGCTTACCGTATACGTCAGGCCCACAGTGGTTGGGTGAAAATGTGTTGCGCGGGCGTTGGGTATTGGCCGTAGCGGGAACGCATGGTAAAACCACGACAAGCTCGATGTTGGCGCATATTTTGGATTTTGCGGGCGTGGGGCCGGGGTTTTTAATCGGTGGTGTGCCAGGTAATTTTGGGGTGTCAGCACGCGCGCCACTGGGTGATTCGCCGTTTTTTGTGATTGAGGCGGATGAATACGACACTGCTTTTTTTGATAAGCGCTCAAAGTTTGTGCACTATCGCCCGCGCACTGCTATTTTGAACAATCTGGAATACGATCACGCCGATATTTTCCCGAATATTGAAGCCATTCAAACGCAGTTTCACCATTTAGTGCGGACTGTTCCTGCTAACGGTTTGATCGTGTCTAACGGCACGGATGCTCATTTAGAAACCGCCATTAAACGCGGTTGCTGGACAGCTATCGAGCGCTTCGGCCCAGGGCACGTTTGGGACTTTAAGCGCGGTGGAGATTCAGGATTTGGACAACGTCAGGAAGGCCAGTTTGACGTTTTATACCAAGGCGCTGAAATGGCGCAAAAAAACTTCGGCACCATCAGTTGGGAACTCACCGGTACGCACAACACCATGAACGCTTTAGCGGCAATAGCGGCAGCCCGTCATGCTGGTGTGCCCGCTAAGGTGGCCGTCGATGCGCTGAATAACTTTCAAGGTGTAGCAAGACGCATGCAGGTGCGCGGCGTTGCGCGGGGGGTGACGGTTTATGATGATTTTGCGCATCATCCCACGGCCATCGCCACCACTTTAAATGGTTTACGTCGCAAAATTGGCGACGCTGGGCGCATTTATGCCGTTTTAGAGCCGCGCAGCAACACCATGAAACAAGGGGTATTGAGCGCGTTGTTACCCGATAGTTTGCGGGACGCGAATACGGTTTTTGTTTACGCTAATAATCTCGGCTGGGATGTGGCCGCTGCGATGCAGCCGATTGGTACCAAAACCGGTATTTTTGTTGATTTAGACGCGATGGTTAAAGCGATTGTTGAAATGTCACAGCCCAACGATCATATTGTGGTGATGAGCAACGGTGGTTTTGGTGGTGTGCATGAGAAGCTTTTGGCCAAGCTTGCGAATTCGTAAGTTGGCAGGATTTTAGCCGTTTCCCAGAAAGTGCAATAAATGCCTGTAGACGCCCTGAAATAGGGTGCCTTCACTGCAATATGACCAAAGTAGGGTAAGGTAAGTTGAAAGCTGAAAACGCCCGAATACCGGGCGTTTTCAAGGTTTATTAATGTTTTTTGACTACGGTGCCTTGGGAGCTACTAACTCGGCTCGCTTCGCTAAGTATTTACCCAACCCCACCACAAAAATCGCGCCAACAATCGGTACGGCATAGCGCAACCACGGCGCATTTTGCTTTACCCAGCCAACCGTTACCGGATCAGATACCAGCATCTGCCCCGCCACGATGCCCAACAAAGCTGCGCCAATCACGACAATAACTGGATAGCGGTCCATCAATTTAAGCAAAATCGCGCTTGAAAATATGATGAGCGGAATCGAAATTGCCAAGCCTAAAAACAATAGCAACACTTTATATTGTTCCGGCGCTGCGTCAGCGGCAGCGGCCACCGCCACAACGTTATCAATACTCATCACTAAATCGGCAATTAATATCGTTTTGATGGCCGCAAACAAGCCTGATTGGCCAGCGATTTCTTCCTCACCGTCGTCCGGCACCATTAACTTAATACCAATCCACAGCAATAATACTGCCCCAACGATTTTTAAGTAGGGAAAGCCCAGCAACTTCACGGCAAATAGGGTAAAAATCACCCGCATAATAATCGCCGCTGCCGAACCCCACAAGACGGCGCGGGTACGCTCTTTGCCTTTTAAATTACGAGTGGCCATGGCGATGACGACAGCATTATCGCCCGACAAAATGATATCAAAACCTACGATGGCGATGAAGGCCGCTATAAATGCGGGGTCTAAAAAATTCATAAAACTCTCTTTAAAATCGAAGTTAGGTCACTTTACATGCACAACCGTGGCTAAAACTGCATCCCCAATTGTAGCGGTGTTTGTTGCAAATATTGGGCGATTGCGAGCCGTTTTCCGCCCGCTTTTTGCACAATATCGAGATTTAGCTGACCGTCACCGCACTGAATCGCAAGCGTTGTGGCGTTTATGTTACAGATTTGCCCTGGCTTAAAACCAGCTAATACGGTGCTTTCGGCACGCGCTCGCCATATCTTTAGCAGTTGCGCTTCGCCATTTAACGTAAAGTGCATCTCACAACCTGGAAAAGGATCGAAGGCGCGCAATCTACGTTCTAAAACAATCGCCGACTGAGAAAAGTCTATTCGCGCTTCGGTCTTTAGTATTTTTTTTGCATAACTCGTACCGGCATCAGTTTGCGGTGTGCTGTCGAGCGGCCAACGCGCTAGGGCATCCACAACTGCCAGTGCACCTAAGGTTGTAAGTTTTTCAAACAAACTGGTGCTGGTGTCTTCAGCCAATATTGGCAGGCGACTAATTTGCAAAATAGCACCAGTGTCTAAACCCGCATCCATTTGCATAATGGTGATGCCGGTTTCAGTATCACCGGCTTCTATCGCGCGTTGCACAGGAGCTGCACCACGCCAGCGCGGCAAAATTGAGCCGTGAATATTAATGCAGCCAAAGCGCGGAATATCGAGCACGGCCTGCGGCAAAATTAGGCCGTAGGCCGCAACAATCATCGCATCAGCACCCACCTCGCGCAACATGGATTGTGCATCACTGTTTTTTAGCGACGCGGGTTTTTCAACACGTAAATTAAAGCTTGTTGCGACGTCGGCCACGGCCGATGCGGTAAGCCTTAAGCCCCTATTCGCGGGCTTATCCGGTTGGGTAAGCACCAAGGCGATCTCATGCCCTGCAGCAGCAAGCGCGCCAAGTGCTGTAGCAGCGAAGGTAGGGGTTCCAGCAAAAATTAGCTTCATTTCAACGCTTTCATCTAACTTAGTGTCGAGCTATGCGCGCCAACATAAAAAACAAAAACGCCGACCATTCTAGGATCGGCGTTTTTTATTATCTGGCGCACAACAAGAACCTTATGCTCGGGCTGATACCATTCGACGTCGTGGCGCCGCCAATTCAGCTTCGCGATCTACTTCTCGCTGGCGTTTTACCATTTTATTTTTGATGCGATTGGCTTTGAGCGGCGATAAGTATTCAACGAATACTTTGCCATCCAAATGATCAACCTCATGTTGTATACATACAGCCAACAAACCCGAGGCGTTTAGCGTAAACCGTTGGCCATCGCGATCAAGCGCAGTAACCATGACGGTTTCAGCGCGTTCAACTTTGTCATAAATGCCTGGTACCGACAAGCAGCCTTCTTCAGCTACTGCGGTCCCCTCTTTACGCAAAATTTCAGGGTTAATGAATACACGGAGTTGGTTTTTTTCCTCCGAAATATCCATCACCAAGACGCGCTTTAGCTCGCCTACTTGCGTGGCAGCCAAGCCTATACCTTGGGCGCTGTACATGGTGTCTGCCATGTCGTCGACCAGTTTTTTTACTTTGTCATCAATAAGTTTGATGGGCAAAGCGATGCGTTCCAGACGAGGATCGGGGAACGTTAAGATGTCCAATAGAGCCATAATTGCTTGCGAATTGAATAAATTAGGTGCAGAATCTTGAGAAGTTACTTTAGGTGTTGAAGCTATATGCTGATGTTGTATAGTATTTCAAGTGCGCTTTACACGCAAATAAGTATTTTGTTTT
>JANNXI010000023.1:0-4307 GCA_031409495.1 Betaproteobacteria bacterium
GTGACTCCAACGGCAACCGGGCAATTCACGCTTATTCGTATCCGCGAAGAGTCTCTCGGCCTTTACTGGAAGCAAGGCAACACAATCAAAGATACCAATAACATTCTTCAGTACTTTTTTCAGTTGGTTGAATCGCCAGCGCGACTTGCAGGAAATGCGCTGTTAGTTCATGAAACTTTGAATCAAGCGGCAACACCAAGGCAAGCTTGGGTTTATAACCCTGGCCAGCGCCGTGTTCGTAAGGCACCAAACGTAGGTTACGATAATCCTGGTACGGCATCGGATGGATTACGTACAAACGACATGGCGGATATGTTTAATGGTGCCATGGATCGATACGATTGGAAACTCGTAGGTAAGGCCGAATATTACATGCCTTACAATTCGTATAAGCTTCATGCTACGGGCGTAAATTACAACGATCTGGCCAAGGCAGGGCATTTAAACCCAAATTACGCGCGATATGAACTGCACCGAGTGTGGGTAGTAGAGGCGACATTGCGGGCTGGCCAACGTCACATTAATAAACGTCGAACTTTCTATGTCGATGAAGACAGCTGGCAGATTTTAGCGACCGATCACTATGACGCAGCGGGTGCTATTTGGCGTGTTTCGCTCGCGCATACGGTTAACTATTACGATCAGCCGTTGATTTGGTCTACCGTTGAAGTCCACTACGACCTCAAATCTGGACGTTACATTGCGAACGGCTTGGATAATAACGATCCAGTGAATGATTTTTCTTACGTAACTTCGCCGGATAAATTCTCACCACAAGCTCTGCGAACGCGCGGAGTTCGCTAATCTCGAATCAATAAAGGGGCGCAGCTTTAAATAGTTGCGTCCCTTTTTTATTGTTTTTTTGACGGTTTGTTTTTATATTTTCATTTTCGCTTGGCTTTCATTATAAGCATGCGAAGGCTGGTATTTTAATCGTTGGGTGATTTTCCCACTTTAAATCGGAGTGCAACTGTATGCCCCCATCGAGTAATTCCTTAAAATTTAATCTTAGATATGGGGCGCTGCTTCAGCTGCTTTGTCTGTGTGCGATGCCTGTGTCACTGCTGGCAGCAGATTATGATCCGGCCATTCAGGACGCCGAAATATTGGTTCCAAGTATCGTTGCCAAAGCACTGTTGACTGACATCGTAGCGACTGATACCGGTGCTGTTACTGTAGGAGAGCGTGGCCATATTTTAAAGACGAGCAATTACACAGATTGGGTGCAATTGCCGGTTCCAACTCGCTCACTATTGACCAATGTCTTCGTGCGCGGCGCAAATCTCTGGGCCGTTGGGCATGAGGAAGTGATATTGCACAGTGCGGACGGTGGCTCGAGCTGGTCGCGCCAAAACGTTAACAGCGAAGCACTAGGGCCACTACTGGACATCCTCTTTGTTGATGACGTGACCGGCTTTGCTGTGGGTGCGGAAGGAAAGATGCTCACTACATCCGACGGTGGAGAAACATGGCTTGATGGCAGCATTACCGCACGAATGGTTGATTCCCCTGGTGCTGTAGCCGCGGTCGTGGCGGACGACGAAGGCCTTGCTAGTGACGATATTGGTATTGATGAAACGCCGCCACATCTCAATGCTATTGTGCAAAGCCAAGACGGCCTGCTCATTGTGGGCGAAACTGGTGCTGCCTTTCGATCCCAGGATTTAGGGAAAACTTGGGCAAAAATACAGTTTCCTTACGCTGGGCCTTTATTCGGCGCGGTGGTACTGGATGATGACAGTATTATTGCCTACGGCTTGAGCGGTAACGCCTATGCAACCACCGATTTAGGTAGCAATTGGTCAAAATTAGAAACTAATACTGACGCATCACTGTTCGGCGCTATTGCTGTCAAAGGTGGAAGAGCGGTTTTGGTCGGTGCGCGTGGAACTTTTTTAACCAAGTCGCCGGACTCCAGCGCCCTTAAAGCGTTCACGTTTAGCGATGGCGGGGTGTTAGGTGGCGTCGTGCAGCGCGGTGAGAGCGATTTCACTGTAGTTGGTGAAAATGGCATTTTAGCGTACAGCCCAAAATAAAATAGCGAGAATAACTATGGCCGGTCCTTCGAATCCTAATCACCCAGGCTACCCTTGGCTTGAAAAAGTAATTTTCGGTAAGCGGGGGGTTATGCTCGCAATCTTCGCTATTATTACTGTGTTGATGATATTTGAAACAGCTAAATTAGAAATTGATGCTGGATTCAGAAAACAATTGCCGGTGAAGCATGAGTACATGCAAACCTTTCTCGATTATGAAAAAGAGTTTGGCGGTACCAATCGAATTCTAATCGCTGTTATGGCAAAAAACGGCGATATTTTTAATAAAGAGTACCTGACAGCGCTTGAAGGCGTAAGCGAAGCCATTAGTACAGTTGCGGACGAACAGGGGCTTGGCGTCGATCAATCCCGGACGCGCTCTATTTTTACGCCGAATCAGCGTTATTTGATTGTCACTGAAGAAGGTTTTGAGGCAGATAACGTTTGGCCTGCACGTTTCCCCGAACCATTCCCGTCGATGTCCTCGGGGTTCGATCCGACCCCAGAGCAGTATTCGATTTTAAAGCGAAACATTGAGCTTAGTGGAATCATCGGTCGCTTGGTTGCGAAGGATTTCACTGGGGCAATGGTTCAAGCGGAATTGGTTCCGGAAATAAGCGCGGACGGTAAACAACTAAACTATCAACAGATTGCAACTAAGCTTGAAGTTATTCGTGCAACCTACGAGAAAGGTAATGTGGAAGTCCGAATCATTGGTTTTACTAAAATCGTTGACGACATCGCGAAGGGCGCTAAGTCGGTCGTGTTGTTTTTTATCGTGACTGTACTGTTTACTTGGCTATTACTGTTCATTTACTCAACCAGTGTGAAGCTGGCTTCGCTTACTGTGCTTGCTGCCTTAGTCGCCGTCATATGGATGCTCGGTGCATTGCGACTCATGGGTTTTGGTATCGATCCCATGAACATTTTAACGCCATTCTTGATTTTTGCGATCGGTGTAAGCCATGGCGAGCAAATGATCAATCGATTTCGCGGGCAAATATTCTTCGGTGGCCTGGAAGAAGGCACGATGGAAGAACTATCGCACCGCACAGGCATTCCGGCCTATGAAGCGGCCATTAAGGCATTTCGTTCGCTATTAGTGCCTGGTTCGGTGGCTTTAATCGCTGGCTGCATTGGCTTTGCTGCGATTTTAGTGATTCCAATTCGTATTATTTTTGAGTTAGCGGTTACGGCGACGGTAGGCGTTGGCATTATTGTTTTTACCAACCTTATTTTACTTCCCGTGTTGCTCAGTTACACAAACTTAAATAATTTAGAGAAAAAACGCGGCTTTCGATTGCGTCAGCTCACCAAATTTGACCGCATTTGGGAAGTGATGGCCACATTTAGCAAGCCGGTGCCAGCGGCAATCATTATTGCAATTGGTGCTGTGACATATTTGGCCGCCAACAATTATGGCCATAAAATGATGATTGGCGATGCGCAAAAAGGAGTCGCCGAACTATTTCCAGATGCACGTTATAACCGTGATGCCGACGTAATTACTAATAAATTTGCGTTGGGCATAGACATTATCAACGTGATCGCCGAGGTTGAGCCCAACGCCTGTGCGTCCAGCTTTAAGGCGATGGATACCTTTGACCGCTTTGCCTGGCATATGCGTAACGTCGAAGGCGTTACTAAAGTGGTAACGATGGTAGATGTCGGTAAACAGGTGTGGGCCGCGAATAATTACGGCAGCTTGCGCTGGCGCTCCTTGCCACGCCAGCCCGCAAACATGGCAACTGCGTTCAGAAGCGTCGAGACTGATACTGGTTTATTAAACGAAACCACTTGCACCGCGATGCCCATGATGATCTTTACCGATGACCATCGGTCAGACACCATTGCGCGGGTTGTCGCTGCAGTGAAGTTGTTTAGAAAGGACAACAACCTTTTCGATGTGAAGTTTAAAGACAAGCTTGATGCGGCCATTGCGGCAAACAAAAAGGCCGAAGGTGAAGGCGGCGAATTCACACCAAGCGACAATATTAATTTCCGGCTTGCTACTGGCAATGTCGGGGTGATGGCGGCGACAAACGAAGAAGTTGCAAAGCTTGAAAAACCGATTATGTATATGGTGTATGCGGCGGTTTTTGTTATGTGTTTGATTAGTTTCAAAAACCCACTTGCAGCGCTTTGTATCGTGTTGCCACTCGTGCTTGTCACTGCGCTCGGCGAGGCACTGATGGTTAAACTTGGCATTGGCCTCAAGGTAAATACATTGACCGTGGTAGCTCTCGGCGTCGGCATCGGTGTCGATTATGC
>JANNXI010000024.1:0-19215 GCA_031409495.1 Betaproteobacteria bacterium
ATCACCGTGATTTGTATTTGCTTATTTATCGGCGCAATGGGTAAATCAGCGCAGTTTCCGCTGCATGTGTGGCTACCAGATTCAATGGAAGGCCCTACGCCAATTTCTGCCCTTATCCATGCCGCAACGATGGTGACCGCAGGTATTTTCATGGTGGCGCGGATGTCGCCGGTGTTTGAATTAAGCACCACAGCACTGTCATTTATATTAGTCATAGGAGCTATAACAGCCCTATTTATGGGCTTCTTGGGCATTATCCAGACTGATATTAAACGAGTGGTGGCGTACTCAACGCTATCGCAGCTAGGCTATATGACAGTGGCATTGGGCGCGTCGGCGTATTCAGTAGCCATGTTCCACTTAATGACGCACGCGTTCTTCAAAGCGTTGTTGTTCTTAGGCGCTGGCTCGGTCATCATGGGTTGTCATCACAATCAAGACATGCGCTATATGGGCGGCTTGCGCAAGTATATGAAAGTCACGTGGATCACGTCACTCATCGGTTCGTTAGCGCTTATCGGCACACCGTTTTTGTCGGGCTTCTATTCTAAAGACTCGATTATTGATGCGGTACGCGCCAGCACTATTCCAGGTTCCGGATTTGCGTATTTTGCGGTGATCGCAGGCGTATTTGTGACGGCGTTTTATTCCTTCCGCATGTATTTCATGGTCTTCCACGGTAAAGAGCGTTACGATCAAAACCCAGATGCGCATCATGGGCATGATGATCATGACGCTCATGCGGATCATGGCCATCACGGCGGGGATACCAAGCATCAGGCAAACCCGCACGAAAGCCCGTGGGTGGTTACCGTGCCGCTGGTGTTGCTGGCGATTCCTTCTGCCGTAATTGGTTACTTGACGATCAAGCCGCTAGTTGTTGGCACCTACTTCGCTGATGCAATTAAAGTGTTGCCAGTGCACGATTCAATGGCACATTTCCGCGATCACTTTACCAACGCATTGGCGATGGGCTTGCACGGCTTTACCACCTTGCCATTTTGGTTAGCGGCCGCGGGCGTTGGTTTGGCGGCTTTCTTTTACTTGAAGCGGCCTGATATTCCAGCGATGTTGAAGGAAAAGTTTAATTTCATCTATAAGCTGCTCGACAACAAATATTATCTCGATAAATTTAACGAAGTGGTCTTTGCAGCAGGCGCTTTGAAGCTTGGCAAGTTCCTCTGGAACTTCGGTGATAAAACCATTATCGACGGCATATTTGTAAACGGTACCGCTAAGGTAATCGGCTGGTTCTCTGGCGTCGCGCGCCGTGTGCAGTCCGGCTATGTGTATACGTACGCCTTCACGATGATTATTGGCGTGTTTGCGTTGCTGAGCATTCTTTTCTTCAAGCTACGGCCGTTTTAACGTATCTAAAAACTCTGGCCACAAGCCGCGTACTTCAGTCAGCTTCAAAAACGAAAAATTGAACGAAAACATGCGAACAAAAACATGATTATCAAGTATTTACTAAGCTTTAGCATTTGGTTACCCATCGCCTTCGGCATCTTGGTGTTGTTTATGCACCGCGATAGCCAAAAGGGCATGGCGCGCATTTTAGCGTTGGTCGGCAGCCTTGCTTCGTTTGCCGTCACCATTCCACTGTGGACGCGTTTTGATAACGGCACCGCCGCGATGCAGTTTGTAGAGCGCATTGAATGGGTGGCGCGGTTTAATGTGCATTACGCCTTGGGTGTGGACGGCATTTCTATGTTGTTCATTTTGCTCAACAGCTTCACGACGGTGCTGGTTATTATTGCTTCATGGCAGGTTATTCAAACCAAAACATCGCAATACTTAGCAGCGTTTTTAATTATGTCGGGCCTCATTAACGGCGTGTTTGCGGCCACTGACGCCATTTTGTTCTACGTGTTTTTTGAAGCCATGCTCATTCCGATGTTCTTGATTATCGGTATTTGGGGCGGGCCTAATCGTGTGTATGCGGCGGTTAAGTTTTTCTTGTACACCCTGCTCGGATCGCTGCTGATGTTAGCCGCCATTATTTATTTATACAATATTACCGGCGGTAGTTTTGATCTTGCTGATTACAAGACGGTATACATTGCGCGTGACGTACAGATCATTTTGTTCTTCGCTTTCTTCGCTTCGTTTGCCGTAAAAGTCCCGATGTGGCCGGTGCATACGTGGTTACCGGACGCGCACGTAGAAGCACCCACGGGCGGTTCGGTGGTGTTGGCGGCTATCACTTTGAAAATCGGCGCTTACGGCTTTTTGCGATTCAATATGTCCATCACGCCAGATGGAGCAGTGGCAATGCAAACATTCATGATTGCGTTGTCGCTCATCGCCGTGATCTACATCGGTTTTGTGGCGTTGGCGCAAAGCGATATGAAGAAGCTGGTGGCTTATTCATCCATCTCGCACATGGGTTTTGTTACCTTGGGCTTTTTCTTGTTCAATGCACAGGGTTGGGAAGGCGCATTGCTACAAATGATTTCTCACGGCTTTATTTCGGCCGCTATGTTCCTGTGCATCGGCGTGTTGTATGACCGCGTACATTCCCGTGAAATTTCAGCCTATGGTGGCGTCATAAACACTATGCCGAAGTTTGCGTTTTTTGCCGTGTTTTTTGCGATGGCAAATTCAGGCCTGCCGGGTACGTCCGGTTTTGTGGGCGAATTTATGGTTATTTTGGGCGCCGTTCGGGTTAACTTCTGGATCGCCGCCGCCGCCGCTACCACGCTAATTTTAGGCGCAGCGTACTCGTTGTGGATGGTTAAGCGCGTGGTGTTTGGTGATATAGCCAATGACGACGTGCGGGGCTTAACTGACATCACGCCAAGAGAAATAACTATGCTCACCATCTTGGCTGTCGCCGTATTGGCGATGGGTTTGTATCCTGATCTTATTGCCACGACGATGCATACAACAGTAGAAGCGCTGATTACCCATGTACAAATTGGAAAGCTGAAATAATGAATACCGTCGCTTCCTCATTTGCAACCCTCAATGCGGGTCTCGCCTACCCAGAGATGTTTCTTTTGGCCGCTGCTTGCTTGCTGTTAGTGGGCGATTTGTTCATGCCATCGCACGGCCGCGATACGCGCTTAACGCTTGCGGGCGTGATTATTTTTGCCATCACAGCGGTGTTGGTCATCACGGGTAATCAAGCGCAAAGCGCTGGACTCATGTTGCCTGCCAAGCAACTTGGTCCGCAATACGCGTTCAGCAATATGTTTGTCGTGGATGGCATGTCTACCATGCTTAAAGTGGCGATGTTGCTGTCGATGGCGGTGGTGTTGGTTTACAGCCGCGCTTACATGGTCGCCCGCAATATTTTTACCACTGAATTTGTCGCATTGCTGTTATTTGCAACGCTGGGCATGATGTTGATGGTATCTGCCAATAATTTTGTGCCATTGTATTTAGGCTTGGAGTTGTTAGCGCTTTCAAGCTATGCCCTAGTTGCTATCAACCGCGATAGCGCAGTCTCAACAGAAGCGGCGATGAAGTATTTTATTTTGGGCGCGTTGGCGTCAGGCTTGTTGCTTTACGGCATGTCGATGATTTATGGCGCAACAGGTGGCTCGCTCGATATTAGCCGCATTGCTAAGGTCATTGCTTTTAGTCAAGCCAAGGATCCATTAGTCAGCTTTGGCGTGGTGTTTATTATTGCGGGCCTAGCATTCAAATTAGGTGTGGTGCCGTTTCATATGTGGGTTCCAGACGTGTATCACGGGGCGCCAACGCCGATCACCTTGTTCATCGGTTCCGCGCCTAAGATTGCGGCTTTCGGCTTTGTGATGCGAATTGTTGCCGATGGATTGGGCGGTGCTTCCGGCGATTGGCAGGGCATGTTGGTGATTTTGGCGGTGTTGTCGATTGGCCTTGGCAACTTAGTTGCGATCGCGCAAACCAACTTAAAACGCATGTTGGCTTATTCCACTATTTCGCATATGGGCTTCTTACTGCTTGGTATTTTGGCGGCCTCGCGCGAAGGCTATGCGGCAAGCATGTTTTACGTGATTACTTACACTATTACCGCGTTGGCTTCATTCGGGGTGATTTTGCTGCTGACTCGCACCGGTTTTGAAGCCGATGAATTGGTAGACCTTAAAGGCCTAAACAAACGCTCGCCTTGGGTTGCGTTTTTGATGTTGATTGTCGCGGTGTCATTGGCTGGAATACCTTTAACTGCCGGCTTCTTCGCGAAATTAGCAGTGCTAGAAGCCGCATTAGCAGCAGGCTTTTTATGGGTGGTAGTATTTGCCGTACTCATGAGTGTGATTGGCGCATTTTACTATTTGCGCATCATTAAGCTTATGTATTTTGATGAGCCTACGGATAACCATCCCATCGAAGGCACTAGCGGTATGCACGCATTATTGAGCGTCAATGCGCTGACTATTTTAGTGTTTGGGTTGTTCCCCGGTGCGTTACTTAGTGCGTGCATGGCGGCTATAAATCGTACGCTTTAGTAGATTTCAATAACACTAAAAACGAAGGTGCCGCGCTAATGGAAAACCCAAGCAAAACGGCATCCTTAGCGTCTCTAGCCAGTGTTGATTACACCGAGCACACACTAAGTTCCGAGCGCCTACTTACCGGTAAGCTTATTCGCGTACAACGCGATGTGGTGCGCCTACCCGATGGCAAAGAATCCACGCGGGAATACGTGTTACATCCGGGTGCCTCGCTCATCGCGCCGTTTTTGGATGCCGACACGCTTTTGTTTGAATACCAGTATCGGCACCCAAAAGGTCAGCACTACATTGAGCTACCCGCTGGCAAAATAGATGCCGGTGAAGCGCCGCTGGCCACGGCCAAGCGTGAGTTGCGCGAAGAAGCAGGGTATGAAGCCATGCTATGGCAACACGCCACCACGCTGCATCCGGGCATTGGTTATTCTAATGAAACCATCGAACTTTATGTGGCTAAAGACTTAACTTTTGTTGGTCGAAAATTAGATGAGGGCGAATTTTTAACCTGCTTCCCCATGCGTTTAAAAGAAGCGGTCGCCATGGTGGGCGCGGGCACAATTCTGGATACTAAAACAGCTTTTGCGGTGCTGTGGTTAGACAAATTTCATCATGGCTGAAATGTTCGACCTTGCAATTATTGGCGGCGGCATTAACGGCTGCGGCATCGCTCGCGATGCGGTAGGGCGTGGTTTGAAAGTCGCGCTAATCGAGCAACAGGATTTAGCTGGCGCCACTAGCTCATGGAGTTCAAAGCTCATCCATGGCGGCTTGCGCTATTTAGAGCAGTATGAATTTCGTCTCGTGCGCGAAGCGCTGCAAGAGCGCGAAGTGCTGCTGCGCGCCGCCCCACATTTAATCGCGCCGCTTGAATTTGTGCTGCCGCACGATCGCTCCATGCGCCCGGCGTGGATGATTCGCTGCGGCTTGTGGATGTATGACAATATTGGCGGCCGCACAACGTTGCCGAAATCACGCGGGCTTAACTTTCCACATCCGCAATACAGCGCCGCGTTAAAGGCCGATTACGTGCGCGGCTTCCTGTATTCCGACGCGCAAGTAGATGATTCGCGACTCACTATTCTAAACGCCGTTGCCGCTCAAGCTGGTGGTGCCAAAGTGTTCACCCGCACCCAATGCGTAGGTGCCGCGCGAGCGAGCGAGGGGGCCAACAAAACGTGGCAACTCACTCTAAAGTCAAACGGCTTCGATGGCGCTAATACACAAATAAACGCGGGCGGTATCGTCAACGCCGCAGGGCCGTGGGTAGCGCTATGGCTCAAGCAATCTTTAGTTGAAACTGACCGCCAAGCGATCGCCAAAACAGGCGTAAAGTTAGTAAAAGGCAGCCACATCATCGTGCCGCGCGTGCATCAACAGCCCCACGCTTATATTTTGCAAAACGACGACGAACGTGTGGTGTTTATCATTCCGTATCGCGGTGAATTTTCGCTTATCGGCACGACCGATTTGGCCATCAACACGGTGGAGGAGGGCGCTGTTATCACGCCCGCTGAAACTGATTATTTGCTCCGCGCGGTGAATCGTTATTTAAGCGCGCCGCTAAAAACTAGCGACATCGTTTCAAGTTACGCCGGTGTGCGCCCGCTATATGACGACGGCAGCGATAATCCATCCGAAATTACGCGCGATTACGTGCTAAAACTCGATGCGCAAAATGATGCCCTGCCGCTGCTATCGGTCTACGGCGGCAAGATCACCACTTATCGTCGCTTGGCCGAACACGCGCTTCAAGATTTAGCGCCTTACTTTTCCAACATGAAGTCCGCATGGACGCACACAGCGACCTTGCCCGGCGGTGATATTGAAAGTTTAGGCGCGCACACGATGGCTGTACAGCGCCTATTTACGGGCATCCCCAGTGATTTTATAGCGGCACTATGCGCCCGGCACGGCTCGCGTGTGAAGGCGGTGCTAGGGGACGCTAAAGGGTTGAACGATCTCGGTGCTAAATTTGGCCAAGGCCATAATTTGCTTTGTGAACGCGAAATTGATTACGTCATCCGCTACGAATGGGCGCGCACACCAGAAGATATTTTGTGGCGGCGAACTAAGTGCGGCTTGCACATGGACGCGCAGGCGCGCGAGCAAGCGGCCGCGTTTATTGTGCAGCGTGTCCCGGCGTTGATTGGCTAGGCGTTTTGTGCAAGCCCTAAGCACTATCCCCGCCGCCACCTTACAAAAAATACACACCGTATTTTTTGATATCGACGATACCCTAACCACCGATGGCCGTCTTACTGCACACGCTTACAGCGCGTTAGAAGCACTTAAACGCCACAGCATCACCACCGCAGCAATCACCGGGCGGCCAGCCGGTTGGTGCGATCACATCGCCCGCATGTGGCCGGTAAACGGCGTGGTGGGCGAAAATGGTGCCTTCTATTTTTACTTCGATGCAAGAGCTAAAAAATGTGTTCAGCACTTTTTAGCCGATGCCGCTACCCGTATTGCACGCCGCACGCAGATGGCGCAAATTGCCGCCCATATTTTGCAAGCTGTTCCCGGCTGCGCCATGGCGTCAGACCAAGCCTATCGAGAAGCCGACATCGCGATCGATTTTTGTGAAGACGTGCCGCGCGTGTCAGAATCTGCCGTAGCCCAAATCCACACCATGATGCTTGCTGCAGGCTTGCAAGCCAAAATTAGCTCAATCCACGTTAACGGCTGGTTTGGTGATTACGATAAATTAAGCACCACTAAAATATTCGCGCAGCGTGTTCTTAAATTTGACCTACAAGCTGAACGTGATCGCTGCCTATTTTTAGGCGATTCGCCTAACGATGCGCCAATGTTTGAATTTTTCCCCAACGCCATCGGCGTGGCAAACGTAGCGGACATGGCGCACCTGCTGCCGCACCAACCTGCCTACATCGCCAAAGGGCGGGGCGGCGCAGGCTTTGCCGAAGCTGTTGCACTGCTGTTAGAAGCGCAACTAACTGCGTAAACTAATTGAGACCTCTGCACAACTAAGAAATAAATCCACGCAAACCAAGAACGCGCAACAACGGCTATGGTCAAATAATTATCGTTAAATAACATCGCCTCCCATAGCCATGAGCAAACAACAAAGCTTCGCCAGCCTTGAACTCGCACAGCGCATCAACAAGCAAAGTGCGCTCAGCAAAGTAGACGCCCTCATCGACTGGGAAAGCCTACGCCCCGCACTATCAGACCTACATAAACGCGATCAACGTCGCCACGCGCTATCAATGTCAAAGCTAGCGGCCTCTCCAAAACGCAAAGACAGCCCAAACCACCAAGGTGGGCAAACACCGTTCGACCCCGTCATGATGTTCAAAGCCATCTTGCTAGGCCAATGGCACAGCCTATCGGATCCCAAGTTAGAAGAAGCGCTTACCGTACGCATCGACTTTTTACAGTTTTGCCAGCTATCACTGAATGACCCTATTCCCGATGAAACCACGCTGTGCCGCTTTCGCAACAAACTCATTCATGCAGGCAAACTAGAAGGTCTACTTAAGCAAGTTAACGCCCAACTCCAAGGGCACGGACTGATGGTTAAAAACGCACCAGCGGCCATCATCGACGCCACCCTCATCGTCTCCGCCGCCCGTCCCAGAGGCGAGCACATCATCGAGCATGACGACAACCAAACGCAAAACCAACCGCCATCCCAGAATGCCAACACCAACACCAACACCAACACCAACACGGCCGTAACACCCAGCAGCACCACGCGCTTAAGCGCCGATACCGACGCCACCTGGTTGAAGAAGGGCAAACGCAGCACCTTCGGCTATCGCAGCTACGCCGCGGTGGATGGACAAGACGGCTATATCCGCGCCACCCACAGCCGACCCGCCAATGAAAGTGAGTTTCAACACTTAGCCCCCACACTAGCAGGCATTGACTACCAGCCACAACGCACCTACGCCGACAAAGGCTTTAGCAGCAAAGACAACCGCGCGCACTTGCACAGTCGGGGCATAAAGAGTGGCTTGATGCATAGAGCCAACAAGCACAAGCCCTTGTCGAAACGGCAGCATAGCGCCAACAAGATCATGAGCAAAACGCGTTGGATCGTAGAACAAGCCTTCGGCACCGTAAAGCGTCGTTTCCAGTTTATCCGTGCGAGCTACTTTGGACTGGATAAAGTGCAAGGGCAGTTTACGATGAAGGCGATGTGCTACAACCTGCTTAAGGCGGCAAACAAAATTTGTTTAATCGAGCCGACGAGGGGAGTAGTCCGTCCGCAGCGCCGATGAGGTTACAAATGCGGGGCAAAGCGCCCGGTAAAGCGGTAAAAACGGGGTGTTTGAACCCTAAAATTAGCGGTCAATTCGAAAAAACGGATGCGCTTCGCAATCCGTGCGAAGTGAAAGTGGGATTTTGCAAAAAAACGACTGTGGCGCAGAGGTCTCCATCGTCGATGGCTGCTCGTACTTTTAACCGGCGGACAGACAACATGCTGATTTTTACTCGCGCGGTAGCCAGTATCGTAGCCCGGCTGTCGCAAAAAGCAGCGAGAGCTGGGCTACGGCAGGTGTATTAATGCCTGAAGAAGCCCTACTTTAGGGCATCTACAGGCACTTTAAACGATGCAAATTTCTACTTGATCTGACTAGCGATTACCAATGTCGTCATCGCTATGATCAATTTCTGCTGCAGACTTCGGGCTGTCCTTTGCGAGGTTGCCGTTTGCTTCGGCAGCTTTGGCGGCCTCCGCTTTTGGCTTTTTCGCACGCGACGCTGGTTTGGCTACGGCAGTGGCAACTAGATCGGCAGCAGGCGCTTTAGCGCGTTTTGCGGCTGGCTTCGCTTTTGCAGTCAGCACTGGTGCTTCTGGTGCTGTGGGCGGAGGCACATCAGCTGTTGTTTCTACCTCGGCGCCGGTCTTGGTTTTGTTGCTCGTCCGTGGTGCACGCTTAGCAGCTTTTGGTTTTGCGTCAGCGTCAGTTTCGATAGTTGCGGGTGCTTCTATCGTTCCACTAGCCACTGGTACAGCAAGCGCTTCAGGTGCTGCGACAGTTTGGAAAGCCTTTACTTTTGAGCTTCTCGGCTTTTTAGCTGGCGCTTTAACAGGCATGGAATCTGGGATTTCAAAATCGTCAGAAAAATCAGCGCCAGCAGGTAACACCGGCGGAGCGCCGCTCAATATTTCGACCTCGTCGGTATTTTTTGCGGCGCGCGAGGATTGGTCGTTGCGCGGTGGGCGCGCTTCACGTTGTGGACGTGATTCCCTTTGTTCACGTGGCTCGCGTGGCTCTTTTTGCTCCCGCGGCTCACGTTGAGGTTTGGCACTCTGGGCTTCGCGTGGTTCTCTGGCTTCACCGGCTTTAGCGCCTTCACGTGGGTTGCGATCTCGGCCTTTGTTATTGCCGACACCATCGGTTATGCCTTCAATTTTTACACCCGCCCAATTAAGTAGCGCTTTGACTTGTCCAGCTTCTAGCTCAACCATTTTGCCGCGACCCAATCTTGGCGGTAGCTCGATTTTGCCGAAGCGCGTGCGCAATAGGCGCGAGACGATTAAGCCTTGTGATTCAAACATTTTGCGCACTTCGCGGTTACGACCTTCTTTGATGACCACCTGATACCAATGGTTGGCACCGTCACCGCCACGGGCTTCGATGGAGTCGAAGCGGGCAGGGCGATCGGCGGCAGACAAATTGTCTTTTTCGTGTTCGCTGTTTTCATCCAAATCGTCAGCGTCTTCGTCATCGTAGGCCGGTAGTCCAGCGCGGGCACGAGCCGCCGCAATGGCGGCATCGTCAATACGCACGCCATCGAGTAGGGTTTGCGTTTGTTCTTGGGTGAGCTCACCTAAAATACGCACGGCATATTCGCGCTCTACTTCAAAGCGCGGATGCATCATGCGGTTGGCTAATTCGCCATTGGTGGTGAAAATAAGTAGACCAGAGGTGCTGATATCAAGTCTGCCAATCGCAATCCATTTACCACTTTCAACGCGGGGCAAATTATCGAATACGGTGATGCGGTTACCCGGATCATTAGTAGTCACAATCTCACCATCAGGCTTGTGATAGAGCATCACGCGTGGGATTTCTGCTGTGAAACGTAGGCGTATCGGGCGCTGATCGACCATGACCACATCGCCTTCAGATACTTGGGTGCCAGCACCAGCGACGATACCGTTCACCATAATGCGGCCAGCGGTAATCATCAGTTCCATGTCGCGGCGCGAACCTAGGCCAGATTGCGCCATGATCTTATGAAGACGTTCACGCTTAACCACTTGCTTGGTGGCAATGGCTTCGGCAAATTGGCCCGATTTTGTTTCTTCAGATTGCCGGCGCTGATCAGTAATTTCAGAGGGCGTTGCGAAGCGATTGCCACGCGAGGAAGGGTTGCCCACCATATTGCCGATGTTGTCTTCATCAATCGGGCCTGCCGGTGCACGAGGCGCTGATTGGCGGAATGGCGTTTTCTTACCGCCGCGGTTTTTGCGGGCATTGCTACTCGCAGGAGGTTGACGATTTTTAGCGCGCACATTATTGCCATCGCTGCCAATAATGGCTTCGCCGTCTACGCCGATGGCTAGCTTAACTTGAGGTACAAAGAAGCGCTCTTCAATTTGCACGTCTTGCGAATCACGCGGTTCTTTTTGTTCACGCGGATTTTGGTTGCGATTTTGCCCGCTTCGGTCGTTGCGCCCTTGACGCGGATTACGGCCACGGCGATTGCTATTTGTGCCGCGATCGATACGCGGCGTGCCATCTGAATTTAGGCGCGGTGGACGTTCCGCTGCGGAAATCACATTACCGTCTTCACCGATAATTGGGCTTTGTTCACGCGGCGGTCTTTGCCCACCTCGCGTGCTTTGTGTGCGCGTGCGGCCACGACGCAGACCGCGTTGTTCTCTTGGTTCCCTCGATTCACCGGGTTCGCGCGGCGGACGGGCTTCCCCGGTTGCCGGTGCGGCGCTACCGTCGGCGTTAAACGTTGGCTGTGCAGTGTCACCGGCGTCGTTTGCTAGCCGCGGCGGGCGAGGGCCGCGATCTTGGCGCGGGCCACGACGCGGGCTGTTGCTTCTGCCGCGACTGTTGGGCGGACGTTCTGGGCCGCCCGCTAGTTGTGGCACGCCCGAATTACCATCAACGCTGACACCCATTGTTTCGCCATTGCCCGCATTTGCTGCATTGCGGTCTGGTTTTGGGCCACGATTGCTGCTGCGCCCATCAGCGCGCCCGCCTTCGCGATTGCTGGTGCGAGGAGGGCGATTGCCGGTGTTGCCAGCATTTCCACCGCCACCAGCGCCACGTTGGCGATTACCGCCAGTTGAATTGCCGTTAGCCGCACCTGCGCGAGGATCAAAAGGTTGCCCCAACACGTTGCCGTCGGCTTGCCCGCCGCTTGGTTTGCGTCGACCGCCAGCACCTGTTCTGCCAACGCCACCTGCAGCGCCACCACGTTTGTCGCCGGTGCGACCACCGCCGCGCTTATTTTGCGGGGGTGCGATAGTGTTGCCAAAATTATCAGCGCGGTCGCCCACGTTTCCGCCACCAGCGTTACCACTGGCGCCACTCCTGCGCCCGCCGGTCCCTGCTTGGCCGCCTTGCCCACGTTTACCAGTTGGCTTGGTGGTGTTGCCGTTTTTATTGCCGCGTCGCTTGGTATCGTCCACGCCAGAGATTGATTCTCTTACTTCACCGATATATTTGCCGTCGACATAGCCACGGGCAGGTTTAAGTATTACTGAGCGGCGAACTACCATGATTTTTTATCCTCTTCAATTGCGGGCGTGTCGATTGGGTCTAATTTGGCGTGGTTATCTTCGGCAGCACTTGCGCCGCTTGCATCGTTGGATTCAGGTGCGGCGGCTGCTAGGTCGGTGGCTGCCAAGTCTGTGGCTAATACTTGGGGTGTTGGCACCGAAGGTTCTGCTGCAGCACTAGGTGGATCGATAACGCTATCCTCGGTAGGTTCAGATGTATCTATTCCAGCATCAAAATGCATTACTGACGCATCCCGTGGCACTTCATCAACATAATGCTGCGTCGGTGCCATTGGGGTCAGTTCAAGCGCACCCATGAGGCTTACTGCATTGTGCGGATTTTCAAGCGTTGATTGCAGTTCGTGCAGCGGTGGTAATTCTTCCAAGGTGCGCAAATTTAGGTCATCTAGGAAGTGTTTCGTGGTGGCGAATAGCGCGGGACGACCGACAACTTCTTTGTGGCCAATTTCTTCAACCCAGCCGCGATCTTCTAACACTTTTAAAATGTGGGGTGAAACTTGGACTCCGCGCACATCCTCGATATCGGCACGTGTTACGGGTTGGCGGTAGGCAATAATGGCCAGGGTTTCCATCACGGCGCGCGAGTATTTTGGCGGCTTATCATGGCTAAGTTTATCTAAATAGCGCTGGTACTGGGGCTTGACACGAAAGCGATAACCGCCAGCAACTAAATTTAATTCAACCGATCGGCCCTGCCATTCAAGTTTTAACTCATCAAGCATAATACGCAAGGTGTCGCCATTAATTTGGCCGTCAAATAAGCGACGCAGTTCGTTGATTTGCATCGCTTCGTTAGCGGCTAACAACGCGGCTTCAAGAACACGTTTGGCGTCGGCAATTTCAATTGGACCGTTGGCGGCAATTTCTGCTATCTCATTCGTTGAATCGTTATCGATGCCATCTCTCATGGCAATTGATGTGGCTTCAGTCGGTGATGTAGTACCTATTGATGCCTCGGAGGTACCCGTATTTTGGGCATCTTTAGCTTGTTCTTGGTTAGTATTGGCAGGCTCAGGCGTCACATCGACATGGCCAAGAGATGCGGCACTATTGTTATTGGATTGCGTCATGGTCTAAATAAATGGGGTAAAAAATAAAAATGCTAGCTGGTGGTGTCTGGTGTGGCGGTGTTCACGGTGTCGGTTACAGCTTCGTGCGATTGCTCTAGCGCTAATTGTTGTAGCTCGTCTGCGGTTTCATAAAATTCACTATCGGCCAAAATACCGGGCTGAATGCGCCGCTCTGATTCCACCGTGCTTTGGGTAGCCACCCGCACATAAATAGGTGCGTAGGGTTCAGATTGCGCGATGTGAATTAGCGATTCCCGGGCTAATTCTAGTACCGCTAAAAAGCTCACAACGAGCACGGCCACACCCTGGTTGATGTCGAACAGGCTCTCAAACGACACGTAACCGTCGGTGTTTTGCAGGCTGCGCAATACGCGACTCATGTGCGCCCGTACAGAAAGCTCTTCACGTCCAATATGGTGCTTTTTGTTTGCCTTGGCGCGCGACAATATTTGCCGCCATGCTTCTGATAAGTCGGCGACTAATACCGTCGGTACGCGGCGAACCAGACTCTTTTCAATCAGTACGTCCACTAAGCTAAAATCACGGCCCTTTTGCGGAATGCGATCAAGCTCGGCCGCGGCCGCCTTCATGCGCTCGTATTCCAGCAAGCGGCGCACCAATTCGGCGCGCGGATCCAGCGCTTCCACCTCGTTATCTCGTGGCGGCCGCGGCAGCAGCATGCGTGACTTTATTTCAATTAGCAATGCCGCCATGAGCAAATACTCACCTGCCAATTCTAGCTGCGATGTTTCCATCGCCTCTACATAAACCATGTATTGCCGCGTTAATTCGGCCATGGGGATGTCAATAACGTCGAGAGAGTGCTTGCGAATTAAATAGAGCAGCAGATCAAGTGGGCCCTCAAACGCGTCCAAAAATACGCTTAGCGCATCTGGAGGAATAAACAAATCTGTCGGAAACTGAGCGATAGCCTCGCCCTTAATACGCCCAAACGGTGCTTCGATTTTGTCAGTTGCAAGCGTTGCACCATCTGCTGGAGATGGCGCGTTCAAGATAGTGTTGTCAATAACAAGTTCGAGTGTCATGGATTAATAATTAGGTGCATGCAAAAAATATTGGTGGCTCGTCGGCGGTGGTTCGGTGCGCGTTCTTAGCACGTAATTCGCAAGTGGCTTCAGCCCATTTTCCGCTGCCCGCTTGTTTAGCGGCGGCGCGACGTTCGATATGTAAGGAAAATTGCAGACTGCGCCATTTCGCTGGCGTTGTGGCCTACGCCCGGTACCACTTGAACGCGCCACGTATGGTTCTTTTGTTGGACTTCGCTGGCTCTGCGCATTTTTTCCATAAAGAAAATGCCACGGTCAAAGCGGTTGGCGCCTTGAAGCATCGCACCAGCGGTTTTAGATAGTTGCGGGTGCGTTGCGTCCCAGTCTTCAGCACCCAGCATTAGCAGCACGTTGCGTGAAAGGCCGCGTGCCAGTGCGGCAGGGCATTTTTCTATGCTGTAAGGCCCCTGAGCAAACGAATACGGAAACGCCGCGGCTTCACCCGCAACTTCAGTACAGGTTGGTAATACATACCATCCCGGGTTTGCAGAAATTGCAAAATTTACGCGTAGTTTTGGCATGAGCAACAGCATTTTTTGCACAAACTGACCGCCCGCTGAATGGCCAAAAATGCTGTAAGACTTTTCATTGCTTGATGTTGCCGCTACCGCGGAATCGAAAATATGCTCAATTGCCGCATAGTTTGATCGACTGAAATCATCGCCGGTGACTTTGCCAAGCGTGTAGTCTGCACTTTTTGGAAAATTAGCTTCCGAGAACTCCGGTGCCAAAATGAGCAAGCCGTTTTGGTCCGCCGCCGTTAACCATTCATCCCTTGCTTTTTCGGCATCGCGATGCAGACCATGCATGGTGAACCAAATGGCGGCGTCTCGGCTAAAGCTCTCGGGCTTATAGCTAAACACTCTAATGTCGCGGCCCATCGCATCGCGATGCATAAAACTTGATTTACCGGTTGGTATTGTCGCGACTTGTGATTGAGAAATTGTCTCGAGATGCGCTATTTCAGGGCTTCTTTGAGCAGTGTTGGCGCAGCCTGCAAGCGCTATGCTTAAAACAGCGATAAGCGCAACAGAAGTGCTTGCAATGCTTTTTTGCAAAGATGCTGATGTGAACATATTAAGAGTAATTTAAACCCATGGCACCACGCACGGTACGCATGGTGTCTTCCGCAACATCGCGCGCGCGCTCACAGCCGTCGGCGAGAATGTTTTTCACTAGCGTCGGATCCTCTTCAAAGGGCGCTGCGCGTTCACGCATTGGCGCTAATTCGGCAATCACTGCATCAATCACGGGCTGCTTACATTCAAGGCAGCCAATACCTGCCGATACGCAACCCTTTTGTACCCAGGTACGGACATCGGTGCTGGTGTAAACCTCATGTAATTTCCACACCGAGCATTTTTCAGGATTACCAGGATCAGTGCGGCGAACGCGCGCTGGGTCAGTTGGCATTTTGCGGATTTTTTCGGTCACTGTCTCTGGTGGGTCGCGCAGGTCAATCGTGTTGCCGTAGCTTTTAGACATTTTTTGTCCATCTAAGCCCACTAAGCGTGATGTCGGCGTAAGTACTGCCTGTGGTTCTGGCAATAGTACTTTACCGCCGCCTTCTAAAAAGCCAAACAGCCGCTCCCTATCGCCCATCGCTAGGTTTTGCACATCGGCTAATAATTCTCTTGCCGCTTCAAGTGCGGCGTCATCGCCATTTTGCTGGTAGCGCGTGCGCAACTCGTTATAGAGTTTGGCTTTTTTGGAGCCCATTTTTTTTATTGCGGCTTCAGCCTTCTCTTCAAAGCCTTTTTCGCGTCCAAACAAGTGATTAAAACGTCGCGCTACTTCGCGCGTGAGCTCCACATGCGAAACTTGGTCTTCGCCCACTGGCACCATATTGGCGCGATAAATCAAAATATCGGCAGCCTGCATCAGTGGATAGCCTAAGAAGCCGTAGGTAGATAAATCGCGACCACGTTCAGCTAATTTTTCGATTTGGTCCTTGTAAGTCGGTACGCGCTCAAGCCATGCTAGCGGCGTGAAAAATGACAGCAATAGGGTGAGTTCGGCATGCTGCGGCACTTTTGATTGGGCAAACAAAGTAGCTTGCGCAGGGTCGATACCCGCTGCAATCCAGTCTACGACCATGTCATAAACATTTTCTTCGATGACATCCGGTGTTTCATAGTGCGTGGTGAGCGCGTGACAATCGGCGACAAAGAAAAAGCAGGGATGCTCGTGCTGTAACTTCACCCAATTTTTTAGGGCGCCATGATAATGGCCAAGGTGGAGACGGCCGGTGGCGCGCATGCCGGATAAAACGCGGTCTGGATACATACTTATTTTAGGTTATGGTGATATTAAAATGTGGTTTTTGACAAAATCGCTGATGGTCATCGCGCGTTAAAAATTGCCATAGAAAGAATGCGGTAAGTAGAGTGCTTTAAGGGGGACGCTTAAGCCAAGAAGTCTGACGGCAAACCTGCAAATTCGCGGGGCAATTCAATAGTCATTTATTTAGCTCTTGGGTGACATTACGTCACCAGCATGGCACGTGCATAGCGTATATTTGAGTGCCTAAGCAGGATCCAGCGTGGCGATTGCTCGAAAACTAACTGGTGTGTTGCCAGCTTTTCGAGATTTTTCAGTGTGGTATCAAGTGCTTGCGCTTAGATTAGCGTTACACGATGGGGTAGAGTATACCAAAAGTAGCCACAGTGCGTGTGCTAATATGAGCAAACCCAAACGAAGGCAACGTGGAAAAACTATTACATTCCCTCACCAGTGAAACGCGCCATCTTCTGGGTAAGTGGTTGCCGCAATTCTCGGATAACTGGTGGAAGCTTTATGTGCTTGATGTGCTTACCGGCCAACAGCAAGATCGCGTGAAAAAATCAGGAATAACGGATCTTTCCGGCCTGGATTTGGCTGCGTTATTGCGGGTGATAGACCAAAATTGGTTTGAACTATCATCGCGGCACAACTGGCTGAAAGAAGGTCGCAACTGGTTGAAAGAGGCGCAGACTATACGCAACCGTTGGGCACACGCAGCGGGTAACGAAGCACAGCCGAATGATGCCCATCGTGATGCGGACACCCTGTCGCGTTTGGCAAAAATGTTTGGGGTGAGCGAAGAGGTGCTAACTCAAATCGCCCATTACAAACAACAGCAACTGGAGCGTCTTTCCCCGCAATCGGTATTTGCCCAGTCTTTGCCGATCACTAATGCGCTACATTCTCAGGCCACGCCAGTCATTACAGGGGAGGCTCAAGTGCCTGCTACACAAAGCGACTTTGCACCCGGTCAGTTGGTTCGCCTCAAATCTAACCGCGACAAGACTTTCCCAATACTTTCGATATTGCCAGTCGTGGCTGGAGAGTGTCGTTACCAAGTATTTGAAGACAATAAACCAGTCAATTATTACGCAAGCCAGCTTGAAAGTATTCCAGTCGCTCGGGAAGACCGAACGCCTATTCCGCTTGCAGAATTCCACGCGTGCCTTACTTCTACGTTGTTGTATTCACCTTCTTCCACCAATCTTTACTCATTGCATTCCGGGCGAGTGCGTTTTGTGCCCTATCAGTACCGTCCGGTGCTCAAGCTGCTGCGTGCGGATCGTCCGCGCTTGCTAATTGCCGACGATGTAGGGGTTGGCAAGACCATCGAGGCGGGGCTGATTCTGAAAGAATTGCAAGCGCGATCCGAAATTCAATCCGTGCTCATTATCTGTCCCAAGCCTTTGGTAGCCGAAGGCAAGTGGCGTTACGAAATGAAACGTTTTGGTGAAGAGTTCACTCAGCTGGATGGCGAGACCATGCGCCACTGCTTGCGCGAAACTGACCGCGACGGCGAATGGCCGCGCCAACATAGCCGCACCATTCTGCCGTTCTCCCTGTTTGACGATACCTTGCTCAATGGCAAATCCAAAAAGCACGGCAAGACGGCCAAAGGATTGCGCGATCTTGCACCGCCGCCGCGCTTCGACCTAGTTATCGTGGATGAGGCGCATCACATTCGCAACGCCAATTCCTGGCGGCATCAAGGCGTAAAATTTTTCTGCGACCACGCCGAGGCGGTGGTATTTATGACCGCTACGCCCATCCAGATGGGCAATCAGGATTTGTTCACCTTGCTTAATGTGCTGCGACCTGATCTGGTGATAGATAAAGCCAGCTTTGAATTCATGGCTGAACCTAACCCTCATATTCATGCGGCGGCGAACCATTTGCGCGCTGCGGCAAAAGATAGTCAGCAACAAGCAGTGGCAGAATTGAAGAAGGCAGCAGGCTGTTTTTCATTCATTGAAACCCCAGATTTTCAGCGCGTACTGGATACGCTTGCCGAACCGGAAATCAGCCCGGCTACACGGGTTGCCTTGGTTCGAGAGATTGACCGATTTTCTGCCTTTGACAGCCTCATCAATCGCACACGGCGGCGCGACATCGGCGACTTCACCACCCGCAAACCCGAAACGGTTTCCGTACCATTCACCGAGGCACAACGAGGGTTCCACGACCAGTTAATCGCCACAGCAGCACAGATATTCGCACAAAGCCACGGGCAGACAGCGGTGCTGTTTATGCTTTCCACTTTGCGTCGGCAGGCAGCCAGTTGCCTTTACGCGCTGGCGCCTTTCATAGACCAATGGCTGGATGGCAAGCTGGACGATCTTGAACTGGCGGAAATTAACGACGATGAAACGGACGAGGTAGAGGGTTTGCCGGTAGGCCGTTTGCATGCCGAAATTGAACAACTGCGCCAAGCCGCAAGCATGCTCGATCCCGCTGATCCCAAGCTGGATGCTTTTCTCGCCATCGTGAGCGACAAGCAAACCTTGCCCAACAACAACAACAACAAGCTGCTAGTGTTTACCAGTTTCCGCCACACCTTGTTTTATCTGGAGCGAAATCTACTCGCGGCAGGCATCCGCATCGGTGTGATCCACGGC
>JANNXI010000025.1:0-2692 GCA_031409495.1 Betaproteobacteria bacterium
TACGCTAATCCTGATTTGTTTGCAAAAAGCGATTGGATGGTCGAGCAGAAATTTCCTTCAACTGATGGTCTGACAACCAGAGATACGCGGCGCGTAGGCGTAGGCGCTGCCGCCAAAGACTACAACATCATTCATCTGCTAGAAAAAGTGGATCCGACGCAGCAAAGTCAATTCAACGTAAGCGGGGATGTTAAATGTGAGTACGCCATGTCGCCCGCCGATGTAACGGGATCTATCGAGTTTTATAAACGCAGGCTCGCTATGCTGCGCGCGGTTAATGGATCAAAGCGTGGCATCGATGAAACGCAAGCACTGCTTGACCTCCATATGATTGTTGACGGCCCGGACGGTCCACAACGGCGGCTAGAAGAAGAGGACAGAAAGCAGTTTCCTAGAAAGTAAACGTAGAAAATCGATAACAGTATTTGAGAAGCGGGGAATAAAAAAATGAGCACTCGAACGAAACTAGCAAAAACCTTAGTAGCTGCGTCAATTGGTATTTTATTTACGTCTTCTGCGCTCGCGTTTGACGTCCACACCCACGCTGCCATGACCAGTAGCGCAGTAAAAAAATCGCAATTGGGTAATGGCGCAGCCGAAAGCGTGGTGCTTAAAAAATTAGGGCTGTTGGATATTGAACAGGAGTTTGGTGCGGAATACGTGGGGTTTAAGCCGAATAACGTCCTGCTAAAACGCAAAAGATCTGAGTACGATACGGTAATAGTTGAAGCATTTAAGCTAAGACCCACAGGTAAGGACGGCACCCCTGGCCCACTACCCCACATCAGCCTAAAACTTCCCACCCGCTTCACCGTTACCGGCTGGATGATGCGCGGCAATATTCGTGAGGACGACAACACCGTTGAGACAAAAGGCATCAACGCGATAGATAACGACCCAGAAGCGGTTTACAGTCGCGTGTTTGGGCATTTTTACGATCCGGTGTATGACAAAGGACTGCCGATAGTGGGTGCGCCTGCGCCGAGCTGGGCATTGGACAGTAACGCCACCGTATTGGGCAATAAAAATAACTATCAGCTAAAAGACGCCCGCGAAGCCCTATGGCGCGCGCTCACGCTAAAACAAATTAATACCAGCAACGGCGCATCGGTAGCCACAGGGTCAATGACCGATGTTGCGGCCTACGTCATCGCCCCCAATGCCGCCACCACTGCTGAAACGCGCACCCTAGAACGTAAAGCCTATTGGGCCGCCACGTTTAGAACGCTCGGCGATATGGTGCATCTTATTCAAGACATGGGGCAGCCACAGCATACGCGTAATGAAATGCATGCGGGCTTAGGGTGTGTTTTTCCAGTGAGCCCAGATGCACCTTGCTTGCTGGGACATGATAGTTTTTTTGAGGCATACCTTAAAGCGCGTACATTAAATTTGCCGCAATTCTCTACCAAGGAAGCCTTGCTTCCGCCATCGCCCCCCCCTAATCCCACTAACCCCGCTAACCCGACCGAACCCGGCCCACCCGGTTTGAAAACCTACAATATCAAAGCGCCGTTACTCGATTACGATAGTTATGAAGCCGTGGTGCTCAGTGAATATCGCGAATATTTTGCGGGGCCTGTAAGTATGCAAGCAGGCACTACTGGCCCTGCAAAAAACGCTAACAACGCCACGGGCAAAGGCCTAGCTAACTACAGTAATCGCGGCTTTTACACGGCAGCTAAAAACGTAAAAGGATTTTGGAACGATTACGATGCGCCAGCGCGCGACGGCGCCGGATTAACGACAACCGTATTGGAAGGTGTCAGCCTGCGTAATATGGCTGGGGAGCCCATCACTGGCAAAGTTACGCTGCTTAACGGCACGGTAACCGACACCTACAATACGACTAAAAACGAACCGAATGTGCCGCTGAGCAGTATTGGCGCGTTTGATCAGTTTTTAAAAACGCAAAACTCAACAGAAACTAACTACACCCTCAATTATTATAACTACGATGCACAGGCACGTTTGCTGGTGCCGCGCGCAGTGGGTTATTCAGCCGGCTTTATTAATCGATTTTTTCGGGGCAAGTTAGAAATTACCCCACCGGCTGAGGGTGTTTTTAGCGTGGTAGATCACGCTTTATTTTCTGGTGAAAATGCAGCGGTGGTTCAAAACGCAACAGGCTTTAGCGGCTTTAAGCGCATTAAATTGCGACTCAGAAACGCCACCCCTGCTACCGCAGTGCCCGGCGCCACCGGCCCTGTGGTGCAAGAAAACATGACCGGTGGCCGCTTGGTGGCCGTGCTGCGCTTTAAGCGCAACCTAAACTACACGCCAGATTTAGAAAGTGAGTTGCCCGGAGGACTGCTTTATAACGTTAACCCAAACCGCACTACGGAAACTGAAATTATTGTGAGTACGGCCGTGCGCGATGCGGCAGGTGCGGAAATTACTGGTGCCGTTTCGGTTGATACGGCTTACACCACTTACTATTTTGATTTTTTTGACCAGCAACTGCCCATTAATGCGGTGGATGTAAGTTTGCAGGTGGTTTATCGCGGTGCGTTGGGTAATGAGCCTGACGAAGTAGTAGTTGAAACCCTTGATATTTCTGAACCTACCTATTTCTCGTTTTATAACGCTACGGACCATATTGTGTTGGATGGCGCTGCTTATACCGCAGCGCAGATTAATGCAGACCCAGTGTTGTTGGCCAAAATGCGCCCCTTGTGCGTAACTACCACCC
>JANNXI010000026.1:0-3559 GCA_031409495.1 Betaproteobacteria bacterium
CAATATTCCTGCACGTCCAGCCCAGCATTGACGTAGTCGCCTACGGCAAAGGCCGGGTTGTTAGATGCGACGACCTGACCCACACCGCCAGCACGCATCTCCGCCCCAATTTCAACTGGCGGAATGTAGCTTTTGCCCTCATTCATCCAGCCACGCATGGCTGGGTCGAGCGACAGGTACCGCGTTTTAACCAAAACGCCGCCGGGGCCGGGCTCTAGCACGGCTTCTTCAGTAAAGCTCCAGTTGGCAGCGGTAGGCAGGCCGACGGGGCGGCTGGCCAAGCGGACCTGGTGGTTTTTAAGTGTTGTGAGTGTTGTCATGGTGTATCTCCTGAATGTTCAAACCTGACCCATCGTAGCTTTGCCAAACTCCTTTGGCAGTCGCGCAGGCGATTTTGCTCAAGCTGCCTTGAGGGCACCTTCTTTAAACCTGTCCCGGGCTTTGTTCTCAGCGTCTGCCAAACGCCTGAAATAAACCGTGACAGCAGTGCTGATGAGAACAATAAGCAGTGAATACAGCACGGGTACCAACAACACCTCTTGCTGCAAGACTCCGGCCAAGCTGGACGTGACGATCAGTACTGCAAGCGGGCCGTTCTGAATACCAATTTCCAGCGAAATGGTGCGTGCGCTGTTTTTGTCTTGTTTGAAAAGTCTTGACGTGGCGTACCCCAAAGCCATACCAAAGACACCCAGCCCGATGACAGCAAAGTAAACCGTCCATGATGTTGACAGCAGCAACTGGTAGTTGCGCGGTACCCAGCTACCGATTAAAAACAAAATCACAACGATGCCCAAGCCGCTGCCAATCATCTCAATCGTCGCGCCAATGTTGGCGTTGAGCTTGCGCACGACCATTCCAATGACGGTGGGAATCAGCATGATGGCCAATACCTGCGCCACATTGGCTGCCGGGATTTGAAACTCGCCAGTAATACCCGCCAGCTTTGGGTAAAACACCAACAGCGCCGGTACAGCCGCCAGCGCCAGCAGGGTAGAGACGCAGGTCATCACAATCGACAGCGCCAGCACGCCCTTGCTGAAGTAGGTAAAGATGTTCGATGTCGTGCCGCCCGGCATACAGCTCATCAAAATCAGGCCAATTGCCAAGGCAGGCGGCAAACTTAACACCATCGCCAACGTGAAGCCCAGCAACGGCATCACACCGTACTGGCACAGCAGGCCAATCCAGATACCCTTGGGCTTGCGAAACGACAGCATGAAGTCGCGCCACGTCAGGGACGCGCCCATCCCCAGCATGATCACCATCATCAACACGCCCAGCAGCTTGGTTTCTAGTTCGGTCAGCATAATTTTTTGTCCTGAAAAATATCGGTGGTTCGGCGCTTAATCGGGTGTTTTAGGCAGCCACGGAAAATTCTGCTTTTGCCTCGGCTTTCAAGTCTTTGCGCAAGACTTTACCCACGGGTGTTTTGGGCAGCTCGTCTTTGAGCTTGACGGACTTGGGGATTTTGTAGTCCGTCAGGTGCAAGCGGCAATGTGCAATGACTTGGCTTTCAGTTAGCGGGCTGGCCACTTCCGGGTTTTGCACGACGTAAGCCCGCACCGCTTCGCCGCTGCGGCTGTCGGGCACGCCCACCACCGCGACTTCAAGCACGTTGGGCATTCTGGCAATCACGTCTTCAATTTCGTTCGGGTACACATTAAAGCCGGACACCAAAATCATGTCTTTTTTGCGGTCAACAATGCGCATGAATCCGGTAGCGTCCATCACCGCTACATCGCCGGTGGCCAGCCATCCATCGCGCAGAATCTGCGCAGTTTCTTCTGGCCTTTGCCAATAGCCCTGCATCACCTGCGGGCCAGTTGCCCAAATTTCTCCGGGCTGGCCAATCGGCACGTCGTTGTGTTGCTCGTCTACCAGGCGAATGTTTGTGCCCGGTACCGGAATACCAATGGAGTTAGTCCGTGGCGTGCCGCGCAACGGGTTAAAACTCACCACAGGCGAGGTTTCGGTCAAACCATAACCCTCCGCAATCGGCGTTTTGGTCACTTCTACCCAGCGTTTAGCGACTGCGCCATGTAGAGCTGCGCCGCCGGCGATGGAGGCTTTAAGGTGCTTGGGCGGGTAGGCTGCAAACCACTCTTCATTGAGCAGCGCGTTGAAGAGGGTGTTGACACCGGTGATCCAGGTCAGAGGACAGTTTTCAACAGCGCGCTGTAGATTGGCGATGGGCCTCGGGCTGGGGATCAAAATATTGCGTGCACCTATTGACAGGAAGCCCAGCAAATTCGCGGTAAAAGCAAAGATATGGTAGAGCGGCAAGGCGGTCAAAACACATTCTTTGCCGGGCTGCATATGCGTTGCGCCCATGGCCAGCATTTGGTTCACGTTGTTCAGTAAATTGCCGTGAGTCAGTACCGCACCCTTGCTCACGCCGGTCGTGCCGCCGGTGTATTGCAGGGCCGCAATATCGCTGGGCTGAACACTTTTCCAGTAATCTTTGATCTTGCCAGCGGCAGGGGTGTTGCTTCCAATTTGCAATGCTTTTTTAAGCCGAACATGCGGTACGTCGATAGACGGCAGCACCTGGTTCCATACCTTTTGCACACTGCGCACAATCGCGTTTGGAATGGCCGGAAAGAACTCAGTGACCGCTGCAACGACGACATGCTTGACACCGGTTTTCTGCATCACTTCTGGAAGTTTTCCCGCAAACATGTCCACAATGACCAGCGTCGTTACGCCAGCGTCGTTCAACTGATGCACCAGCTCGCTCACGGTGTAGAGTGGGTTGATATTCACCAGCACGCAGCCTGCTTTGAAAACGCCAAAAGCCGCAACCGGATAGCCCAGGCTGTTGGGCAATTGCACCGCAACACGTGAGCCAGCCGGCAGTTTGAGGCTGTCTCGTAAATAAGCGGCAAATGCGTCAGAGCGTTCATTGACTTGGGCAAAGCTCAACGAACCATTCATACCGTTCGGCACAACACAAGTAAATGCAGTTTGCCCGGCGTACTTTTCACAGCTGGTCTGAACCAGCTCTGCAAGTGATCGATGCGCCAAGTCGGGCAGTGTTGGGGCGATACCGGCACCAAGGTAAGCCGCTTTCCAAGGCTGGTTGGGGTTTGTGGTGCCGTTTAATGATGGAGCAGCGTCAATGGCTAAGGTCAAGGTTGGCCTCTCTTATTTTGAAAATTTTGATACAGTTTGTTTCGCTGCGAAGCTTACTGTATTAATTTGGCTTTAGCCCTGTGCTGCGATGCATAACTACCCTAATACGTCGATGCGCAAAAGAAGCGTAGCGTTTGTAGGCAAATGATTGAAGTACGCTGAAAGGCCGGTCGCTCAGGTTTATGCTCTGGTGATGAAACTTCACTCCTACTTTCGATCTTCCGCTTCATTTCGCGTTCGTATTGCCCTGGCGCTCAAGGGTTTGGATTACGACTACATTCCTGTGCATTTGGCCAAAGGAGAGCATAAAAAAGAAGCCTACACGGCGCTAGCTGCCGATGCCCTGGTGCCGCTGCTTGAAGTCGATGGCCTCAAGCTCTCGCAGTCGATGGCCATCATTGAATACCTGGACGAGCAGCACCCC
>JANNXI010000027.1:0-12061 GCA_031409495.1 Betaproteobacteria bacterium
CGGCAATTTATCCGCTGTGGGCGGTTTGGCGGGGCCTGGCGGCGTCAGGGCCATGGCTTTTACGCCACCTTGGCTCTACCTTGCGGCGCTACCAGCAACAAAAAACAGCGCGATGCAAATGCCTAAGCCGCCCATCCAAACCAAGCTGCGCAGCGTGGCGCTATCAGCAAGATAGAGACCAATGTATACAACCCGCAGCGCGATGAAAGCAACGGCGAGGTAATCAATAGTGCTCTGTGAAGCATGCGCTAGGTGCGCCACAATAACAGCCGCTGCGAAAAACGGAAAGGCTTCAAAGCAGTTTAAATGGGCTTGGTAAGCGCGCTTTTTGTGGCCTTCGTGCGTCAAAATCCAATCACGGGGATTATTGTTGTCGTAATTTTTACTCACTTTTGCGATACCGACTGCAGCAAAAGGCATGAGGGCGGCGATGAGAATGCACCAATAGGCGAGTGTCATTTAATGCTCCTTGTAAGATTACTGTGTAAGATTACTGCGCACGCGTTGGGCTAACAGTTGCTGTTGCAGGGTCATAGCCACGTGGCAACAGCACCCACATCTTACCCTGTTGTTTCATTTTTCCAGCCTGCGCGCCCGCGGCGTCACCAAAGCCCCAATAAAAATCAGCGCGGACACCGCCATTGATCGCGCCACCGGTATCTTGTGCCACCATCAGGCGATTCAAGCTTTGCTTGGTGCTGGGAAAAGTGGTGGCTAAAAATACCGGTACACCAAGTGGCACGACGCGTTGATCTACCGCGATGGAACGTTCAGACGTAAGCGGCACGCCTAAAGTGCCAATAGGGCCAGACTCGGCGTTGGGTAATTCTTTAAAGAAAATATAGCTAGGGTTTAGATTCATAAACGCCGTTAATTTTTTAGGATTGCGCCGCGCCCACTCCTTAATGCCTTGCATCGATGCGCGCTCGGCTTTAATTTCGCCACGGCGAATCAACGCGCCACCCAAAGAACGAAACGCATGGCCGTTTTGGTCCGCATAACCAACACGTACTTTGCTGCCGTCCTCTAGCTGTACTTGGCCCGAACCTTGAATTTGCAGGAAAAATAATTCAACAGCATCGTCCACGTAAACAATTTCCAAACCGCGTAAGGGTTGGCGTTCTGATTCAATTTCGGCACGATCAAAATAGGGCACTACTTTTGACCCAGTTTGCGTTGATACAATGCGGCCACGTAGACGCTTAAATTTCAAATCGGGATACATCTCGGCCATGTCAACCGTGAGTAAATCTTGCGGTACAGCATAAATTGGATAGGGATATTGCGCGGTTTTCTTCCGGCTACCCCGTAGCAATGGCTCGTAATAGCCTGTAACTAGGCCGTTTTCAGAATTATCTGCATTCACCACGCGGTATGGGGTGAAGCGGGTTTCAAAAAATTGGCGTGCGGTTTTCTCGTTTTTTGTGGCTAGTGGCGCCGTGGTACACACATCTTGCCAGGCCGTTTGGGTATTTAAAATAGCGCAGCCCTGTATAAAAGCGCTGAGTGCATCACTCGGATTGTCGTCAGCCCAATCGGGCAAGGCTGCGAAACTACTCGCCACTAAACTCCCACGCTGCGGCTCGGCAATTAATTGCGGCTGTTGCGACACCGCCGGTGGCGTAACGGTTGGCGTTGCCACTATCGGGCAACTTTGAAGCGCAGGGCACACCGGCGCTGCTGTCACTTCCGCGCAGGCAATCACGGGTGCGCATACTGCAGCTGTTGCGAGTGTGGATGGGTGCCTTGACGGCGCGTCGCTTTTTGTGGAGCAGGCGCTCAATGAAATGGCGGTGAGGCAAGCGGTAGCCAGTAGCGCAGGATTCAAAAATGGTATTGTGTGGCGCGACTGTGAATTTTGCATGCGGTAAATAGAAGCTTTGGCTAAATAGAGGAACCCAAGTATAACAAACCCACCTATGCCACTAGATGCCGGCCCTAACAAAGCGGTGTAAAACTAGCCAAAATGCCTTTATACTGCAGTCTTTACGTTTTTCTGGGTGCGCTGTGAACTGGCTTTTACTAGAAGTATCTATTGTGTTGATTTTGGCTGTGGTAATTGTTGTATCTACAGTACCCAAAAAGAGAAAAAAAATACCTCTGGCGCCAGACACGGATCCAAAGGCTGCGCAAAACCGAGACGCCACCCCCAATAGCCCCCAAATTGCTCCCCCAAACGTAGATCAACCGAAACCCTAAAATGGTGCAAATTACCCTAAACGGTGCTGTTGTAGAAATTATGTCTGACTCCTTCACTATTTCAGCGCTAGTGGCGATTCGCGGGCTGGCAAAAGCGCGCGTTGCCGTTGAACTTAACGGCGCCATTGTGCCTAAAAGTCAACATAGTTTAACTGTCATCAAGCACGGCGATAAAATTGAAATTGTCGTTGCCGTTGGCGGTGGTTAATTAGCGTGTTTATCTGCGGGTTTGGGCGGAAGCCACACCGCACCCACTTAGGTTTTTTCACCTTACGCCTCGTATAAAATGATATCAACACCTGATCAATTTACCATCGCCGGCAAGCAATACAGCTCCCGCTTGCTAGTCGGCACCGGCAAATACAAAGATTTTGCGCAGACCCACGAAGCCATCACTGAATCGGGCGCACAAATTGTTACTGTCGCAATTCGCCGCGTAAACCTAGGCCAAGATAAGTCGCAACCAAACTTGCTTGATGTGTTACCGATGGATAAATTTACGATTCTGCCTAACACCGCAGGCTGCTATAACGCCCAAGATGCCGTGCGCACGCTGCGCTTAGCGCGCGAGCTGTTAGACGGACATAAATTAGTGAAGCTAGAAGTATTAGCCGACGATCAAACGCTATTTCCCAACATGCCAGAAACCCTAATTGCCGCCAAAGAATTGGTGCGTGACGGCTTCGACGTTATGGTCTACTGCAGCGATGACCCTATTCAAGCCAAAGCGTTAGAAGACATCGGCTGTGTAGCGGTAATGCCTTTAGCGTCCCTAATCGGCTCCGGCATGGGCATCTTAAACCCGTGGAATTTGCAGATCATTATCGACCGCGTAAAAGTGCCAGTGTTGGTCGACGCCGGCATCGGTACCGCCTCTGATGCCGCCTACGCCATGGAGCTAGGCTGCGACGGCGTGCTAATGAACACCGCAATCGCCAAAGCAAATCATCCCGTACAAATGGCCCGAGCCATGCGCCACGCCGTGCTAGCCGGACGCGAGGCGTTTTTAGCTGGACGCATGCCGAAGAAGATTTATCAGGGTAGCCCTAGTTCGCCGGTTGAGGGTAAAATTTCGTAATTTTACAGACTGGAGCTGGCCAACGACCTGAAGGTAACCCCCTTTCGGGGAATAGGGCGTTTACAGGTGCTTTGGATTATGAAGTTTTGGACGCCCATATTGGTATCCGTGGAAGCTTCGTTGACAAGAGCGACTGCGCTGGCTAAATCCAGTTAGCCGCGTTAAATAACCGCCCGCTAAAATCTATGCCAAAATCACCATATGGCACCGCCCACCCCAATTCCCATTAGTGCACTAGAAGCCCTCAGTCTGTGGGCGCCTATCGTTTGGCTTAAGACCAATCCGTACGCTTATCCATCGCTTGAAATCCTGCATATTATCGGCATTGCGCTCGTTTTCGGTACCTTGTGGGTTGTCGATATGCGGATTCTCGGAATGATGCGTATTTTTGATGTGAACCAGCTTGCAAGGCACATCATCCCATGGACTATTGCTGGCTTTTTTCTCGTTGCCGTCACCGGTTTGACCATGTTTGTCACGCGCGCGGGCGAGTTGATTAATAACCCAGCTTTCGTGATAAAAATTTGCCTTATTTTTATCGCGGGCATTAACGCGGCCGCTCTGCATGCGCGCGGCGCCATTGATGTCAACGCTCGTCTCACCAAAGTGCAGGCAGTACTGTCGATCCTCATCTGGATTGCGGTAATTGCTTGCGGCCGCTGGATTGCTTACGTTTAGGAGATTCATATGTATCGCCGTCAATTTTTTCCAGTATTAGCTGCACTTGTTTCCATGCCACTCAGTCAGCGCTTGTTTGCGCATCATGGCTGGTCTAGTTTTGATGAAACGCAGCCGCTGTATATTGGCGGCACGGTTAAATCCGTGAAGTGGCAAAACCCGCATGCTGAAATTATCATCACTGTGGCTAAAGATGCAACGCTGCCCGCTGATCTTGCTAAACGCAATATTCCTGCGCAAACGGCATCGGTGGACGGCGCAAAAATTCTTACGGCGGCGAAGTTACCCGCTAAACGCGGCGACTGGACAATAGAGCTGTCACCGATGACGCGGATTGATGCATGGAAAGTCCCAACCCCAAAAGTGGGGGATACCGTCGCCGCGGTAGCCTACAGTTTCAAAGATGAAAAGGGTGGAGCTTTTGCGCGGGTTGAGTATCTGATCATCGGCGATAAATTGTACGGGCTTCGATCTTCACCGGTTTAGTGCTTTCCACACAATGTTGGCTCGACCGCACTGCTTGACTAAGCCGTTACGACCGATTGCAGCGTTGGCGCAGCTGGTTTAGGTTCGCTGGGGGTTTGGTTTATTGGTGTCTCGCTAACGAGCGCCACAGGCATAGCATCAACTAATTGGCAACTTGGGGTGGCCGCAGTTGATCCACTGTTTGACGGTATAACTGGCGCGGGTATTGCAAATCGTACTATAAATACGAGCACAGCTTTTTCCGGTAATTCATGGATATACGCGACGGTTACTGATAATTTTGGTCAGGTATGCCCGTTGGCACAGGTGCTTGTAAACATTACGCCTCCGGCTGTTGCCTGTCCAGCCGCATCCTCCTGCCCTGGCGGTACAAGCTGGAACGGTTCGCAGTGTGTTGGCTCGCTCACAAACTGTGCAGCGGGATTTACAACGGTTACGCAAGGCCGCACAACAGCAACACTAAACACTGCATCAACAGCCGCAACCTGCCCCATTACATCCGGCCCGACGGTCACTGCCCCAACATGCTCTTGCCCCGCTGTGTCTGGTTCGGTGTCGGTATCACCAACAACCATGACTGTTGGCGCTACCGCGCTTTGGTCGTGGGCATTTAACGGCGGGACGTTAAGCTCGTCCGATATTAGTTGCAGTGGCGCCAATAATATTTTCTCTGGTTCTAATCCTCCGTCGTTCACCAACGCGCCGTGGTCGTCGGCATGGGCGGCTGGCACAACGAGCTGCACATTCACGGCTACAAATAGCTGCGGCAATACCGGCTCTGCAAGCGCAACGCTAACCATCACTCAACCATCACCAGTCTGCACACTCACAGCATCACCCACAACAATTCAAGCTGGTAATTTTAGTAATTTAGCGCTTAGCTGCAACAACGGTGCAAACGATTTTTATTGGACGAATCCAGGCGGTGCGCCAGCATTTAGCGGCACGGGTGGCGGTGGCTTATTTCCAACGGCAGGCACATACACATACCAAGCACGCGGTTGTAATGGGCCAGGTTCATGCAGTCCGATCGTGACCGCGACGGTCACGGTTACGGCAATACCGGTACCGGTTTGTACCATTACGCCCGATCAGACAATAAATCAAAACGATAGTGCGCGAATTGATATTACGTGCAGTAATGCATCGTCTTACGATTGGATTCAGCCACCTCTACAGCCTGCGCCGCCCTTTAGTGGGACTACTGGTATTGCAATATTTCCAAATTTTGGGGCTTACGCATATCAAGCTCGTGGTTGTAACGCTGGAGGATGTAGCGCTTATTTATCGTCCACCGTTAATGTTCAGGTGGCTGGGCCACAACGCGTCAGGCAACAGTGCGAGCCGGACAGTAGCGGCGGTGCATTCGGTTCGACAGTGAATTTGCAAGAAGGCGACTATTGCCCTTACTTTGTTGGTTACTCACCCGTGTTGTACAAAGAAGGCTATGTTTACGGCCAGGCGCCGCGCATTTTTCGTTACGAATCCTGCGCGCTCAATCCATCAACAGGCGTGTACTCAGTAAGTCGTCCCAATGGTTCACAAAACCTACTGAGCGAACCTGCTGAAAACTCCGGCCCAATTCCGTGCAGGTGCCCCATGCGGACTACGTTGTCGCTAGGGGCGAACACGATTGTGACTAATGCTGTGGACTATGGGAGTTGCCTCGCAAGTTGTGAGTTTGGCGCGGCGCTCCATTGTGATTTTCTTGGCGGCGGGATAGTAAATAGTTGTTCTTGCAAGCCAGCGGCTTTTGGTTGTGAGCCGGGTTACACCTCGACCTTGTGGCCGTCGCTCCGGCCGCCATACTGCAAAAACAACTCTGGATTGTAGATTTGCGTATAAAGTATTTTTATAGTATTATCATGGTATTATTTAGGTATAAATTAAACCATGAGCAATCCGTTAAAATTTTCAGAACTTAAAAGAAATATTTCATATCAAAGTGTCATTGATGATCGCTTGGATGAAATAGAAGAAGCAATAGCAGCAAATGTAAGTCACTTCGCTATTTACACACAGCTTTGTGTTGAGGGTTGGGAAGGTAAATCCTTCATTACATTTAAGTCTACGTTGCAAAAATCTCGTGTTAAGCGAGCTGCATCACTGAAGTTAAATAAGAAAGGTTCAAAATGAATCCGCTAAAATTCAAGTCAATGTTCGTCGCATTATCTTTGGCAACGACCGCTTCAGTCGCGGGTGCGCAAGGATTGCCTACCATTACCGATAATGCAAAAGGCGCTCGCATCAGTGTTGCTCAAAATATTAAAGAGCGTTTTCCGTTGTACGTTGGAGCGACATGGGATTACAACTACGACGATGAAAGCCTTTATTGCCGAGATAAGACATACGGCTTTTGTGGCGGCAAGCTGAAACGCACCGTTACACGATTGGTCACTATCAATGGGCAGGATGCGTTTGAGATCGTTTCTAAAGCAACGAATGCGCCTGGAATTTTAGAAAAATTTCCAAATGCGACGGCGCTCGTCGAAGGCGGGACTGAATACTGGGTAATGAGTAATCAGTGTTTGGCGATGGCACAGCAAAGTTACTATGGTTTGATTACATCCGTTAAAAATGCAACAGTGGTAACCACGCCGACGAAGCCTGTTTGCGTACTTCGCGGTGTTGTAGATAGAGAATCGGTTTACATGACCAAAGATGTTACCGTGACCGCTAAGCTGAACGGCGATGTGCTCCAAACGGGCTTTTCATCCGGTTACTTTACTCAGTATGATGAGGAAGCCACTTACACGCCATCGAGCCTGTACCCAAGGATTGGCGGATCAAGCACTTTTATCGCAAAAGGGATAAAAATTAATTTGAGCGCCGCTAACACAGGTACTATGGCGAATGGACTTAGTTTACTAAATCCTTCGGGTTTAAGTTCGACCGAAACCCCCGTTTTAGTTAAAAATATCGGTGTTGTAATTGGGTATCAATCGCGCTTGCTGTTTCCCGTCCTTCTGCAAAACTACAACATCCCCACCACTGGTCTTGTCGCCTCTGATAACGTAACAGGTTTGCACTGGAACCCCGAAGAATCCGGCTGGGGTATCAACTTAAATCATCAAGGCAACATCATTTTTGCGACGTTATTTACCTACGATACAACAGGTAAACCGATGTGGTTGGTTGCATCGAGTCTTGAGCGGCAAGCTGACGGCAAGTATTCGGGTGCGCTCTACAAAACCAAGAATGCACGACCATTCACGCCTATTGACGGCAACCGCGATGTAACCCAAGTCGGCAGCATGAGCATTGATGCTTGGGCCAACGGCTTTGCGGTCGTGAGCTACGATGTGGGCGGTGTTAAGGTTGAAAAGCAAATCAAATACCAAAAGTTCGGTGCTGATCGCGCTAAGTGCAGCAACACCAACGCACTAAACCGCGTGTCTGCAACAAACTATCAAGACCTATGGTGGAACCCCGCTGAATCAGGCTGGGGCGTGAATCTGACGCACCAAGACGATACCCTGTTTGCGACAGTTTTCACCTACCCGCAAGCCGGTGGTGATGGCGTATGGTATGTGGCATCGGGCATGGTGAAGCAAGCTGATGGATCATTCTTAGGTGACCTGTACAAGACGACTGGGACGGCATTCAACGTAGAGCCGGTGGTGCCGTTAACGGGTGCCAATGTGGTGAAAGTGGGTACAGCATCGTTCAAAGCGACTAACGGCGAAAATGGCGTGTTTACGCACTCTGTGGATGGTGTGAGCGTGACCAAAAACGTGCAGCGTCAGGTGTTTGGTGCTACGCAGTTTGTGTGCGCGAAGTAACCACAAATGCCAACCATTAGTGCCTTCTACGGCATTTTGATTAAGATGTTTTTCAACGACCATGCACCACCGCATTTTCATGTTGAGTATGGTGAGTTCAAAGCTGTAATTGCGATAAAAACATTGGAACTGCAAGAAGGTCATTTGCCACGCCGAGCGCTAAATTTGGTGCTAGATTGGGCAGAATTGCACGAAGAAGATCTGTTGGCTGATTGGAATCTATGCATGTCTAAACAACAACCACTGCCTATAACTCCGCTTAAGTAAGGATCATTATGTATTGGGATGTTAAGGCAGTAAAACCAATTGCGCCGTTGACGATTGAAGTGGTGTTTGCGGACAATACGTCCGGTAAGGTTACCTTCACGATGGCGCATTTAACGGGCGTATTTGAACCGCTTAAAAACAAAGTGTTTTTTCAACAAGTTTTTATAGACAGCGGTGTAGTTACTTGGCCTGGCGCTATTGATTTAGCGCCTGATGCGATGTATGCCAACATTAAAAAGTATGGTGTATGGTGTTTGAATTGAACGCGAGCGAAAATGGCCTCTTTACGCACTCTGTGGATGGTGTGAGCGTGACCAAGACCGTTCAGCGTCAAGTATTTGGGGCTACGCAGTTTGTGTGTGCGAAGTAGTAGAGCCAATACACAGTAGCGACAAAGTAGATGGAGGTTTGATATTGGTTTATTTTCACAACGTCAAACCGATCAGTTGACTGAAAAAGTCGACAAATTTATCTTTGTAGCTGAAAACTTGCGCGCAATCTATTTTGAATTGAATGCGCCAACCCAGTTATCAACACCAAAAATGAGCAAAAAGATTGAATACAAAAGCACGATGACTGAGGCAATACCAACAATGTAGTAGGTGTATTTTGCTGGAAGTTTCAAGTAGGATTCGCCCGGATCTTTCGGATTATAAAAAATAACGACATCATCCGAAAAGTCGTTGGCTTGCTTTTCTGCCCAATTTTTTGACCCAGCCACAACCTTCATATGCTTGGGGTAGTAGTCATCATTGGTAAAGCTTTTTTCACCAACTTTATATGCATATTGCACTACCGGCACAAGCCTTGTTCCCGGTAACCGCACATTTCCGCGTCGCGAAACCATCGTGCGACGGCCGGTTATTTTTCCTTTGACGGTTTCCTATGACTTTAGTGATGCAAAAATTTTCAGTTGGGAAACACAAACGTAGAGGCCAAGAAGCGCGAGTAAAAACCCGAATCCCGCCGCAAAATATTTTTCCATAAATATATTAGTCCTACTGTGTTACAAAAAAATAAATTAACGCAAATTCTATTTTCAATTCGATCGTAACTTTATTTTAGTTGTGCCAACGCGCAAAAGTGCACTCGCATAGCCCGGCTGTCGCAAACGGCCGCGAGAATTGGGCTACCGCATCGCCCTAGCTAGCAGATTGCGCATGTTGCTCACACGTTTTGCTTGTAAATGCATACGGCAATCAAAATTTTATAACACGGTAGAACCAGCGCGCAATTCTATCCAAACGGCTAAGGTCAATCGTTGCCTGCGCAGTTTTTGACTAGAACTTAAACACCGCACCCAGCGAATAATTATCTAATCCGCTTTCTACGCCAAATGCACTTTTAATGGGGCCGAGCGGACGCAGACGTTCCATTTCTAGTCGCAACCCTAAACGTGTATTGACATCGTAGTGCAGCCCTAGTCCGAAGCGTGCAAAACGAGCGGACTTTGCGCTGCCATCGGTATTGGCGTTGGTGGAATAAGGGTAGTTGCCTGAATGACTGTAAGTGGCAATACCCGCGTTACCGAACAAGGTGAGATGCTTGAGCAGACTCATTTGCCCGGTTAAATCAATGCCCGCGTGGGTGCTGGTAAAGCCGTTTGCGTTAAATTTTGGGCTAAATGCGTTGCTTGGGTTTAGCGGAATTAAGGCGTCGATGGGGCTGCTGGCTGTGTTATTGCCGTAGTACGTGCTCAAGCTGATGTTGGGTGACAAACGATAGCCTAAGCGCAAACCCAAGCTTGATTTGGCGGTGCTTAGTTGAATTTTTGGTGCGCGATAGTTAGCAAAATTAGCGGGCTGCGCGTTTATATCGATAAACACCTTGTTCCATGCGCTGGGTGTTTGTGTGTAGTTGCTGATGCGTAGCGCTTCACTGAGAACCGGTTTTGCAAAGCCAATTTGTTGTGCATGCAATGGCTGAAGATACCCTAAATATAAGGCGCTACAGGCGGCAGCTGACAGCAATAGTCGGTTCATGGTTAAAGCCATTTTAGTATTTTTAGTGGTGTTTACGAAGTTTTTTGTCATCATAGATACGCTCAAAAATTGCGCTAAAAATAGGGAGATTAAGATGCCTAATAAGTTAACTAAAAAGCTACGTAAAACCTACCGACCCGCTGCCACACCTTCGCGACGCGGATCAGCTCCACCTGTTAACTGTTTATTTTGTTCCTGTTTTATATCTGGCGCAAGCGGCTTTTTAGTGGAAAAGTCGCCCAGCATAATCGTGTGAATACCAGAATTTAAATCAGTTACAACAATAGTGTGACCTAGGGCTTCAAGGGCTGCACGGTGTTGGGCTACCAGTGTGCCGCGTTCTAAATAGGTCGTGCGACTCGTTTGTGCGCCAAAGTGCCCTGTATTGACTGCATCTTGTGCGTTTAGTTTCCAATCGAGCGCGCCAATCAGGGTTTTAGTGACAAATTGCAGAATTTGCGTGCCACCCGGTGAACCAAGGACCATTTTTAACTTGCCATCAGTGTCAAAAACCATCGTCGGCGCCATGGCGCTGCGCGGCCGCTTACTGCCTTCAATGCGGTTGGCCGTGGCGGTGCCATCAGCGCTACCAAATGAAAAATCTGTGAGTTGATTATTTAGAAAAAAGCCGTGCACCATTTGCTTTGAGCCAAACCCCGCTTCTACGCTGGAGGTGATCGACACCGCGTTGCCGGCGTCGTCAACAATGGAATAGTGTGTAGTGGCAGCCAGCTCTGGCGAATCGCTAGCACTTTGGGCTACCGCAATGCCGGGTGGCTTGCCCGGTTTGGCTGCACCCATTGATTTTTCCATAGAAATTAATGCTGAACGTGCGGCTAAATAGTCGTTATCTAGTAAGCCGCTAACGGGCACTTTTACAAAATCGGTGTCGGCAATATAGGCCACGCGGTCGGCGTACATTAAGCGGTAGGCCTCTGAAATTACGTGCGTCGCGGGCAGGCTATTTGGCCCCATTGCGCCTAAATCAAAGCGTTCCAGCATAGTTAACGCCATCAGTACGCCTATGGCGGAACTTGGCGGGGGCACGGTGCAAATATTGTGGAGCTTGCGATAGATTTTGCACACTGCATCGCGACGCAGCGCTTTATAGTCGCGTAAGTCATTCAGTGCCAACACGCCGGGGTTGCTGTGTGCCTGCACTGCGGCAACGATATCGCGCGCGATTGCACCTTCATAAAACGCATCTGCCCCTTGAGCGGCTAAGGTGCGAAAGGTGGCGGCAAGCGCTGGGTTCTTAATGATAGTGCCGATGGCTTTTGGGGTGTTGTCTGCGTTATAAAACAACGCGTTGGCGGGTGCTTGACTGGCGAGGCTGCGCTCATAAGTACCCGCTACATCTCCCTGTAAAGCCGCGTAAAGTCTAGGGCTAAGGGCAAAACCGGTGTCAGCGAGCGCAATGGCTGCATCGAATAATTTTGCCCACGGCAAACGCCCATAATCTTTATGCGCAAGTTCTAACATGCGCATAACACCCGGCGCACCGACTGCGCGGCCACCTACGCGGCTGCCAAAGCCGAGCGGCTTGCCGTTGGCATCTAAAAACAACGCATTCGTGGCGGCAGCTGGCG
>JANNXI010000028.1:0-6315 GCA_031409495.1 Betaproteobacteria bacterium
AGCGCATCGAATTCGCTACGATTTCCGGTGATTTGATAAAAATCGAACAGCGTGAGCCAAGTACGAATATTAACTTTACCCTCTGGTGATCTTAGATGTTCTTTGAGCACATCCTTGGTTGCGTCATAGTGGTCAGCAGCGTATAAAATTGCCGCTTCATACAACGCGGGAAAGTGCGATGCATCCGGATTTAGCGCATCGGCGGTAAAACCGCCCGTTGAGCCGGCATTTGCAGTAGCACCCGCTGCCGGTGCCATGGTGCCGGCGGGTGGACGCATCGTTGGGGTGCCTGCGCCAGAAGGCACTGCCGGCGCCTGTGCAGGCCGGGGCGGATTGCTGCGAGGTGGCGTGGACATAATGGGTACCTAATTATTCGAAATTGAGCGACTATCTGTGATTAAGCAAGTGTTACTGAACAAGCTTGGCGTCGGTCAGGCGGTAATAAACTAAATCATTTGTAAGTACATTCATCGTGCCCGAAACAACGATCGCATCGAGGGTGTACTTCATTGGTGTAGCGGCAATGACTTCTACCAATGATTCTGGTCCCCCCGACAAACAAAAAGAGCAATGCGGTGGATAAATGCCTAGTAAAAATCGCTTTTGCAAATCAGAAGTTTCGAGGGGCAGCATAAAACCGTACAGTTTTACTGACTTCTTATCGAGTTGCTGGATCTGTTCCGTAAAGACCGGCCCAAATTTTTTGTTTGATTTTTGTACGGTTTTGGCTTGTAAAAGCAATTGCCAAGGAATCGTGCCGGCCGGCGTGGGGTCCGCACCGATAAAACCCGTTTGTGGCGCAGGCTGCAGCGCGAGCACGGTAACGGGAGCCGCGCCCATGCTAATCATTGCAGCGCTAATAACGCTGGTAACATTGAGCCTGAAACTGATTGAGAAATGCTTTTTCATTCTAAACGCCCCGTACTTCTTCTAAAAACGTTAATAATGTGGCAACCTGCTTGATTTCATTGTCCAGCTAAGGCTTTGGAAATATCCACGCGATAAGCGCGAATTGCAGGCAGTAGCGCGGCGAGCAAGCCGAGCGCCAAACAACCAGCCAGCACCGCCCATTCCTGCGCCAAAAATAGCAATCCACCAATTTGCAACTGATTGGAAACCATTGACATCCCGCCTATCGCGGCAGCGCCAGTATGGCCCAGTACTACGCCTAGTATACCGCCCAAGGCAGTAAGCAGCAGCCCTTCAATAGCTAAGGTAGCCGCAAGCAGTGATGGCGTCGCACCTAACAGGCGCAATTGCACCAAATCATGATGTCGCACTTCTAAAGCTTGGGACAAGGCAATAAATACGCCCAATGCTGCAGCAATAATCATCGCCAGCGCAATGGCCTGCATGGCTTTTACGCCCCCGTCGAGCAAACCGAACATGCGCACGGTTTCAAATGCAGGGACTGCAGCCTGAAGGGCGCTGTTGCTATTAATTTCGCGTGGCAACATAGCAGCGGCCAGTGGTGTTGCGTAGCGAATTAGTAGTGCGGTAATTTGTTTGGGTTCAGCGCTATCGTTGTGGGCGGTAGTTCCGCCAGCCTGCGCTATTGTGGCATCCTCTTTTTTATCGTGGTCGTGGTCGTGGTCATGATCATGGCCGTCTTTTTTTGCAGGCGGTTGTGCTTCAGCAGGCTTTGCCGTGAGTCCCGCCAGCATCGCTGCCATCGCTTGCGCATTTACTTGAGTTGGATTGGGGGCGTCTTTGCTTACCGGGGCATGAACATCCCAAACGGTTTCCAAATTTACTAAAATTACCCGATCGAGCACTGTCTGTGTCGGCGCGAGTACGCCCACTACAGTCAGCGGATGCTCGTCGTGCGCTTGGGTGCCCGGGCCCTGAGTAATGCCGTGCGTACCCACAAATTTACGGCCAACACTTAAGTTCAATTCTTTGGCCGCGCGAGCGCCAATCACGGCTTCAAACGGCTTATTGAAAATTGTGCCGTTGGCAAAAGTGCCGCCATAAAGGGTAATATAAGCTGGCGTTGTGCCAATAATGCGTGTGCCACGGTAACTATCGCCCATTGATAGCGGAATACCTTCTTTAATCAGCGGGCTTTTAAGCAGGGCTTCAGCATCTTTTAACGCGATATTGCCCGTAGGAACATCTAGCTGGTAAATAGAGGACAAAATTATTTGCAGGGGACTGCCCTTGGCACCCACTACTAGATCAATATTTTTAGCGTCGCGCCCCATTGCTTGTTGGGCTTGGTGGGTGAGCAGGAGCACAACAATAATTGTGGCCACGCCCATCGCCAACAGCGCTACGTTAAGTAAGGTTGCAAAAAGCCGTTGCCACAAGTACGCCAGCGCTAAACTAAAAGCGATGCTGAGGGTGTTCATGTTTGCGCTCCAAGATCGAGTGTGTGAGCAAACAGGTGCTTAATACGGGAATCGTGGGTGGCGACAATCAAGGTGCTGCCGTGCTGGTTTGCGGTGTCGATGAGCAATTGCGCGGCGTTAACTGCGTTCGCGTCATCAAGGGACGAAGTTGGCTCATCGGCTAACAAAAGCTGCGGTCGTTTGATCACTGCGCGGGCAATAGCTACTCGTTGCGCCTCCCCTACCGAGAGCATAGCGGGCTTCAGGTGCATCGCTTTGCTCAAATTTAAATTCCCCAAGACGCCCGAAATACGGGCATCTTCAACTTGTTTATCGAAGGTATTTTGGCCTAAATGTAGGGCCAAGCGCAAATTTTCGCCAACTGAAATTGCATTGATTAAGTGCAGCCGTTGCGTTACAAAGCCGATATGTCGTGCCCGCAGCGCATCGCGCGCAGTGGCGCTAAGTGCATATGGCGCCACACCACATACTTCTACGCTAGCGCTTTCGTTAATTTTTGCGGCTAGGCCCCCCAAAATATTTAGCAGCGTTGATTTACCCGAACCGCTAGGCCCGAGCACCAGCGTATGCGCACCAGCCGCCACCTGCCAATGCGCCAGTGCGAGCGCCGCATTGGTGCTTGTATGTGCAAAATCGACACGAAGGTTTGTGATCGCAATCATTACAGTTTACGCAGCACTTGGTTCAGCGACGCAAAAAGCCAAGCCTTCCAAAAATATACGCTTGGGTAAGCGGCGACCAATAAAAACCATTTTGCTCTCGCGCACGTCGCCTTTGGCCCATGGCTTGCCTGGGCTGCCTCCCATTAGCATGTGTACGCCTTGGAAAATCATGCGGTTTTCTTCGCCATAAATATTAAGCAATCCTTTATAACGCAGCATATCGACGCCATAACTTTGGATAAGCAAGGAGAGAAAAGATTCAATCTTTTGCAGATCAAGCGGGCGCGGGTCTTTCCACACAAACGATTGAATTGCATCATCATGCTCGTGATGGTCGTCGCCCAAAAAGTCAGGATCAATATCGAGGATAGAATTTAAGTTAAAGCCACGAATATCCAAAATATCTTTAATTGGCGTCACGCCAAAATTTACCGTGGTTTGGGTGGCGCGCGGGTTAATTTGGCGTAGCCGCGCTTGTAAGCGTTTTAAGTCGTCCTCACTCACTAAGTCTGTTTTTGAAATCAGTAAACGATCCGCAAAACCAACTTGCTGCATCGCTTCTTCATGCTTTTCCATCTGCATGGGCGCGTGTTTGGCATCAATTACGGTAATGACGGCATCGAGCAAATAATGCTCAGCGACATCTTCATCCATAAAGAATGTTTGCGCCACGGGACCGGGATCGGCCAAGCCGGTAGTTTCGATAATCACGCGATCAAACTTTAACGTGCCCGCTTTTTTCTGTGCGGCAAATTTATTAAGAATCCGCACTAAGTCACCGCGCACCGTGCAGCAGATGCAGCCGTTATTCATTTCAATAATTTGTTCTTGATCTTCGCGAACCAGAATATCGTTATCGATACCTTCCTCCCCGAACTCGTTTTCGATCACAGCGATGCGCTCGCCATGTTGTTCGCTCAATATCCGTTTTAGGAGCGTCGTTTTGCCGCTACCGAGGAAGCCAGTCAAAATCGTAGCCGGAATGAGTTTTGGTGTCTTTACTTTTGTGTTCATGGATTGAGATATATGGATTTAATTGGATAAGGTTGTGGGTGCCAGCACGCTTTGCAAGGTCTCACGAATTAACTGCTCATCAGCGTCGCGCAAAATAAAGACGAGTTTGGTGCGCCGGTCATCATCAGGCCAGGCGGGTAGCGCCGCTGTGGGATAGATAGTGTGTTGCACCACATGAATTGCCCGTGGGCGTGATTCATTTTGCACGTGCACAATGCCCTTCATGCGCAAAATATTATCACCTTGAAGGTTGACGATTAGCTCAAGCGCATCGCAAAAGCAATCCCAGTCCATGGGCGCATCATCAACAATTGAAAACGAGGTGATGCGGGAATCATGGCGACTAGTTGAAGCGAGAGGAGGGCGAAATTTTTTGCTGGAGCCAATATTTACCTCACGAAACTGCTCAGAGCGTAGCCATTTACGGGCATCTGCATGCTTATTGTTGGGCTGGAATAAGCCCGTATCGAGCAATAACGAGGGATCAATTTCGCCATGATTAGCCGTGAAAATGACAGCTCCTGGATTAATGGCTGCAATACGCACTCGCAAAGCTATCACGCTTTGCGGTGTTGCAAGGTCGGTTTTGGTAATGATAATGCGATCGGCAAGCGCTATCTGTTTTACCGCCTCGAATTGGCTATTGAGTTGATCTTCAGCGTGCGTTGCGTCTACCGTCGTCACGACGCCAGAAAAGCTGTAACGGGCAGCAACGAGGGGCATTTGAATAAGTGTATGCAAAATCGGCGCTGGGTCCGCCAATCCCGTGGCTTCGATAATGACCCGCGTAAACGGCGGGACTTCACCATTTGCGCGTTTGAAATACAAGTCACGCAGCGCTTGCACCATGTCGCCCGCTACCGAGCAACAAATACAGCCGTTGCTCAACACCACCATGGCCTCGCTCGCCTCGCGCACCAGCAAATGATCAATGGCGACGTCACCGTATTCATTTATGAGCACAGCAGTATTGGCGCATTCTGGATATTTTAGGAGTGCGTTGAGAAGTGTTGTTTTCCCACTGCCTAGAAACCCCGTAAGCAAGGTAACCGGGGTGACGCTCGACGCCGTCATCTATGCGACAACTTTGGTACAAGCTGCACACACACCACGGATCATTAAATCGATTTCATTGGGTTTGTAGCCTTTGGGAAGCTGAAATTGTAGTTTTGTCGATACCGACTCTAAGCAGGACATATGCCCGCATTGAATGCAAGTAAAGTGCGCGTGCTCATGCTCGTGGGGTTGCTTTTGCTCCAATTTTTTGGGCGAAGACGGGGCGTTGAGCATAAACCGCCATACGCGATCGTCACAAGCAATGCGATGCGCTAGACCTAGTTGCGTCAACCATTCCAATACTCGATACACAGTAACTCTATCTACAACCTTAAACGTGCTAATTTCAAAAGCTACGTCCAAATGTGACGCCGCATGCTCCGACGACATTAATATTGCCAAAACTGCGACGCGCGGCTGGGTGATGCGCTCACCTTTTTCACGAAGCAGCAATTCAGCGGCGGTAAGTTGATCTAAAAATCGAACAGCCATCAAAAAATCCAAAAATAATTTAGCATTAAAAAACAGTGTCCCAGTGTAATGCGCCTTCATAGCAAAAACAACCGAATTTAGCGCTTAAAACAGGCCTAAAAATTTAGCGCGCGCTAAAAAATCTTTCAATAAAAAATAGAAAACGCTTGACGTATTCGCTGGTTCCTGTAGAATTCGCCTCCTGTTGAAACACAACGCAACGCAGCAAAATAAAGCGCGAAGCGGGAAAAGCAAGAAAAAGTGATCAACATGTTCTTTAAAAATTTAGACAATCGATAGAAGTGGGTACTAGTTGTGTCGGTTAGTTTAGGCAGTAGTTGGGGGTTAAACCCGGCAACTGGACTAAGCGTACATAGATACAAGTAGTAAACACCAAGAGAAGTAAATGTTAGGTAAAACTAGCAGTTAATGATTTTGAGTGTACGTAATAATTTAGTGTAAAAGCTAGGTTAGAGCGACAAGCGGAAGTTTTAGTTAGGTGTAAAAGCTTAGTTAGGATGGAAGCACAAAACAGGAATTAAACTTAAGAGTTTGATCCTGGCTCAGATTGAACGCTGGCGGAATGCTTTACACATGCAAGTCGAGCGGCAGCGCGGGGCAACCTGGCGGCGAGCGGCGAACGGGTGAGTAATATATCGGAACGTATCCTTGAGTGGGGGACAACCTAGCGAAAGTTAGGCTAATACCGCATACGATGGAGACATGAAAGCAGGGGATCGCAAGACCTTGCGCTGAAGGGG
>JANNXI010000029.1:0-2881 GCA_031409495.1 Betaproteobacteria bacterium
ATCGATGAAGTTTACCGCAGCGCCAAACGCATACACGTGGTGCTGGATAATTTAAATACCCATTTCCGCAGCTGCTTTGAAGAAGTGCTGGGTATGGCCGAGGCGCAAACGCTGCTACAACGCGTAGAGTTTCATTACACGCCAAAGCACGCCAGCTGGTTAAACATGGCGGAGATAGAAATAGGCGTGCTGGATCGGCAATGCCTAGATCGACGCCTTCCTGACCGAGACTGTATTGTAAAAGAGGTAGCTGCTTGGCAGCATCAGCGGAATGTTGAAGAAAAAACCATTAAATGGACATTTACAAAGCAGAAAGCTGATGAAAAAATGGCCAAGCATTATGTTACGTAATTAATGTGTCAGTACACTAGTCATTTTCGTGGCCGTGTTTCATGTGCTCGTGTTGGCGTTAGAAATGTTCTTTTGGGATACGCCAACCGGGCACCGGATATTTGGGCTTACATCTGAAACAGCAAAAATCACGCAGACACTTGCTATGAATCAAGGGCTTTATAACGGGTTTTTAGCGGCTGGATTGTTTTGGGGTGCGTTCAGCAAGCGCTTTGACGTGAAAGTGTTTTTCCTTGTCTGCGTGATTGTGGCAGGTGTGTTTGGTGCCGCAACAGCGAAGCCATCCTTGCTATTCACTCAAGGCCTGCCAGCGCTGTTGGCACTCGCGGCGGTGTGGTTGTCGCGCGACAAATAGGTGTTAATTTCACTCTCATAAAGCGCCTGAAGATGCCCTAAATTAGGGTATCTTCAGGCATTATTTATTGTTAAATTAACTGGCTTTATTAACGCCTAGCGAATACCAATCGACATGGCGCGTGCTAATCATAATGGCCGCCAATACGCTAAACAGTAACACCGAACCCAATACCAAAGCATGGCCTTCGCTGCGCAGCAAAATATACAGCGCACCATACAACCCGCCAAGCATTGCGCCAAAAGCAGCACCGCGTAACAAGCTGCGCAATACAAAGCTGACGTAAAACGCGATAAGGCTGGCGCAGGCAGCTGCGGCAATCGCGTAGGCGTGTGCGAAGTCGAGGTGCTCTGAGAGGGAGGTGAGCAGCAAGTAAAACATCGCCAATGCGCCGCCCACAAGCAGGTATTGAATCGGGTGAATATTTAACCGCTTAAAAATCTCAAACGCAAAGAATGCCATCAGCGTTAAGCCGATGAACAACACAGCATATTTTGCGCTGCGCTCAAGCTGTTGATACACATCCGCTGGCTGAATAAGCGATACCCCAAAGCCGTTTTGTTGGAAAGTAGCGCATTTATCCTTTGCGCCCATGCAATCGCTGTACGCATTATTGATGTTGGTGGAAAAGTCTGAAACACGCCATTTGGCAGGGAATCCTGCAGTTTCGGTTGGGTCTTTTAAATCAGGCAAATAACGACCATAAAAACTCGGATGCGCCCAGTTAGAATTAATGTTGACCACGCTATTTTTGCCCGTTGGCACAAACCATAAACTTTCCATGCCTTGAAGCTCAATATTGAAATTAAAGTCTAAGCTATGACCTTCGGTGTTGGACAACACGCCCATGTCAGCACGCACACCTGATGTAATTCCGGGTGCGGTGCCGCCAGCTTGAAAGGGAATTTTTTCTTCAGCAATTGATAATACCGGCGCGTTCTTAATGCCTCGTACATCAGCAATACCCACAATAAATTGCGCGTTGCCTAAAGTGATGGTGCCGTCTTTGGCATCAGCTATATAGTTTTTTGGCAGTACAAAACGCCCCTTGAATTGCAGCGGGGTGGTGTACAAACGTGCTGTGTATATGCCGCGCTTTTTAATGAAAGTATCGAGCTTGCCGCTAATATCAAGTGATTCGGGCAAAAACGCCAGTGTGTCGTTAATTAGCCGCGCTTCGCGCTTTTCAACATCATTGCCTTTCGCGTCCTTAACCGTGCTCACATCGATCACGCGACGCGTGTAGGGCACGATAAGTACAGGCCCTTGTACCGATTGTGCGCCGGTAGAGCTCGCGCCAATTTCGCGTAGCACCCCGGTCTGCAAATTTTTACGTTCCCAAATTAAACCCATAATCATGCTCATCGGGAGCATCAACGCCACCCCAATGATAAGCAACACAATGATTCGCTTCCAAAGACTGTTCTGTAACATACGCGGCTCCCGTTTTGACTGAATGAGTAGTCAATTTAACGGGCGACTATGACCAAATAGTGGCGCGAACGGGGAGCAATTGTGCAGGCTACTCTTGGCTAGTGAGTGAACACATGGGCTGAAGATGCGCTATTTTAGGACGCCTTCAGCCCATTAAAAGCTAAGTTTAATCGCCCGCCATCATGCGTACCGATTGTAGAGTAGCGCTACCGCCCTCAATACGAGCAACAATGGCCACACCCATAAATAGTGCGTCTACATTGAAAATAGCGTATTCCATATTGATCGCGGCAGGGCTTGAAAGTGGCCAGACGATGCTGGGCATTTGGCCTTGTTTCAAGCTGCGCGCCGCATCGTTGCTGATGTACAGGGCGGGCAAATTAGCTACCAGCGATTGCGCAGGCAGCAGCAATGCGCCTCGATCATGCGCGGGCAGCGCCTCCAACTGCTCGAGTGTACAAGCGCCCGCAATCGTCATCCCACCGGTACCCGTGCGCCGCAGGCCTGTAAGGTAAGCGCCGCAGCCCAACGCACGACCAATGTCTTCAGCAAGCACGCGAACATACGTGCCTTTGCTGACGGTAACGTCGAGCAGGAGCACATTGGCATCCAAACGTGCCACCGCCATATCGTAAATCGTGATTGCACGCGCTTCTCGCTCTATCTTCAAGCCCTGCCGCGCGAGTTTATACAACGGCACACCATCGCGTTTAAGCGCCGATGTCATTGGTGGAATTTGTG
>JANNXI010000030.1:0-28986 GCA_031409495.1 Betaproteobacteria bacterium
GCAAAGAAGGTAAAAAACACAATCAAGCCGTACGTGCTCTGGGTCGGCACATGATTCGCGTGATTTGGGCGCTGGTAAAAAGCGGCAGAAAGTACGAAAATCGCGTAAAAATCACTTGAAAATCCTAGCGGGATGTTCAGGGCTTGACTTTTGCTATCGCGCCTCTTTGTTGTTTACTATTCGGCTCACCCGCGACACCGATAGCCCAACCACCTGCGCCACGTCCGTCATGCTGTGCTGTCCTTCGTTAATCGCACTACGTATAGCAGCGTCTCGGTTCTCGGCATGGTGTAAATATTGCGCGATTGATTTTGCTGGTGATTGGCGCTGTTGGCGTGGGATGCCATTTGATGTTGTTGTATCGGGGGGCATCAATGCTTGCATGCGCGTTACAAATTCGGCATCGCCCAAAAATATTTGTTGTGCCAAGCTTTCTTCCCATAGCTTTATGCCTTTGCCAGCCGCTACAAGCGCAGCGTAGCTAGCACCCGCTTTTTGCCGTGCTACCGAGCCTTTGACGTTTCTTCCCAGCAGATATTCATGGATCGCGTTGGCGTCGAGCCATGGCGGCGATACCGCTAAGCCAACGTGTGCGCGGTAGCTACTCCACGGCCATTTACCAGGGTCACGCACCATGCGAGTGCGGACTGGATTAAGGTCAACGTAGCGGCAGACTTCAAGCAAATATGCGTGTTTATCAACGATAATGCCTTTGAATCTGCCTTGGAATAAATGCCCTACTTTTTTATGCCGCCGATTATAGGCTTGGGTATAAACGCCGTTAAGATGCTGCATCAGTTTTGATAGGTTGGCTAAGCGTGTGTGGACGACAAGGTGGTAATGGTTATCCATCAGGCAGTAGGCAAATAACACCGCATCAAACCGCGTAAGCGCTACATTTAGGCCATTTAAAAAAGCCTGGCGGTCGATATCGTCTTCAAATATCGCCTCGCGCCGATCTCCACGCGATGTCACATGGTAAATTGCGCCGGGGAATTCAAGTCTGAGTAGTCTGGCCATACTGAATGTTGCCACACCAGAGGAATTTAGGCAATAGTCAAGGCCTGACCCCAGCTTGAAGAACTCACGGCCCTTGATTACTCAAACGCCGCTCTTTCGTGCTACCAAGACGTATGGACAATTCCCTCAGACGGGACTTTAACCCGTAAGCTAAATTACTTTTACTGCAAACGCTTGGCCCCATTTTTGTTTTTGCAAAACACTGACGCCGTTACGGCGTTTTCTTTCTTGGAAAGGCGAATACATTTACACCGCGCTTCGCAATATCGGCTAAAAATAAATTTGCCGTGGTACGAATGATTTGCATTCGCTCCATGCCAAATCGACTTTCCATCGCGTCAATAACCGAATGCCCAGAACAAAAATAATCCCTTATGCATGCCTGATAACGATGTATCGAACCGCTCCCGCACCCATCTCCCAGTTCGCAAGTTATCAACCAATTCACGGCGCTAAATTCGCCATTGTCGGCACTCGTGTAATCGAAAGGCTTTAGCTGATTAAAATACTCAGGTCTTAACTTTTCAGGAATTTTCTCTAACGACATCGATGTTAGCCACTGCGCAAGTTGTTCCGGCGTACGAACAATATTGCTAATCGCAATCGCCTGCGCGTCTGTGATGCCTGTTTTGTAAAAGCCGTCGTAAAATCCGGGCGTTACGCCCATCGAAGCCGCGGTGACTTCAGGCAGTTTGCGCCATGCAGTGCGTTGATTAAGCTCATCCGGATTTCCACAGCGCTCGTGGGCCTCTTGCGAGAGCGCAGCGTGATTCTGCCGTTCCGATGCCGGTATCCTTTGATTGGACACCATATAGGGTAGATACTTTTCAAGCAAGGGCTGCATATGTACCCCGTCACAAACATTCTGGAACGACATAATAATCAACCACCTATTCGCATCGGGGTGATTTTTCAACATAGCAATGGTTTGCGCCCACTCCTGAGAGGTAACAACTGCTTTTGTTAATGTTATCCATTGATCTCGTGCGGGATTAGCGCTTATGTTCAAAGCACCGCTACTTGGGTACTGCAAAGTATCTAAACGGCGCGCGCTTGATGCGGTGGTGGTTGCGGTGGCATTTGTAGCTACCGCAATTTTGCCGTTTGCATCGCTTAGATTTACTTGATTTGCTGCTCCTATTCCAAAAAATTTATAGGCCAACACTGCAACAACGATAACGACTAACAGTATTAAGCTAAATCGCACCGCAATAGTTCTTTGCTTCATGAATAACCTTAAATATGGAATAGGAATGCGCGATGCTCTTATGGGCAAGCAGGAACAGCGTCGATATTTCCTTCGTAAACGAATGCAATGTCAGCGGCTACTTTTGTACCACATTGCATTGCTATACCAAGTTTCACCCATGCTTTCCAAGGGCCAAATGCCCACAAATCCGCTTCAACCGCGCTGTACACTTCCTCAGTGCAACGGTCAGTTTGGTCGGCCTGATACATCAATTTCGTGTGGTTCGCTTTTCGGCAAGAAAGTTTAAAGTTCGACAAAGCTGCGGTTATTTTTTCAGATCTAGATTGGGGCTCAGGTTCCGGCTCCGGCGACCCTCCTCCACAGTCCAAAGGCACATAAGTCACGCCGGTAGTAATAAAGGTTGTGGTAGTAGTGGTAACCTCGGGGTGACCCGGCGTTCCACCACTCGTTATAACTGAAGTCGAATTGTATCCTTCAGTTTCGTAGTAGCCACAATCGCCCGCCTGAGCGATGTTAGTAAATAAAGCGGTGCCACACAAGGCAAATGTGGTTGCAAGTTGCTTGCCTATTTTCATATTTCTTCCCTTTTTAGGATTATGGATGGGCGCGCCGTTTACTGCCCAAGCAATATCGACGAACCCGGAGATTGGAGGTATGGGGTTTCAACAATCAACACTGGCGTACCTTCCTGCACCAGATCGAATAGCTCAACCACATCAGTTTCTCGGAGTCGCACGCAACCGGCGCTGGCTGGTGTGCCAAGCAAGTACTCCTCGCGCGTGCCGTGGAGGTAGATGTAGCGGATTTTGGTGTTTTGATTGTGCGGCTCATTCCCTGCCAGCCACATAATGCGCGTAGTGACGGGCGGCGTGCCTTTGATATGCACTTCTGGCGGTAGCGGCTGCCTATCTATAAACACGGTGCCAAGCGGCATACCTTCACCAATTTTTGTAGCAATACGATGCGAGCCGCGCGGTGTTTTGCCTGAATCAAGCGCTTCGCCCGCACCAAACCGCGATGTTGAGACGGCGTAAGTTTTTACGGTTTCGTTCCCACGCCGCACATAGAGGGCTTGGTCAGCCAAGGAAACAACAAGATCAACCGGCTGTAGTAACTGCCCCACGCTGGAACAACCAGCAAGAAATGTGAGGCAGGCTATGGCAAAAAGCTTGTGTAAAGAGTGCGGCATTGTTGATTTCTTTTTCTTAAATTCTGTGTGCCGCGCCGATTGAGCTTAATGACGCGGCGTTTGATGAAACGGATTAGGTGCGACCTATTACGGCAGTTTTGCAAACGTGCGCTGGGATCAATTCGGTTCACGCGGTTACTTAAGTAGTGAATGTAATCGGCAAGTTCAATCGGCGCAAAGTTTTCCCCGTTCATGTTGGGATGCACTTTGCCTTTGAGTGAGCGCAAGTGCTCATTTGGCTTAAAGGGGCTTTTTTACAGCGGAGTTTTGCTGACGCCAATTTTGCTAGTTAACACTCCAAAGCGCCCCTAAAATAGGGCGTCTTCAGCATTTTATTGATGGGCTGTTTTGGCTTTTTGGCTGACCACTTCTCAGCCAAATCATGGGGGATTTCGAGGCGCGATTAAGCGAGTGATCGCGAAGCTGAAGCAAATATTAGGTTTGCGACGGCGTTTTCAGTGGATAACGACACGTAAAACTTTGGAAATGCCCCCTATCGCTTAATCGGAGTCAGCCCGCATGATCACATATGTTCATTTTGCCGTCTCATAAAGTTCAAAATGAACGCGCGGGTTCACTTAAAACGCGTAGCCCTCGCCATTTTCGGTATACCTCCATGCGCAATTGGCGGCGATGCGACGGAACATGACAAATACAATTTAGAATGTGGAAAAAAGACTTTCACATTAATTGTTTCCACCTTTCCGTAAAAAGTGTTCGCTAAAATGCCCCATCGTCCTGATTTTCAGCTGCAAGGTGCGCGCAATCGTGCACTCAACGCGTGGCGGCTGCGCCATATTGATCCACAGGATGCGGAGGTTGATGCCAAGCGTGCGTTGGATATAGGCACGTCGCTTGGCGATTTCACCACCAGCGCGTGGGCGTGCTTAAGCCTTGCTTTTCACGCGATACACGCGGGCACGAACCTGTTGGAGATTCAAAACTTAATAAAACGTGCAATGGGTGATTTTGCCTACTTACACGATACCCGCGGCTTAAGCTGCGCCTGGACGCTGCAAGCGCGACTTGCAGTGCTCCAGTGCGACGCGCCTACAGCGTCGCTTGCGCTAGAAAGTGCACAGCGAATGGTTGCCAGTGAGAAAAATACGGGTTGGTCGGCTACAACCTCAGATGGAATAGAGATGACCAAAAGTAGTAAAGAGCACTTTGCTGAATTACTTGAACTTGAGCTGTTAGGTGCGCAGCGACTGCGCCGCGATGGCAAACTAAACGAAGCGTTTAACGTGCTTACGGGTGTAGCATCTAACATTGGGCAGGCAACGCCAGAAGACCATGAGTGGCTTAGCCGATTATTTGCAGCAGAAATTGCGGCGATGTACGCCTGCTTTGACGACCATGCCACAGCACTTGTGGTATTAAGCAAGCACTACCCCACTGTGAGTAGGCTAAGTTTAGGTGCCTACGCAACAATGATCGGTGCGGGCTTACACACGGGCGACCGCGCGACGGCCAAGGCTGCCGCACAGGCAGTACACGATAATCGGGAAGCCGTAGGTTACGACGCCCTACAGGCAAATATTTGGACGCTTATTGCGATTTACGCAGGCGCGGGCGAACCCGACCAGCTAAGCCAACAAACTGCGGTGGATAGGGATACCACAGGCAGGCAGGCAGGCAGAAAAGTGTTGCGCCAGACAATAGTCGTGTCAAGGCGCAAATGTTTTGCCCGGCCATGCGTTTCTTGCAGTACCCAGCAGCTGAGGCAGCTGGCACAATCATCGCGCGACTTGACCGGCTAACGCGTGAGCAAGTGCCAACATTAGGGGTTAAGCGCGTGCTGCAATTTGCACACGCATTGGCACACAGTGCCGCTGGGGAGGCGCTCACAGCGTATGAGGTGGCGCGCGATGCGGTACAAACGCAAAGCCCGCTGTTTCCACGCGACCTACTTTGCTACATGTTGCGCTGGACGGCTGCTGCTGGCGAACGTGTTGGCGAGGCACGAGAGGCCCGCCAATGGATAGCAGATGCTGTGAAAATTGAGCGCCAAGGTGCAGAGTCACTCAGTATGTTGAAGCTGCTTCAGCCGGCACGGCGGCACACAAGTGGGCTGAAGCTATCGGATGACGAACGCGATGCACTTACGCTAACGGCAAGCGGCTACACGCTTACGCAGGCTGGGGCAAAATTAAACTGTGCGTCCGCTACGGTGCGGCGGCTGCTCGCATCGGCACGCGAAAAATATGCGGCTGCAAATACCAGCACGTTGATTGCACGCGCGATGGAAAGTGGTGAAATTAGCGCGGGCGGACCAGATGGCGGTCGCGATTATTGATGCTGGATGTTTGTGGTTGCATTGATCAAAACAACATTGGCTTTGACATTGATGACTTTACACTTCTGATCATTGCGCCGCTGATTAGCAGCGCTTTGCTCTAACCCAAGCCTAGCATTTTTAACGAAATGCTGAAGATACCCTATTACAGGGCATCTTCAGCCTATTAATATAACGAAAATCTACGCCAGCTCAACGTCCCAAACCGCCCCCACTTCGACCGGCTCGCCCTCGTCGGCATGATCAAAGCTTCGTTCTACATAGTGCATTTGCGCCGCTGCGCTTACCAGTGCGGTAGTGCAGCGCGTGCCGTATTGCGCTGTGGAGATGAAGACGGGAGCCAGTGTGCGCTCCCATTCGATGCCTACGCCGGTATCAGGTAGTTCATGATCTAGCGGCAGGTCGTAGTCTTGCATGATGTTGATGAGTTTTTGGCTTAGCGTTGCGGCGTTTGTTTCATCTACATATTTATCAAGAAGTCTTTGCAGCTCATATTTAACGCGCACAACCTTGGGCCATGGCGTATCGAGTTGTGCATTGGATAGGGCGTACACGCCGGGCGATAAGGCACGCGGGGAGGCGTCATCACGATTGCTTACTAGCCATAAGCTATTTGCGTCGCCCAGTAATAAGCTGAAACCCAAATATTGGTCGCACCGTTCAGCAACACTTTTTGCGTAATCTTCTGGACTATCGTCAAACACTAGAAAATCACTAACCAAGCCGCCGCGTGATGGAGCGCTCTTTGGTTTTTCACGGTCTTCGCGAAAATTAGTGATAGCGGCAAAACGACCGTCTTTACTGGCTGCTAGCCACGTACCGCCGGCCTGAAGATCACGGCCGCCAAAAGTGGTGGCGCAATCTTCCCACCATTGCGCAGGCTGCGCGTCGCGTTCAAACCATTCGTCGCGGTTTGCGGCTAAAAGTAGTGGAAATTGGGCATGGGTTTTCCACGCGAAGGTAATTAGACACATGACCTATAAACTAGTCCGCAGCGACCATAGCTCGGGAAATAGCTGAATATCGACTATCGCCTTTAAGTAGCTTACGCCACTGGTGCCGCCGGTGCCGCGCTTAAAGCCGATCACGCGCTGCACGGTGGTAACGTGCCGAAAGCGCCATTGCCGGAAATAATCCTCTAAGTCGATCAGCTTTTCGGCTAACTCATATAAATCCCACTCCGTGTCCGCTGCGGCATACACTGCCCGCCACGCCGCTTCTACACTGGCGTTTGGGACATAGGGAGTAGAAAAATCGCGTGCGGTGGCCACCGCATCCACTGGGATGCCGCGCCGCGCTAACAGCATGACAGCTTCATCATAAAGTGAAGGCGCGTGGAGGGCTGCGTGCAGCAACTGATGCACATCTTCACGGTGCGCGAAGGGCGCTAAAAGCGCCGTATTTTTATTGCCAAACATAAACTCAAGCTGCCGATATTGGTGCGATTGGAAGCCGGACGAATGGCCTAAACTATCGCGAAAGGCGGTGTATTCAGTTGGCGTTAGCGTAGCCAATACATCCCAAGCTTGAATCATGGAGTTCATGATGCGCGACACCCGCGCGAGCATTTTTAGCGCGGTACCGACGGTATTGGCTTGAATGGCGGCGCGCGCGGCGTTTAGCTCGTGGAGCGCCAACTTTAGCCACAGCTCAGTGGTTTGATGCTGAATAATGAACAGCATCTCATTGTGCTCGGAGGAGCGCGGCTGTTGGGCTTCTAGTAGTAAATCTAGCTTTAAATAATCGCCATAGCTCATGGCTTTTTTAAAGTCTAGGTGTGCGCCTTCTGGGGCTTTGGTAGATTCAGACATATTAAATGAATGCGCTTAATAAAAGGGAAGCGTTGCTTGCAAAATACAGCCTGTTTGCGCTTCAGTCATAAAAATTTGTCGCGTGTCCGTTGTGGAAATTGCAACATGGGTAATCCAATCACCGCGCGATGATTCAACGCGATATTTTGGCTCGCCGCGCTTATCAAATACCCAAACTGAACCCATGCCAAGGTGCGCCACATACAGACATGATTCCGTGTCCAATGCCAAGCCACGTGGCCCTGAACCACCGCTTAGGCTTAAATAGTTGGCGGTGCGTTGCGCTTCTAAATTGGCGAATAGCGTAATACGATACACCGCGTTTTCAGCCGCCACCGCTACGTAAGCAGTGCCTTGGTCGGGCGACACCACTACCCCGCTTGGATTGGCCAAATTAGTGGCTAGTGCCCGCAACTGTCCATCAGCGCGCAGGCAAAAAAGCCCTCCACTGGGGTCTTGCAGGCCAGTTTGCCCGGCGTCGGTGAAGTAAATGTTGCCATCATCGGATATGTTTAAATCGGCAACGCCTTTGAAGCGTTGGTTGTGATGGTGCGTGAGCAGCGGCGTGATAACGCGGCTTGGTACGTCCATTGCTAGCAAACCGTGGCGAGCGTCAGCAATAACCAAGCGGCCATCCGGATGAAATTGCAGCGCGCTCGGCCAGCCTTCGTATTGCGCCATTTCATCCCATTCCCCAGTAGGGGTGACTCTAAATATGCGGCCATGCGCACAATCTGTGAGCCACAAATTGCCCTGCGCATCGAATATGGTGCCGCTCAAATAACTGTGGGTTTCGCGCCCAGCCAACTCATTGGCAACCCAGGTATTACCGTCGCTTTCCTTTTTAAGGTACGACGGTAGATCAGAGAATGTTTGCGAGGTGATGGAAAACGGTTGGCTATACATGTCAAATATTTAGGTTTACTAAGAAATTTACGTTAGCGAAGGTTAACACTATCTGCCGCGTGGATAAGGTCGCGCGATGCGAAAGTTTGCCATGTTCGCCATGGGTTCGATAAAATGGGAACCCTTGATGCTCACCGCATCTGCAAACAGGGTGGTTGCAGTGAAAATTGGCAATATTGTATTGAAGAATAATTTAATTGTAGCCCCAATGGCGGGGGTTACCGATAGGCCGTTTCGCCAACTCTGCAAAACCATGGGTGCGGGCATGGCAGTGTCAGAAATGGTGGCGTCAAATTCACTGCTGTGGGGATCGGAGAAAACTATTCGCCGCGGTAACCATGAGGGTGAAGTGGAACCCAAAGTAGTGCAAATTGCCGGTGCTGATCCTGCTTTACTAGCTGAAGCCGCGCAATACAATGCGGACAAGGGCGCGCAGATCATCGATATTAATATGGGCTGCCCCGCAAAAAAAATCTGCAACGTGTTTGCAGGCTCTGCCTTACTCCAGAATGAGCCATTGGTTGAGCGCATTTTAAAAGCGGTGGTGAACGCAGTTGACGTGCCAATCACCTTAAAAATTCGTACTGGCTGGGATAAAGAGCATCGCAACGCCATCAAAGTGGCGAAGATTGCTGAAGAGTGCGGTATACAGTCGCTAGCCATTCACGGCCGCACCCGCGCTTGCCAATACATGGGTGAGGCCGAGTACGACACCATTCGCGCCGTGAAGGCCAGCATACGCATTCCGGTGGTAGCCAATGGCGATATTACGACGCCTGAAAAAGCGAAGTTCGTGCTTGAGTATACCGGGGCGGACGCCGTGATGATTGGCCGCGCGGCGCAGGGGCGGCCGTGGATATTTCGTGAGATTGAGCATTTTTTAAAAACTGGCACGCACCTGCCGCCGCCAGAGGTGCTTGAAATTGAGCGAGTGGCGACCAAACACTTACATGATTTATACGAGTTTTATGGTGATGAAAAAGGCTTGCGCATTGCCCGTAAACACATCAGCTGGTACACCAAAGGGCTGTATGGATCGGCGAGCTTTCGCACGCGCATGAATTTGCTTGAAACAATCGATTTACAGCTCGGCGCATTGCATGAATTTTTTGGGCAATTGCACGACAAGTCGGACAGGCTTACTTATGAGCCGACGCTGCTTGATGGCGGCCATGAGCCTTTGGCGGCATAGTGGAAAACACAAGTGCCGAAGCGGCTAAGGGTGAATTGGCACTGTGCGTCAAACGCGCTGTCAGTCAATATTTTGATGATTTAAGTGGTGAGCCAAGCTCTGATCTCTACGCCATGCTGCTCGCCAACATTGAAAAACCGTTGCTTGAAGTAGTCATGCAGCGCGCGGGCGGGAACCAAACACGGGCGGCGTTGTGGCTGGGATTGAATCGCAATACCTTGAACAAGAAATTGAAGGCGGCAGGGCTAGAATAGCGCTGCTACCCTAACCGAACCTAACCTAACCCATAAAGAAATTATGAACGCACAATCGCTTGCTTTAGTAAAAATTCGCCGCGCCTTAATTAGCGTTTCTGACAAAACGGGCGTGGTTGAATTTGCGCGTTTTTTAGCAAGTCAAGGTGTGGCGCTGCTTTCCACCGGCGGCACGGCAGCATTGCTGGCGCGAGAGGGCATTGCAGTAACCGAAGTGGGTAGCTACACACAATTTCCAGAAATGATGGATGGCCGCGTAAAAACGCTGCACCCAAAAGTACACGGCGGTATTTTAGCTAGACGCGACTTAGCAAGCCATGTGGCCTCGATGGTTGAGCACGGTATCGATGCAATTGACATGGTGGTCGTCAACTTGTACCCGTTTGCTATAACCGTCGCTAATCCGGATTGTAATTTTGAAGATGCGATTGAAAACATCGACATTGGCGGCCCCGCGATGGTGCGGTCAGCCGCTAAAAATCACCGCTTTGTAGCTATCGTAACCGATACGGCTGACTATTCAGTGTTGCAAGCGACCATGCAAGCCAATGACGGTGCGCTACCGCTCGCCACGCGCTTAAACCTTGCAAAGAAAGCGTTTAGCCACACTGCCAGCTACGATGGCATGATTTCTAACTACTTGACGTCGCTTGATGACAAGCTCGAACGTCAAGACTTACCGCAAACGTTGAACCTGCAGTTTACGCAGAAGCAACCTATGCGCTATGGCGAAAACCCACACCAGTCAGCCGCGTTTTATGTCGAATCGGCGCCGCCTGCGGGCACCTTAGCCTACTACCAGCAACACCAAGGCAAGCCGCTTTCGTATAACAACATTGCGGATGCGGACGCCGCGTGGGAATGCGTAAAGTCATTTGATGTGCCCGCGTGCGTCATTGTGAAGCACGCCAACCCCTGCGGCGTGGCCGTTGCCCATGGCGTGGAAGCCGCGTATCTACTGGCCTTACAGACTGATCCCACATCGGCTTTTGGCGGCATTATCGCGTTTAATCGCGAGGTAGATGTAGCAACGGCGACAGCTGTTGCCAAGCAATTTGTGGAGGTGATACTTGCCCCTTCATTTAGCGCAGCAGCATTGCAAGTGTTTGCTGCAAAGCAAAATGTACGTGTGCTGACCATTGATTTGAGTCACAATATTAATGCGATGGATATGAAACGCGTAGGCGGCGGCTTGTTGGTGCAAAGTGCGGACGATTTTGATGTGGCGACGTTACAAGTGGTGAGCCGCCGTCAGCCGACGGAAACCGAAATGAATGATCTTATTTTTGCGTTTAGGGTAGCCAAGTTTGTGAAATCTAACGCCATTGTATTCTGTCGCAATGGTCAAACATTGGGCGTTGGTGCGGGGCAAATGAGTCGAATTGACTCCACTAAAATTGCCGCCATCAAAGCCAAAAACGCGCGGCTTAATTTACGCGGCTGCGTCGCTGCATCTGATGCGTTTTTCCCGTTCAGGGACGGGTTAGATGTGATTGCCAACGCAGGGGCCACTGCAGTGATTCAACCCGGCGGATCCATGCGCGATGACGAGGTGATCGCTGCAGCCAACGAGCACAAAATAGCGATGGTGGTGACAGGTATGCGTCACTTTAGACACTAATTTTCGCTTAAGAAATAAGCTGGAGACGCCCTATAATCGGGCATCTTCAGCCTGCCTTCAACGCTCAACTTATTGCTGCAATTTAATTTAGAGCTTCCCCACACTGACGAGCTTAGGTTTGGTAGACGTTACGTATTCTGGAACCCAACGCTGCAGATCACGGCGTACTTCTGTTTCTTCTGGCAAGTTTTCCCGCGCAAGCCAAGTACTTAAACGCTCGATAAAGCCATCTTCTACTTCTCGGGCTTTGGCGATGCGCAACTTCGGATGCGGCGTGGCCCGCGTGTGCTCATTATCGGCTAGCAACTCTTCGAATAGTTTTTCGCCGGGTCGCAATCCGGTATAGATGATTTTTATGTCTTCTTCTCGGGCGTTCGCCAGCCGAATCATATCGCGCGCTAAGTCCGCAATTTTCACTGGCTCGCCCATATCCAACACAAACACTTCACCGCCTAAGCCCATTGCACCAGCCTGTAGCACCAACTGTGCCGCCTCCGGAATCGACATAAAGTAGCGCACCATTTCTGGGTGCGTTACCGTTATTGGCCCGCCGCGCTCAATTTGCGATTGAAACAATGGAATCACGCTGCCAGCACTGCCGAGTACGTTGCCAAATCGGACAATTTCAAACCGGGTTTTACCTTGTTGCTGCAATGACTGGCACACCATTTCTGCCAAGCGCTTCGTTGCGCCCATCACGTTAGTGGGGTTTACGGCCTTATCAGTTGAAACCAATACCCACTTGCGGACATTGTATTTTAAGGCGGCTTGGGCCACTACCAGCGTTCCCAACACATTGTTTTGCACCGCTTCCCACGCATTAGCTTCTTCCATCATTGGCACGTGCTTGTAGGCGGCCGCGTGGAAAACAACCGTCGGCGCGTACTGGCGCATAACTTGCTCAACCCGCGCGCGATTTTTTACGTCGCCCACCACGGCAATAATTGGCACGGGGCCTTCACCGCTACGCAGTGTTAAATCAATGGTGTAAAGCGCAAATTCGTTTTGCTCAAACAAAATCAACAGTGAGGGTTTATGCCGTGCAATTTGCCGTACCAACTCAGAACCAATGGAGCCGCCGGCGCCAGTTACCATCACCACCTGATTATGAATGAAGGCATCAACGCCGGGGGCGTCCAGAGTAATCGAATCGCGCCGAAGTAGATCCTCTACGGCCACTCGGCGCAGTGATTGGGCACCCGTATCGGCGTTGTCCGGCTGTTGGCTATCGGCGCTAGTAGAATTGGCCGAGGTTGCATCTAATCCCGGCATCGTTAAAACAGTAACATTTGCGCGATTGCAGAGCTCAAGGATGCGGCGACGGACTGCATAAGTAGCGCTCGGCATCGCTAAAATTGCGTGGCTCACACGTAAATCGCGGGCGACTTCCGGGAGCTTTTCTAGATTACCCAATACCCGTTGATTTTGCAGCAATATTTGGTGCTTATTGGCATCATCGTCCAACAGTCCCACCACCCGCCATTGCGTACCGCGGGAAAGTTGACGCATCAGCCCCACTGCGGTGTCACTTGCACCGAGCATCAGCACGGGCGTGCCTTGCAAGCCGGTTTTGCCGTAGGCATGCCACTCTTTTAAAGATCGGTAGGTGATGCGACTGCCCGCCATTAACACAATCAGCAGTAGTGCGTAGATGACGTAATGCGCGGGCGCCACAGCTAAGAGTACGTTGGAAAAACTGACGTTACCCAACTGGCTAGTGTTTTGCACCAGCCCGACACACAGTGCCAGCACCAAGGTGCCGCCGATGACGCTAACCACTATTCGCTGTACATCCGGCAAACTGGCGTAGCGCCAGAGGCTGCGATACATGCCAAATAGCCCTGAAACCGTACCTTGCACCAGAATTGCCAACACCACAAACACCAAAATTGAGCGGACTGAAAAAACCGTTTGCGTTTGCGCCAAGCGCTCTGCTAACGTCATCGTGATAGACCAACTCACCAAAACCATGGCGCAGTCGAACACAAAAGCTAATATCGCACGTTCGTTAATACGGACAATTTTCATTTCGAATTTTTGCTTTTTGCGTTTCGTTATTTTTATGGAACTTTAGTTTGTCTTTGACGGCGTCCCAAAACTATTTCTAGCAAGATGATAAGCGCTAAATAGATAACGCCCCACAGTAATAGAATAGCGGTGTGAACGGAGACAGTAGATTGGAGAAAAGACTGTTCCGCAGGTACAGACGAAGCATAAAGCGCCGAAGCGGCACACGCAAGCATCAATACATACTCCGTCAACGCCAGCCTTCTGTGGCTCCACCCCAGTAAGACCAGTCGCTGATAGTAATGTTCCCGATGCGCTTGCCAAATTTTCTTGCGCTGGCAAGCGCGTTTGAGCAGCGTTACCGTGGCATCGACGATAAACGGCGAAAAAACCAGCGAAGGGAACCACCATGGCCATGTGTTGGCTAGATTGCCCATAAGCCCCAATGCACCAGCGAGAAAACCAAGCGGAATGGAGCCGGTATCGCCCATAAATACGCGGGCTGGTGCAAAGTTGAAAAACAGAAAACCGAGGGCTGCGCCGGAAATAATAGTGCTCATAAATCCGATAGCTGTCGCGCCGCTGACATTAGCGGCGAGGGCATAGGCCATAAACCCGATGACCGCCATGCCGCCTGCAAGCCCATCTGTGCCATCCATAAAATTATAAAGGTTGGTTACCCACATCATGGCGACACCAACTAGCGCCCACACAATCCAACCTTGGACGTGAAAAAGCGACGTTGCAATTTGAAAGAGAGGGATTGGGTCTGAACTATGCACTTGTGCCAGCAGAATCAACACTGCGGCACACTGGACGCAAAGCCGAGACCATACTGGCAAACTCACAAAATCATCTCGAAGCGATATCAGGGTAAGCGCAAAAACTGGAATTGCTAAGGGCACCCAACCGAGAGGCTGGCAGATAGCAATTGTAATCAGCCAACAAATAATGATCGCGACACCGCCCATTCGTGGGGTGGCACAAGAATGTAAAGATCTAGTCGACGGGTGATCAATAAAATAGCGCCCCCGATTAACTTTGAGTAGGATCGCGATAAATGAAGTAGTAGTAACGGTCGCTGCAAAAAACCAAACTAGTACCCATAAGAAATCTTGCAAAACCAAACGCACCTCGATGGATCAGAAAGCGCATCCAACAGGATGATGTTCCAGCTAGTTTAAAAAACAGAGGGCCTCGGAACAGCTGAGGCCCTCGTACCTATTGCTTTACTGAAATACTACGGAGCAATAGTCACAAAAATAGTCCCTGAACGCGGTGTAGTAAACGCTGGGACAGCGGGCGGACCGGGAATTGCTGGGGTGGGCGGACTAGAGTCCGTTATGGCGAGATTAAATACACCAGTTGCGGCCGCTCCTCTGCCGATGGTGATATTTGTGCTCGCGGCTGTGTAGGTACCGGAAGTGATGGTCGTGGTGCTCGCACCCTCGGTAATAGTTAGACCGGAAGGAATACCCGTGATAACGAATGGTGCAATACCGTCTGCTGCGGCTCCCGCCAAATTTACAACAATTGGGGCTGTCGGCGGTGTAATGTTGAACAACAGCACATTCGGGGTTGGTGTGAAGGTTCTAAACGCTGCAGTTCCTGTGACGGTTACAACAAGCACGGTGGTAACAACAGGAGATGAGCTATCCTCCACCACGACAAACGCCGTCCCAGGCAAAACGCCATAAACGACAAACTGATTCAGGGGCGGCGTTGCACCAACCGAAATTGGACCTGCAACAAAGGAGCCGGGGTTACCCGTCGCACTAATCGTCGTCGTATTGGGAGCAGTTGATAGCACCCGGTACGGCGGACGCCCGCCCGTGATAGTAATAGCGGCCGTAGCAAATTGGGCAACAGAGGTAGCATTGCTAGTCGATAACGCAACAGGTGTCACCACCGCGCCGGTACTTGTAACTGTCACAGCCAAAATCGCTGAACGTGGCACTGGTGCTTCGCCATCTCGCACCCTGACAAAAGTAGTTCCCGTAGAGACGCCTCGAAGCACGAATTGTCCAGCCACGTTGACTAATGGTGTCGCCAGAGTAGATACAAACACATTGCCATCTATACTGACTTGAGCGATTGCGGGCGACAAAGATTCAACCGTATAGTTGGGTCCAGTACCGCCAGTGATAAATACGGGTGTAGTAGAGCCTCCACCGATGCCCAAAGTTGTAAACACGCCACCGGTGCCGCTAAACGCAATTGGTGTAGTTGTTCCACTTGTTGCGCCTGTAATCGTCACCGGAATCGCCGCTGACCGTGGTGGAACACTCGAGTCAGTCACGGTCAAGAAGCTTGTGCCGTTGGCGACGCCGCGAACAACAAACAGACTATTCACACTGATTGGCGCACTGCTATTGGCAAATATCACGCCATCCGCACTTACCTGCGCGAGCGTCGGACCCACCGAAACAACTGAGTACGGTGCTGCACCACCCGAAAGCGCTACCGCAGAAGAAGACGTTCCTGTGAGAGCAACCGTTGCTGGTGCCGCTACGATAGGGGTTCCGACTGTACCCGCCCCTGCAACCGTCACTGGAATCGTCGTTTGCTTTGATGGATTACTGGAGTCAACCACATTGATGAAAGTAGTTCCGTTAGTAACGCCACGCACCACGAATGCACCGTTTGAAGCAACACCCACCGACGTCGCTTGGAAACTAACGCCATCTGCACTTACCTGCGCAATGCTCGGCCCAACTGATGACACCGTGAATGGTCCCGTTCCTCCAGTAATCTGTACTGGCGCACTAGACGTGCCGGTTAAAGCTAAAGCAAGTGGCGTTGCAACAATCGGATTGGATACAGCACCCACTCCGGTAACCGCGACAGGCACCGAGGCGCTGCGCGGTGGACTGCTCGAGTCTGTGACAGTAACGAACGTAGTTCCATTCGTCACACTACGCACGATAAACTGCCCCGTCTGAGAGAATTGACCCGCAGTAGATGTCGCAAAATTCACACCATCCAAACTTACTTGAGCGATGGTAGGACCAGCCGAAGAGATGAGGTACGGTGGCGTGCCACCAGTAACGCTACCAGACGCTGTTGCCAAACCAGTGATTGCGATGTTGGCTGGCGTACTCGTGAGCGCAGTACCGGCTGGTGTCACGCTGCCGGTTACCGTCACCGCCAGCACCGTGGATTGTTGCGGATTCGTGGAATCAAGCACTGTCACAAATGTCACCCCAGGTACCACACCTCGCACCACGAAATCGCCGGTTACTAAAATTTGGGCTGTGGTTGTTGCAAATGTTTGGCCATTAGCACTTACTTGAACAATATTAGGTGATGCCGAAATAATGCCATAAGGCGTTCTTCCGCCTGACACACGCACAGGCGCTGATTCGCCCACTGCGACAGAAATGCTGTTTGTGCTTGTTGTACTGCCAGCAGTTGTTAATAATATTGGGTTAGCCCCCGCGGTCGAGCAATTATTAGGACTGAGCAAAACCGGAACAGCGGTAGTTTGGGTGCCATTGGTAACCAGCACAACCACGCTGTCGGCGCCACCTGGACTATTAGGAACCCGCGTGATAGTTAGTACACCACTTGCTAAAACTGCCGTAACGCGGCTTGGCTCTGTTGATGCGACCGTAAATGTAGCGGATACCCCCCCAGGTTGAGTCACAATGGCGCCAGCGCTAATGCCACAAGCTAACGGGCCAAAAGAAGCCGGCGTAACGAAAGGCGCTCCTAGTGGGGGCGCAGGCAGTACAGGACGATCATTTGTACCGATATTGTTGGCGACAGTAAAGTTTACTGTTCTTCCGGTCGCGTCCGTCACAATAAAATTGGAGCCCGTGGAGGAACAGACAAATCCGGTTGTTGAAACCGTCACGGCGCCGCCGTTGGTTGTGACAACGCTTGGCGCAAAGGTTGCAAAATCTGGCGTACCAGAACGAACGGTGTATGGTGGAGTGCCACCATAAATGTAGTGGTTGGTGACACCGCCTACAACACATTCACCCTTGTAAAACGCAGTCCATGCGAAGGTTGTGGGGTTAACTGTGATTGATCCGACGCCATCCGTGACCTGTGAAATCGAAAATGCAAATTTGCGAACGTTGCCAGTTGCGACATCAACAACTTGCAAAAGTGCGGATTGGTTTGGCGCATTAACACGCGCTTTTAGTCGCGCCAGAGCATTGCCCTGCGCATCAGAAGTCGTCAAAAGCGAGCTGCTTAACGCACTAGTCCCCGGGGTTACGAAATCAAAATCGCCTGTGATTACTTCAAATCGCATACCTCTATTGTTTGGTGATGCACCTGCAGCACCTGCACGCGCACGCACAATTGCGTCACCACCAGAGCAAACCGCTGAACCGCAAGAAGCGCCTGGAGAAGTTACTTGCGGTGTAAGCTCAAGCTCATTAACCAACACAAATGGCCGCAAATTTGCCGTGACGTTGGTTGTTGCGTTATCCGCATCCCGCACCGTCAAGGTGACGGGTGTATCAGCCGAAACAAATTTGGATACAACCGTAAACGTATTGCCAGACGTCCCCGCAGGAATCGGCAGCACCGTAGGGTTGCCTGAAACCACTTGATATGGAGGACGCCCACCGCTTACCGTAAAGGTTACTGGCTGGCCTTCATAAAGCTCGGCAACCGCCGGCAGAACCAAAATATTACCGCCTACTATCGGCGCTGTTGATGCACCAACGCCGCCACCGCCGCAACCATTTACCAGCAGTGCTGTACCAGCGGTAAACCCAACTAAGGCCAGCTTTTTCGTGTATGCGTTTAGCGATGTGCCGAGTCGCGCAATCAACACCATTACTTTTGACGCGCCAATATTGGGTGACGCTGACGCCTGAACGGCAACTGTTGGTTTTTGACCCATGCGAAGCATGGAGCGGAGCAATGAAGATGTCATCACGGCTGATTCCTTTTATATGGATTGGCGCGTTTTCGGAAAAACGCCAATGAATTATAGCCTTACAAGCTTTTATTAAAGCGCAACTTTCACTTTGTTGCAAGTTTTTTTCGGCTTTTCAATCCGAAAGCTGAATTTTAAATACACAAAAACCTACAAAATTCAGTTTTTAGCTTTACTCAAAATGGTTTATTGCGTCAAAAAGTCGATTTTCTCCATACGATGAGCTGGCTGGTGGAACGCTAAAACCAACCCAACATGATTGAAGACAGACAAAACGATACGACCGATTCCGCGCATTTCACGCTTCATCGCAATAAAATTGTTGCAGTGCAGTAAAACCAGCGCTATTATCGTTTGGAAAGGCTACAGTTTGCTTACCGCATCCTTAATCGCCTGTGCTTATTGTTTCTAAAATTCATCTAAATACTTGTTTATATAGTGATTTTCAATTCAGGGCATATGCATACGCGCCACAAGCGCCGCATGCAAATTGTTTTTCTCACCCATCGCGTCGCTTACGACACGCGTCCAGATATTGACTGTACGGTGATAATTTAACTTTTTAAGCACTTACAACTGCGCGGCAGTGGCTTCATTCGGCATGCACGCTCGCCCCTTAATCGCATGCTTTTTTTGCGCCGGGGCAGGAAGTGCTTATGTGCGCCGCGCAGTTTGCGCTAGGTGGTTTTTGAAAAATAGTCTTATCCCGTTTTTTAGTTGTATTTTTATTAAATATAAGCTTAGGAAATCCCAGAAATGTCGCTACTACCTCCCGTTACACTTCTAATTGCAAACACCGGCGCCAATGTAGATCCGCGTATTGATGCTAAAACGCGCGGTTTGTATAACCCAGAAAATGAGCACGATGCATGTGGTGTAGGGTTTGTGGCACATATAAAAGGTAAAAAATCACACGCCATTATTGCGCAAGGCTTGAAAATTCTCGAGAACTTATCGCATCGTGGTGCAACAGGGTATGACCCACTATTGGGCGACGGTGCCGGCATATTGATTCAACTACCTGACGCCCATTTGCGCCGCGTGTGTGGGCAGCAAGGCTTAACGTTGCCCGCAGTTGGCCAATACGGCGCGGGTATGGTTTTTTTACCACAAGAGCATGCTTCGCGCATGGCTTGCGAGCAAGAAATTGAGCGCGCAATTTTAGCGGAAGGCCAAATTTTACTTGGCTGGCGCAATGTGCCTACCCGCAACAAAGGTCTATCGGCCGCCACTATTGCAGTAGAGCCGGTGATTCGCCAAATATTTGTTGCGCGCGGGACTAACACGATGTCGCAAGATGATTTGGAGCGCAAACTCTACATTATTCGCAAAAGCTCTGGTCACGCGATTCAGGCGCTAAATTTAAAGCATGGTAAAGAGTTTTATGTTTCCTCATTCTCTACGCGCACCATGGTTTACAAAGGCATGCTGCTCGCCGATCAGGTAGGCGATTACTATCCCGACCTTGAAGATCCCGTCATGATGACAGCGCTCGCTTTAGTACATCAGCGTTTCTCAACCAATACGTTTCCCACATGGGATCTAGCGCACCCATTCCGAATGGTAGCGCACAATGGCGAAATTAACACTTTGCGCGGCAACGTAAATTGGATTCGCGCGCGACAACAGGGTATTTCTTCGCCTGTGTTGAAGGAAGATTTAGCAAAAATTTGGCCGCTCATTTACGACGGACAATCTGATTCTGCCAGTTTTGATAATTGCTTAGAGTTACTTACCATGGGCGGCTATCCGCTTGCGCACGCGATGATGATGATGATTCCTGAAGCATGGAATGGTCACAAACTTATGGACGAAGACCGCCGCGCATTCTACGAGTACCACGCAGGCATGATGGAAGCATGGGATGGTCCGGCCGCAATGGCGTTTACCGATGGTCGCCAGATTGGCGCCACGCTTGATCGTAATGGCTTGCGTCCTGCGCGCTACATTATTACTGACGATGATTTAGTGGTGCTCGCATCTGAAGCGGGCGTGCTAGATATTCCTGATGAAAAAATCGTCCAAAAATGGCGTTTGCAGCCAGGCAAGATGTTTTTGGTTGATACCGAACAAGGTCGCATTATTGACGACGCCGAGCTAAAGCGCGACATCGCTGGCGCCAAGCCTTACCGCAAGTGGGTTGAAGAAGGCCGTATTGTGTTGGACGATCTACCTGATCCCGCACCGGCTGAAAAATCCGCTGTAGCCTTGCTTGATCGCCAGCAAGCGTTTGGTTACACCCAAGAAGATTTAAAGTTTATTTTGTCGGCAATGGCCAACAACGGCCAAGAAGCCATGGGTTCAATGGGCAATGACTCACCGCTGGCCATCATGGCTGATAAGCCAAAAACTCTGTACCACTACTTCAAGCAGTTATTCGCGCAAGTAACCAATCCGCCGATTGATCCGATTCGTGAAGAGCTAGTCATGTCGCTCGGCATTTCGATTGGCCCACGGCCTAACTTGTTGGATATTGATGCGACCAATCCAGGCAAATGGTTTGACGTAGCGCAGCCGGTTTTAACGTCGTCGGATATGGAAAAAATTCGCCATGCCGATTTGTTCACCGGTGGCATTTTCCGCGCAAAGGAATTGGACATTACCTATCCTGCAACATGGGGCGCTGAAGGCATGGAAGCAGCTGTAGCAAGCTTGGCAGCGCACGCTAAAGACGCGATTCACTTAGGCTACAACATCCTAATAATTTCCGACCGCAAAATTAGCGCTGACCGCGCGCCAATACCGGCTTTGCTGGCTGTGGGCGCTATTCATCAGCACTTGGTGCGCAATGGTTTGCGTACCAGCACGGGCTTAATTGTTGAAACCGGCTCGGCGCGCGAAGTGCACCATTTTGCGCTGCTTGCAGGCTATGGCGCGGCAGCTGTGCATCCGTATTTAGCGCTTGAAACTATCAATAATATGCCGGAATATTTGGATGGCAAAATTGACGGCTACATTGCTGAGAAAAACTACATCAAAGCCATTTCGAAAGGCCTGCTAAAAGTCATGTCGAAGATGGGCATTTCGACTTACCAAAGTTATTGTGGCGCGCAAATTTTTGAAGCTATCGGGCTATCAACCGAGTTTGTAAACACCTATTTCTTGGGCACTTCCACCAAGGTTGAAGGTATCGGTATTTTTGAAATTGCTGAAGAAGCCATGCGTTTGCACGCGCTGGCTTTCGGTGATGATCCGGTATTGCGCACTAAACTTGATGCCGGCGGCGAATATGCCTATCGCACACGTGGTGAAGCGCATATGTGGACGCCCGAAAGTGTTTCTAAATTGCAGCATGCGGTACGCGCAAATTCGAGTGGTACCTACAAGGAATACGCTAAGCTGATTAACGACCAAGACAAACGTATGATGACCTTGCGCGGCTTGTTTGAATTTAAACATGCAGCAACCGCAATCCCGCTGGAAGAAGTGGAATCCGCTAAAGAAATCGTTAAGCGCTTCGCAACCGGCGCAATGAGTTTAGGCTCCATTTCTACCGAAGCACACGCCACATTGGCAGTGGCAATGAACCGCCTTGGTGGCAAATCTAATACGGGCGAAGGTGGCGAAGATTCAAAGCGCTTCATCTCCATCACCAAAGCAGGCAGCAGCTTAAAGAGCCACTTGGGTGACGCGGTAGAAGCCGACTACCCGCTGCAAGTGGGCGATTCCATGCGCTCGCGCATCAAGCAAGTGGCTTCCGCGCGCTTTGGCGTAACGGCTGAATATTTAAACGCTGCCGATCAAATTCAAATCAAGATGGCGCAGGGCGCAAAGCCTGGTGAAGGCGGCCAATTACCAGGCCACAAGGTTTCGGAATATATCGCAGCGTTGCGGTTTTCCACTCCGGGTGTGGAGCTGATTTCCCCGCCCCCGCATCACGATATTTATTCGATAGAAGATCTAGCGCAGTTAATTCACGACCTTAAAAATTGCAACGACCGCGCCAGTATTTCCGTCAAGTTGGTATCCGAAACAGGCGTAGGCACAATCGCTGCGGGCGTTGCCAAAGCCAAGGCCGATCACGTAACCATCGCGGGGCATGATGGCGGCACCGGTGCTTCGCCGATTTCTTCTGTTAAGCACACAGGAACGCCATGGGAACTAGGTTTGGCTGAAACCCAGCAAACTTTAGTGCTTAATCGCTTGCGTGGGCGTATCGCCGTGCAGGTTGATGGCCAGATGAAAACTGGCCGTGACGTAATTATCGGCGCGCTACTGGGTGCTGATGAATTCGGCTTTGCGACCGCACCGTTGGTAGCTGAAGGCTGCATCATGATGCGCAAATGCCATCTAAATACGTGCCCGGTTGGTGTTGCCACGCAAGACCCTGAATTGCGTAAGAAATTTACTGGTCAGCCTGAGCACGTCGTAAATTATTTCTTCTTCGTGGCCGAAGAAGTACGCGAAATTATGGCGCAATTGGGCGTGCGGCGCTTCAATGATCTTGTTGGTCGTTCTGACCTGCTCGATACCCGCAAAGGGATTGAGCATTGGAAAGCCAAGGGTTTAGATTTTTCGCGTATTTTCTACTCACCAAACATGCCAGTTGAAGTCGCACGCCATCATTGCGAAACGCAAGATCATGGCTTGGCACCAGCACTTGACCACAGCTTAATTGCACAAGCACAACCCGCAATTGATGGTGGCAAAGCCGTTGAAATTAAAACCACCATCCGAAATTTGAACCGCACAGTAGGCGCGATGCTTTCGGGTGCAGTTGCCCGCAAATACGGCAGTGCAGGGCTTCCAGCTGACACCATTCGTATTGCACTTACCGGTACAGCTGGGCAAAGCTTCGGTGCGTTTTTAGCGCGTGGCATCAGCATGGAACTTACCGGCCAAGCTAACGATTACGTAGGCAAAGGCTTATCAGGCGGACGTATTGTGGTGTCACCTGCAGCCGCATTCAAAGGCAATCCGCTACAAAATATTATTGTGGGCAACACCGTCATGTACGGCGCGACCGCTGGTGAAGCGTATTTCCGTGGCGTGGCGGGCGAGCGCTTTTGCGTGCGCAACTCCGGCGCCAGTGCTGTAGTTGAAGGCACGGGCGATCATGGTTGTGAATACATGACTGGCGGCACAGTAGTGGTGTTGGGTGAAACTGGGCGCAATTTTGCGGCGGGAATGTCTGGCGGCGTAGCTTATGTATTGGCTGAAACGCCAGAACAAAAAGCGCTCTTTGGCCTACGTTGCAATATGGCGATGGTAGAGTTTGAGCCCTTAACTGATGCCGTAAATGCCACATCGCACCTCGGTCAAAGCGATATATCATTGCTTAAAACCTTGATTGAAAAACACGCGAAATATACTGGGTCCGCTCGCGCCTTAGATATTTTGGGGGACTGGCCAAAATGGTCGGCGCGCTTTGTAAAAGTAATGCCAAAGGAATACAAACGCGCATTGGGTGAGATGGCCGCGAAAAAAGCGCTGCCTACAAAAGCGGCAAAAAAAGCAGCTTAGCTAAGTCGCTCACATCGCCAACAACTAAATTAAATAACTTTTATTGAGCAAGAATTATTATGGGCAAACCCACCGGATTTTTAGAATACGAACGCCTAGCTGAAGCCAGCGTTCCACCCACCGAGAGACTAAAAAACTACAAAGAATTTGTAGTGACCTTAACGGACACGCAAGCCAAGCAACAAGGCGCGCGCTGTATGGATTGTGGCATTCCCTTTTGCCAAACAGGCTGCCCCGTAAACAATATTATTCCTGACTGGAATGACTTAGTGTTCCGCCAAAATTGGCAAGAAGCATTGGAAGTGCTGCACAGCACCAACAACTTCCCTGAATTCACAGGCCGCGTATGCCCAGCCCCGTGCGAAGCCGCCTGTACGCTCAACATCAATAACGATGCTGTTGGCATTAAATCAATTGAGCACGCCATCATCGACAAAGGCTGGGAAAGCGGCTGGGTTGTGCCACAACCGCCGAAGCACAAAAACGGTAAACGCGTCGCCATTGTAGGCTCCGGACCCGCTGGATTAGCGGCTGCGCAGCAATTGGCGCGTGCAGGCTATGACGCGATTGTGTTTGAAAAAAATGACCGCATTGGCGGCTTGTTGCGCTACGGCATTCCTGATTTCAAAATGGAAAAAAGCCACATCGATTTGCGTGTAGCGCAAATGCAAGCCGAAGGCGTGCAGTTTCGCTTAAGCCAACAAATTGGCACCGACACACCTGCAAGCGCATTGCTGGCAGATTTCGATGCGATAATTTTAGCAGGTGGCGCTGAAGCCCCACGCGATTTAGATGTAGCTGGTCGCGAGCTTCAGGGCGTGCATTTTGCGATGGATTTTTTACCGTGGCAGAACAAAGTGGTAGCAGGCGATGAAATTGCCGGTCAACTTAAAGCCACGGGCAAGCATGTGGTGGTGATTGGCGGCGGCGACACCGGCAGCGATTGTGTAGGAACCAGCAATCGCCACGGAGCCGCTAGCATCACGCAATTTGAATTGATGCCTCAACCTCCGGACTCTGAAAACAAACCACTTGTATGGCCTAATTGGCCCATAAAACTGCGTACTTCAAGCTCGCACGAAGAAGGTTGCAGCCGCGATTGGAGCGTTACTACCAAACGCTTTGAAGGCAGCAACGGCAAAGTTGAAAAACTCATTGCCGCTCGGGTTGAATGGCGTGATGGAAAAATGCAAGAAGTACCTGGTTCTGAATTTGCGATGAAAGCTGATTTAGTGTTGTTTGCAATGGGTTTTTTAGGCCCGCAGCAGCATGGTTTGCTCTCGCAATTTGAAGCGCTAGGCGTTGAGAAAGACGCGCGCAACAACGTGAAGGCAAACGCGGATAACATTGGCACCAAGCTTGCCTATCAAACTGGCAACGCCAAAGTGTTTGCCGCCGGCGATATGCGCCGTGGTCAATCGCTGGTGGTATGGGCGATACGCGAGGGGCGTCAATGTGCTCGTGCAGTGGATGAGTTTTTAATGGGCAAGAGCGACTTGCCACGCTAAGCGTCGTTAAACTCGCCAAACAATGCCTTGGAGACACCCTATTTTAGGGTTTCTCTAAGGCATTTCAATTGGTGAGGCGGCTAACCTAAATGCACTCTTTCGTTTCCAATTCAATATTGCCGCAACGCAGAATGCCGACGAACCGTCGTTTCTGCGCAAGCGGCGATCCAGCGTAGTCCGTCACAAGCCGGTGAATTCCCGCCTACGCGGGAACGACGAAACACTGGGCTACGAAGTAACGATTATCGCTTTCATATAAAAATGGAATTACTATGCAACTCACATCAGCTAATCTCCAAACTCATCATGCACAGTAAGCTTCTATTTTTTATCGCTATCCTCCTGCTAAATGTTGCGAACAATGCGTTTGCGGCAGCCCAAAGCACGCTAAAAATCGGCTCGAAACGCTTTACCGAATCTTACGTTTTGGCCGAGCTCATCAAACAAACCGCCGTAGCCAACGCGGCGGACGCAACCCACCTGCAAGGCTTGGGCAACACGGCAGTCGTGCTCAACGCACTCACCACGGGCAATATCGACATTTACCCTGAATACACCGGCACCATCGCGCGCGAAATTTTGAAGTTGGAGGCGGTGCCAAGCCTTGCGGTACTCAATGAAAAGCTCGCACCCATGGGGCTTGCGGCTGCCGTGCCGCTGGGCTTTAACAACACTTATGCCCTAGCCATGCCAAGCGCGCTGGCACGCGAACGCGGCATTACGCGGCTATCGGATTTAACCGCGCATCCCACATTGCGGCTCGGCCTTTCGCAAGAATTTATCGGTCGCGCCGATGGCTGGGCGGGATTGAAAAAAACCTACGCCTTGCCCCACGCAGCACCACGCGGCTTAGACCACGGCTTGGCCTATGGGGCAGTGGCGCAAGGCAATGTGGATGTGATCGACATTTATTCGACCGACGCGCAAATTAGCAAATACGCCATGACGGTGCTAATCGACGATGCCAACTACTTTCCGCGCTACGATGCGGTGTTGCTCTACAGGTTGGATGTGCCTTCCCGTTTTCCTGCGGTGTGGGCAGCAATCAGCCAGCTTGAAAATCGCATCAATGAATCGGCCATGCGCGGCATGAATGCAGCAGCCGAATTAGAAAAGAAAACATTTGCTGATGTAGCCGCCACATTTTTAGCCAGCACCGCAGCAGCATCAAACGGGGCAATGCCTTCGAAACGCCCTAATAATGGCACTCTACAAGCATCATCTAGTCAACCCACCTTCTGGCAAAAGCTATTTGGTGTGGATTTTTATCGCCTACTATTTGAGCATCTCAGTTTGGTATTTTTATCCCTTGCCGCAAGCGTCGTGGTTGCGATTCCATTAGGCATTTGGGCTGCGCGTCACCGTCGCACGGGTGCGATTATTTTGGGCTCAATCGGGGTACTGCAAACTATTCCAGCATTGGCGTTGCTGGCCATACTTATTCCAATTACCGGCAGCATTGGTTTTTTACCCGCGTTTATCGCCCTCACCATCTACGCCCTGCTCCCCATCGTGCGCAACACCCACGCGGGCCTCACGCAAATTCCGATCGGTCAAAAGCTGGCCGCGCAATCATTAGGCATGCACGAAGGGCAAGTGCTGCAATTCATCGAGCTACCCTTAGCCCGCGCAACCATTTTGGCCGGCATTAAAACCTCTGCTGTAATCGGTGTCGGCACCGCCACCATTGCCGCGTTCATAGGTGCGGGCGGTTTTGGCGAACGTATTGTTACCGGGCTGGCACTAAACGATCACGCCACGTTACTAGCGGGTGCGATTCCCGTTGCGGCACTGGCGTTGTTGATTGAAGCTAGTTTTAATATCGTCGAGCGTGCATTTATGCCGGCATTAAGTAATGCCTGAGGACGCCCGTAATCAGGGCGTCTTCAGGAGTTAATTGAAAGTGAAAGCGTGGGATGCATGTCATTGGTACGCTTATTCATCACTCAACTGTGAGCGGGCAGTCAATTAATAATAAATGCTGCATTGCAAGACTTAAACCCAACTTGTTTCCCTTGTAGATGCGCAAAATAGCCTGTGACTAATCGCTGCTACTCCCACCGCCGTCGCCACTTGAACCGGCGTCATTGGAATGGCTCTCGCCCCCGCCACCTCCGCTGCCGGAACTACCGCTGCCCGTGCGTTTCGAACTTACTAGCACGCCAATACTGCGGCTCCATGATCGCAGCCCAATTGCACTAAACAGCAAAAACACGCCGCCCATGCCGCACTAAATGGTTAGCGGTTGAATACCCGCGTCATTGCCCATAAAAACAGGCATCAGCTTCGTAACCGCATAAACTAAAAGCGCGAGCGCGAAAACCCCACAAATTGCCGCGAGCATGGACAATGTCGATTTAAAGAGTACGCGCATTATTGAGTTTCCTCCCACCGGCTGCGTTGTTAAATTTTTGATCGGTACGGCTTTTTTCGTTGGTACAGCCACACCAATAATACATCCTGCTCCGCCCGCTGCTGCGCAAGTATCGCTTTTTGTCATCCCGATAAAGCAAATTAGACAAGCTGTGGTTCAGTCTTGCAACACAGCACCTATACTGAGGCAGACTCTACTCATGCATCAGAGAGAGCCGTACAACGGGCTTTCTCGGAGGTATTCGTGGTGTTAACTTTGGGGATTTTGGCGGTGCAATACAGTTGATTCGTAGCGATTTGAAGCGAAGCCAAATCAGAAAAATTGTGAATCTTGAAACACCGCAGCATTTAGCGTAGCATCTTACTCCAATCTTACCAAAACGAAGGAAGGCTATGGAAACCACAAAACTATCGAGCAAAGGCCAAGTGGTGCTGCCAGCGTCCATTCGTGCGTCGAAAAACTGGGAGGCAGGTGTTGAGTTTACGGTTGAGCCCACCGATGACGGCGTGTTCCTGCGCACGATCAACCGCAAACCTAAAACCCCGTTATCCAAACTAATTGGGTGCATTAAATACACTGGCCGCCCAGTCAGTATCGAGGAAATGGACGAAGCAATCACAATGGAAATAAAGGCTCGTCATGCACGCGGTCGATACTAATGTTTTGGTGCGCGTCATCATACTGGGTGATGATGCGGCGCAGGCCTCGCGTGCGGCAGCTTTAGTGGCGCGAGAGACTATTTTCATTTCTAAAACAGTATTACTCGAAACAGAATGGATTCTGCGGCGAAGCTATGAGATCAATCGAGACGAAGTTATTGATGCTTTCAAGATACTCATGGAAACCGAAAACTTCGTGATTGAAGATTCGGACGTCGTGGATCATGCACTAGGCTGGTGGGAACACGGGATGGACTTTGCTGATGCAATCCACCTTGCGTCGAGCCAGAACTGCGATAAATTTGCCACTTTCGATTTGGGCATTAAAAAGTCAGCGCCGACTGCACAAAAAGTAAGAATTTTGCAACTTTAAATCCTGATCTTTAGCCCAGCCTTAAATCCCCAACAATATCCTCAAACGCCTCCACGCCCACTGCAATCCGCAACAGCCCTTCACCAATGCCTGAAGATGCCCGTTCTACGGGCGTCAAGCGGGCATGGGTAGTGGTGGCAGGATGGGTAATAGTGGTGCGGGTGTCGCCTAAATTAGCGGTGATTGAAATCATTTTAGTGGCATCA
>JANNXI010000031.1:0-23891 GCA_031409495.1 Betaproteobacteria bacterium
CGGCTGTCCACGCTTTGTTTAGCGCCATGTCGTGCGTGTGCGCACCCGCAAAGCGATCGCGCAACGTAACTACCGCAGCACCGCTGCGATCAACCACCGCTACCGCAACTTGAAACCCGGCAGTACGGCAGCTCGCCAATGCCGCTTGCGCCGCCGTTTGCGCGGCGTCTAGCGAAATTTGCTGCACAGTAAAAGTAGCTTCGGGTGGAACCACTTTAGGATTGGGGGCGGCACTCAACACTTGGCCACTCCAACTCGCAAGTGCCGATCCCGCAAACAACATGAACTTCAGGTTTATAGCCACCTATTTTGCATTCACAGGTGATTGCGGGTCGAGCAGCAAAGCCGTCACATGCTTAATTTGCTCGGCCGTTAGAATTCCCGTATGACCAAAGCGCGGCATGTTAGAGCATGCTGAATAGGCATTGCTATTATAAATTTTACCGTACGTGTATTTTTGAATGGCTTCCGTATTTCCTCGCAGCTTGCCATATTGATACAAACTTGGCCCTAAATTGCCATAAGAAATTTCTGTGGGATCAAGCTGATGACAGGCATAACAATTGCCGCCAGATGGTTTTGTGGGATCATCTGAAAACTGTTTGCCGACCCCAAGCTGGGCAATTTTTTCGCCTTCTTTCCAATCACCCAGGAACACACCGTCCACCGGAAAACGAAGCGTTTTTAAATTTGCTGCTTCAATAAACTTGCTGTCAGTAAATTTATAGCCAGGGGTATTTTCGCGCTCGGCAGCTTTTGAGCAAAGCTCTTGCGTGCCATCTTGATCTAATCTATCGAGCTTTACTTGACCACGCTCTTTAAAAGAAGCCCGCATCACGGCTTGGGCGGCCGACATAAATTGTGCCTGCTCAGCTTCATAGGCTGCGATCGCTGCAAGATCAACTTTCGGAGCCTTCGCTTTAAGCGCTATCTTTTTTGGCGCAGCTTTTTCTGCCGATGCTGTCGCGGACGGCGCAGATGTAGCGGAAGTAGCAGGCGCAGATTTGCTTAGCACTTGTGCATATACCGGAGCTGCAAACAACGCGCAAAGGCTCGCCACGAGCACTGTAATTTTAGATTTTTTCAAAAAAATTATTTTATTTTTCATATTATTCTCTCTGTGCTTAGCGTTTGATCGCGGGGGCGTTTAGCGCGCCACCGTTGGCGTTGTAAGCCAAAAACATGGTGAGTGCGACAGAGCCTTCGGAGCCAAACGCGAGCGCCGGAAAACGCTGCTGGCGGAAGCAATCAAACAAGCGCCACTGAAACGACCGCACTTCGCCTTGCGACACGCGATACGCAGGCCACGTGGTATAGGCGCGGCGCGCGGGTTCTTGCTTGCTTAAATTCGGTAAGTCTTGCAGGCGGATACGCGAATTATCGGCGCCATGGCAAGTTACGCAACCGAAATCGTGCGTACCACCGCGGTAAAAAAACATTTTTTTACCGATTTCATAAGCCATTTTTTCTTTAGGATGATTCAGCGATACCTTCAACGGCATACCGCGCGATTCACCACTGATGTAGGCTACTAGTGCCTCCATGTCGGTTTTAACGCCCGCACTAGCGAACACAACCTTGGTTGCATCTGCCGCTGCAATGCCTTGCAACGTGCCCATACATGTGACTAAACGGCTTTCTAGGTCTTGTACTTTGTCAGTATCGGCAAAATATTTTGGCAACGCCGCATAGGCACCTTTTACAACGCCCGGGCCTATACCTAAATCGCATTTCTCAAACGATGCTGCTTTGGGACCTGCGGCTTGTTTCCACATGTCTTCGCCGCGCGCTTCCCATAATTCTGCAGGATTAGCGTCAGCTAGCGCTTGCCGGTATTTTTCGATTCCAGCAAGCGCACTATCGCCACCCTGGTTGGTGTTTTGCGCAAGCGCGGATGTTGCAAGAACACTTGCGGCGAGCAATACCAAATATTTTTTTATCATTTTCACTCCTCTAATTTGCTTGAAGACGCCCATTTATAGGGCATCTTCAGACTATCAATTTAAGCAATTTCTTTTTCATCGCTACGGGTTTCACCCTTATTGTCGATCCACATAAGCTTTACTTTTTCACCCACTTTGCCACCGCTGAAGCGAAATTCTAAACTTGGATTTTTAGATACTGATGGGCCTAGCTGCGCGTTGAATACCGTCTTGCCATTATGTGTGCCGGTGAGCTGCTGGATAAACCATGCAGGAATGGTTTTACCGGATGAGTCTTTGGCTAAGCCTGTTTCCATGTCGTGCGCGATTAGTGCTTTTACGACTACTTTATCGCCCATCATAGATGCGCGTATTTTCATTGGATATGCCATGTTTGCTCCTAAAAATAAAATGATTGAAAAAGTAAAATGCTTAGCCGCTACCTTCGACCTGCCTAGCGCCAGCCGTCATGCTTGACTGAAGTGGCGTTAGCCGCCACAGCCACCTAGCGTTACTTTAACTTCGCGCGTGGCGAAATAATACTTGCCGTCGGCTTTTACAAGCGCATGAATGTTTGAGCTTTGGCCCATCTTCACGGCTGTTTTTACAAATGGTTCGGTGCCTTCAGGAATCGCAAAATTAGCGGCTAAAGAGTTAGGGTTTTTTTCAACCAAAATCGCGATGGCTTCGGTTTTTGCTAACTTGCTGGTAACGTTAAGCGGCACCACACGGCCATCTTCAGCAATATCGGGTGCTGAAATAATAATTTCACGGCTTTCAATTGCAGGCCCACCACCAAGGGCTGTAGCCGTAGCTTGCAACGATTTAGTATCGAAAGCGGCCTTGTTCCATTCAGCAACTAATTTTGAAGCCGCCGGGGTTTGCGCAAAAGCGCCAGTGGAAAATAAGCCATTGGCGGCGGCCAAGGCCATGACCGAAAAGCCCGTGGATGATTGCAATACTGCGCGACGCGTTTTATTCATAAGTTTCTCCTAATATTCAAAGACAAAAAACACTCTAAAATCATACAGTAAGCAACGCAACTATGGGGTTTTAGCTTACACGCGCGCCATTATTTTGCTGGCGCGCCCGCCAAACTCCATTCGCTCAAACTTTTCAAATCCTCATCACTCAAATCGAGATGAGGCGGCATCGGAATTGCGCCCCACACACCAGCGCCGCCGGCTTTTATTTTTGCGGAGAGCAGTGTTGCGGCTTGTGCATTACCCGCATATTTTTCAGCAATCCGCTTGTAACTTGGTCCCACCAAGGCGCTGTTGGGCGCATGACAAACCATACAATTCTGCGCCTTTGCGAGCGCGGTAGCGGCCACTGCTGCATTTTTACTCAAAGCGCTGGCTGTAGATGCCGCAATTACAGGCGTTTCCAGCCTATTTTTTGAATCAAGCATTGCTTTAGGCACATTGCCCGCAGTATCGAGACCGCGCGTCGCACCAAACAATCGCTGTTGTTCAGCTAAGTTACCGCTCGCGCTTCGCGCATATTCGGGTAAGTAAGAGCTTAATGCGGTCTTATCTTCACAATTTTGCATACAGAGCACATTTGCCACATCGCCCTTGCCTTTAATGTCCCATAACGCGTCGTGTTTTTTCAGTCCGTTAAGATTGGGCAATAACTGTTGGGCCTGCGCCATGTTGTTGTGCGACAACACAAAAGCAGCAGGCACTAAATCTGCCAAATACAACATGTAGGCGGTAGACGCGTAAACCTCATTCGTTGTGAGGGTTTTTGGCGCGTTCCACGGCATAGCGCGGTTAATGTAGTCCCACAGGGTAGAAATTTGCGATAGCTTCATCATTGTGGTGCGCGGCGTGCCTTCAGTAAGCGCCTTTACACGGCCTGTTTTTACATCTTCGGCTTTAGTGTGACCAATCAAAGCAGAAAAAACCTCATTAGATTCACCAAAGGTGCCATGACAAGATGCGCATTTAACATCCCACACTTGTTCGCCCAATCGCACGCTACCCTCGCCGGCTGGCAAGCCTTTAAAATCTGGCCGCACATCAATATCCCACGCAGCAATTTCGTCAGGGGTTGCCAATCTGCCGATGTTCTTAAAGGCAATTTTAGCGCTTTCAATAGGCTGAAGGTGCCCTATTTTAGGGCGTTTTGAAGCATCAATTGGGGCTGAATGCGCAACCCCTACAGTGCCAAGAATAACCAACAACAACTTAAGCAATTTGTACATTGCTCACCTCGCCATCATCAGATACTTTCCATGTTTGAATCGCATTGTTATGATAAATCGAGCGCATGCCGCGCACTTGTCGCAGTTGTTTAATTTTTGGTTGAACATAACCAGTGTCATCCACGGCGCGGCTTTGCAATAAGGCGGGGTTGCCCTTCCACACCCACGGTGCGTTAAAGCGGGTTAAGCACTTTGGCAATATCGGCCCCTCCAGACGCGCTGGCTGCCAATTATTGCCACCGTCAGTACTGATATCCACGCGCTTTATTTTGCCGCGTCCACTCCAGGCCAAACCACTGATGTTGTAGTAGCCGCGATCGAGTAAAGTTTGCCCACCTGAAGGGCTAGTAATCACCGATTTACATTCTTGAATGCTGGTGTATTGGCGGTGGGTGCCGTCAGGCATTAGGTCAATATAGTGCAAAGTTTCATCTTTGGTCGCCCACGGCATATCGCCCACTTCAATACGTCGCAGGTATTTTACCCACGACACGCCCTGCAAACCGGGAGCCACAATGCGCAGCGGGTAGCCGTTTTCTGGCCGCAGCATTTCACCATTCATGGCATAAGCCACCATGCAATCATCCAACGCACGGTCCATCGAAATAGTGCGAGTCATACTTGATCCATCCGCGCCCTCAGCCAAAATATATTTGCCGCGCTTTTTGTCAAAGCCAGCGATATCGAGCAGGGTGGAAAGCAACACGCCCGTGTATTCGCAGCAACTCAGCATGCCATGCGTGTACTGCACCGTTGGCACGGCTACGTTGCCCCATTCCATCCCGGTATTGGCGCCGCACTCAATAAAGTGCATGCGCGAAACTGAAGGCAAACGCATTAAATCATCCATGGTGAACACCATCGGATTTTTAACTAAGCCGTTAATCATCAATCGATGCTTTGAAGGCTCAATATCCCACCAACCTTGGTGGTGCCGCTCAAAATGCAAGCCGTTTGGCGTGATGATGCCAAACAAACCTTGCAGCGGCGTAAACGACACCGAAGCTGCCGAAACCCGCGTCAAACCGGGACTTTCACGCCGTTGCAAGTTTCCTTCGTGTTGCGAAGGCGAGCCATAACCGGTGGCAGCCACAGGCTTACCCAAGCCCGTCGAGTGCGCAGGAAGCTTCAGAATATTCTCGTCACCTTGCGCCTGTACTTGCGTTTGCCCATGTGCATGCGTGGCCACGCCCAAGGCACCCACGACTGCCGCCGCACTCGCACCCCGCGCACCACGCAAGGCATCTCGTAAGAAGTTGCGGCGCTGCAGACTTTCAGCCGCTCCGCTCGTCCGCAGCGCATCTGTATTCAAGAAGCCCTCCGGCGCTTTCGCTAAGCGACCAGATACCACCTTGCGGGCGTCCGTCAAAATAGGTTGTTGTTCCATTTGCGCTCCGAATTTCAAATATCAGAATTTACTTATATTTAAATATTAGCACAAGCTGATGCAGTGCGGGGAAGACATTTTTGCGATACGTTGAAATCGAGCTTAAGATCAACTCACGTACAATAAAGCCATCTTCAAAAAGACGCATAGCAACTAACATGGCCAAAAACAATAACGCTGCCGCTCCAACAACAACGCCGCCTGAAAAATCCGTAGACGATATGGATATTTTTGAGCTACTCGGTAAATCAGAAAATATCGAACAAGCCGCGTCCGCCATGCAAGCCATGGCGCACCCCTTGCGCATTAAAATTTTGTGCGTGCTCAATGGCGGCGAATTGATGGTGCAGGATATTTTGGAAGCCGTCGGTACCACGCAAAGCAATGTGTCACAGCACTTGGCGATCTTAAAATCAAAGAAGGTGATCGTGTCGCGCAAAGAAGCCACCAAGGTATTCTATCGAATTGATGACGCCAGAATTTTGCGCATGATTACCCTCACCCGCGATATTTTTTGCGGCATGGGCGACGACTTTACTAACTTACCAAGTGATCATAAATAACCATGGATTTCCGATCTGACACCGTCACAAAACCCAGCGCTGCCATGCGCGAAGCCATGCTAAGCGCTACCGTCGGCGATGATGTATATGGCGAAGATCCTACTGTAAACGCCCTAGAATCAAGCATCTCCAAGGCATTAGGCTACGAAGCGGGATTGTATGGTGTGTCCGGCACGCAAACCAATTTGTTAGGGTTAATGGCCCACTGCCAGCGTGGCGACGAAGTAATCGTTGGCCAACAAGCGCACACCTACAAGTGGGAAGGTGGCGGTATGGCAGTACTGGGCAGCATTCAGCCACAGCCAATTTTGCAGCAAGCCGATGGCACAATCGCCCTTAACGATATTGAGGCTGCAATTAAGCCTGATGATTTTCACTACGCCAGAACCAAATTGATAGCGCTGGAAAATACTTGGGGCGGCCGCGTGCTGCCGCTCGACTACTTTCCAACAATGAAATCGCTTGCCAATGCCCGCGGGCTGCTGACGCACCTAGATGGCGCTAGACTGTTTAACGCGGCCGTGGCAAATAGTATTGGTTTAAACCACACCCAAATTATGGAGAACGCCCGCAACATTTGCGCCTCGTTTAATTCCGTTTCTATCTGCTTATCCAAAGGCCTAGGCGCGCCGGTGGGCGCGCTGCTACTGGGCGATGCGGACTTCATCAAGCGCGCGCGACGCCTAAGAAAAATGATCGGCGGTGGCATGCGTCAAGCGGGGATGGTCGCAGCGGCTGGGCAATTTGCGCTTGACAATAATTTGGTGCGTTTAGCCGAAGACCATCGCCGCGCTGCGCAATTGGCCGCTGCACTTAAACTTGCGAGCAGCGGCAGATTGGATATTGAAACACCGCAAACCAATATCGTCTGGGCAAAGCCTGATCCAGAGGACGCAGAAGCCCTATTTACTAACCTTTACAGCCAAGGCATTAAGGCTGGTGGTAAGCCTTCCGCCCAGCGCTGGGTGTTGCACATGGATATTTCAGATGATGACGTGGCAGCGGCAGCGGCGGCTGTCGCACAGTTTTACCGCTGAATCTCTTGATTTGTAGTTAATTTAAATCAACGAGCTTACGTGCCAACGCGATCTCCCGAAAGCCGAGGAACAGCGGTAGCGCAAAGCCCAAACCAAGCCCGAAGCTCAGCAGCACATATGCGCTGGGAAGCTTCATCTCAAGGCGCTTTGCTTCCCTAAACACCCATATCGAAAACACCAAGGCACACGCGTAAATATCGATCGTAACGGCCGTGGTAGCAGGGTTTACCAGCAATGTCCGCAAGTAAGTGGTGAACGAAATATCGCCACTGGCTATAAAATATTGGATGTTAAACACCCATGTCGCAACGAGGCCAAATGCCGCGAGAACAAAGTAAACCACCGCAAAGCGCGATGAACTCATGATGAAATCTCCAAATTGATGTCTCATTGTCACTATACTTCAACAATTATACCCCTATCTGGCGCTATACGCCCTGCGCATACATCCGCATACACGTCAGCCAAACCAGTTAGACCATTGAGCCTAGTAAACGTCAATAAGCTGATGCTCTTAACTGCAGATTCGCGCAAAAACGTTGATGTACGCGCTGTAAATTCCTCCATGCCCCAGCCTTTCATGCGCATTTGAATATGACTTGGCGCGAAGAAAAATTCACTCCGCGGCGCGGCGCTTGTTTCGGTGTGACCCACCTCATCCCAGTGTGTAAGGCCAACACTAATGCAATGCCGCAGGTTGTCACCCAAGTGGCCACGAAGTTGCGCTAACACCTCGCCATTGCCAGCCATATCCACAATCACCGTTGGCAAGTTGGCATCAATATCAGTCAGTGCGTCATAGCTTACCGTTTGCTGGTAGATACCCAGCTTGCTTACAAACTCGCTATTTTTTGCGGATGTGACTGCAACGACCGGCGGTGCTGATGTATCCGCTTGCAATGCGTAGCCTAGGCCAATACTGGTTTTACTTGACGCACTTAGAATCACGACTTGCTTCGCACCAAAATAGTTTTTAGATTGCAACAAATCACCCAAGCAGAAGGACGTCATGTGCAGCGGCCAAAGCAGCATACGCACATCATCCATCGTTGGGTCGTAACCCGGTTCATTTTGCACGCGGCTGTAGCTGTTGTAACCTGCCGACAAAACCGTCCGATGGGCAGTACCATCAAATAGGCGTGTGGGGGTTATGCGCGAGGGCAACATCTTGAGGAAGGTAGCGGGCGGAAAGTAGCCAAACAAACGCTCGCCCATAGCAACGCCATCGGCGTTTGAAGCCACCACATCAGCAAACCCCCAAACCGGCAAGATGCCCCATTCACGGTCATCTTCAGAGGTCGGAAAAAACTGCCAATAACCAAATTTGTTGCCCAAGACGGCGTAAGTCAGGTTGTTTGCAGTGATCGCAAATCGATCAATCTTCACTAAAATTTCACCGGTCTCTAGCACGGTGTTTGCGCTCAGGCCGGCGGTTTCTACGACACGATGTGTCGCAAAACTATCTTTACGAATTTGGAACTCAGACATAGCGGACTCCTAACCTAGTTCGGCAATAAACTTCTGCAAATTTGCCATTGCTGGCATCGCGTTGCTACGCACGCGCAAGACAATGGCGCGCTTTTCGGTATCGTCAGGCGCGATCCGTGCGATCATTTTCGTTACGGCATCCAAACGGCTTTCCATCAACCATTTGCCAATACTCGGGTCCTGTGACCAAGTAAATTGATTTATCATCAGCGCGGCCATCATGCGCAGCCAATCGGTATCTAAATTTGGCAATGGCACAACTGTACAAATTTTATTTTTTACTTCATCTCCGACATATTTCGATTCCGCTTCAATATGGGCAATGAAAGCCGCGCTAAATACTGGCTGATACGAACGTACGGTTTGCGGCGTGATGGTGTTGCCATTAAATATTGGCTTCATTACTAAATTACTAATGGCACTGGCGGAGCAATCGATATGCAGATGCTCGGTGGTCGTTGGTATCGCACCATTCACCATCACGATTTTATCGTTTTCGATACGTGACACCCGGCCAAGACGCACTATTTGCTTGATTCTTCGTAACGCCACCAGTTCCGCTTGGCTAATGGTTGCGCCATGAAACATGCTCGGGCGCACTTCGGTATCAATGCGTAGCAACACACCCGCGGCTTCAAGTCGATCGAATAGATTAGTTACTGAAGTGGCCTGTGCAGCAGCTTCAAATTGGGCCGCCAATGCGCCGACGGTATTGCCGAAAAATTCATCGGTGGCTTGGGTATTTTTGCGATCCAAAAGCCATGCATCGCGCGGCATAATCCACTGGATTTTATCGGGGTCTACATTGTTTTCAAGCAGCCACAAGCAGGCATCAATACCGGTTTTGCCACCACCGATAACGACGTATCCTGCAGGCGGCGTAGTCACCTTCGGCAAATTATTGAGCGGCATAAACTTCACGTCAGGTGCAATGGTAAAGCTTGGCGTATGGGTTGACGGCACTGTGGTTTTTAAATACGTTGCATCCACCGTTTTTTTGGTTACGTTCACTTCATGCCTTTGGCCGGTGAGCTGGGACACAAACTTACCATCGCCCAAATAATCACACATCGAAAAATACTGCACACGCCCGCTTGGCAATAATTTGTGACGCATCACCTCATCGAAGTAGGCACACACTTCCGCCCCCGAAGCTAAATCATTAAGCCCTTTGTTTAGACCCACTTCGTCTTTTCGACCTTTGCTGAGTTCTACTGAATTCACGCCGTAGTAGGCAGACGGCTGATGTAAGGTCACAAAGGGATACGCAACATTCCAATGGCCACCCGGCTTTTGATGTTTATCGACGATGATAATGGTGGTATCTGTTTCGGAAAGTAACGTGTCTGCGAAGGCCATGCCTACGGCGCCACTGCCAATAATCAAATAGTCGGCTTGTAATTTGGTTGCGTGCATTTTTTGGTTCTCCATTGGCTTTAGTTTGACTTCGAAAGTGATATAACAACGTTATGCAGCCATAATACATAACGCTGTTATGGCAAGTCAAGTATAATATTTAGATGGATAATCCCAAGGTAAAAATACTCAATGCGGCTTCGGCTCTTTTTTTGGAGGGCGGCGTGCGCGCACTAAATGTTCGTGCTATCGCCGAGGCGGCAGGCATCTCTACTATTGGTATCTACAGCCACTTTCAGGGCAAGCAGGGTATTTTGGATGCGCTTTATATAGAGGGCTTTGAACAAGTATTCAAAGCGATGGACGTGCCTGTTGTAGGCATCCAACCAAAAGATGCGGTATTGCTGGCATGCCACAATTATCTTGAAAACGCCGATATCTTTGAAGCGCACTATCGGCTAATTTTTGGCCAAGCCGACGCTGGCTATGCACCGTCCGTTAAAGCTGTTGAGGTGTCGACCGCTGCGTTTATCGGTTTAACCAAGCTAGTTGCAAGGCTACTGCCGCCGAGCGCTACACGCACCGAGCAACAGGACGCTGCCATTAAGGTGTGGTCAGTAATTCACGGTTTTGTGTGCCTAAAGCAACACAGCGTTGCCAAGCTTGTAGATATGAGCGGCTGGAAAAGCCGCGCGCTTACAACTTTGAAAGGCGTGGTGAACGACATAGAGAAGACGGCGAAAAGTGAAAAAGGTCTTGCCTAAACATATCTTCACCCAAAATTTCAACCATAAAAACAGCCTCAAGGTGCCCTATTTTTGGGCTTCTTCAGGCTATCAGCAAACATCCTGTTTTGTCTTGCGCTTGTTTATGCCGTCAAAGCCCGCGCCTGTAATTCCTCCAACGTCACCACTTCTAGCGCTTTTTCATGTGTTGATTCCAGCACCACGGGTGCAGCGACACCCGCTAAAAATGCTTCTTCCCAACGGCTCACGCAGACGCACCATTTATCACCCGGCTTTAAGCCGGGAAAATCAAATTCTGGCCTCGGCGTAGAAAGATCATTGCCTTGACGCTTGCTGAACGCCAAAAATTCTGCGGTGACTTTTGCGCACACGGTGTGCGAGCCGCGATCTTGGGGGCCAGTGTGACAAAACCCATCGCGATAAAAGCCAGTGCGCGGCTCTAAGCAGCAGCTTTGCAGCGCGGTACCCAATACGTTTTTTGCGGTTTGACTTGGCATATTTTGAGCCCTTTAGTTTTGATTCCAGCGCTGCAACGCGACGGTATCTGATTCCCGCGCGTCAACCCAGCGTAGCCCTGTTTCGGTATTTTCCTGCTTCCAAAAAGGCGCGTCTGTTTTTAAAAAATCCATAATAAATTCGCAGCCATTAAACGCCGCTTGACGATGCGCGCTGGCCACCAGTACCAGCACAATGTTGGCTGCGGCAACTAATTTGCCAACACGATGAATGACGGTAACGCCCTGCAACGGCCAGCGAGCGCTCGCTTCAGCCACAATTTTCGTGAGTGCCTTTTCTGTCATGCCGGGGTAATGTTCTAGCGTCAGAGCATCAATACTGGAGCCGGCGTTCACATCACGCACTAAGCCGATAAAACTACACACGGCTCCAATATCGGTGCGGCCTCGTTGCATTGCAGCAAGCTCCGCGTTCAGATCAAAATCTGCTTCGCGAACTTCTATGCGCACAACTGTTTGGGGTGCAATTGGAACAGACATAGTGTTAGCCACCCGTCACAGGTGGAAAAAACGCAATTTCATCCCCGCTATGAATGGCAGTTTGGTGCGTTGCCATTTCCTGATTTACAGCTACGCGCCAATTTTTTGTAGGCGCTAGCGCTTCAGCAAAGCTCGTGTTGCGCGCGCGAAGTTGCGCGATTAGGCTCGCCACGTCGGGCAATGACGACGCATGGCAGTCAAGCTGCTCGCGGCTGATGCCAACGGCTTCGCGCAGGGATGCAAAATAAAGAACAGTCATCATTGTTGTTGGGCCTGCATTTGTGCAAGTTGCGAGTCTGCGGCGGTAATTTGGGCAAGCGTTTGCGCGCGTTCTAGAACGAAATCAGCAATCTGCGCCACATTGTTTAAGTCGAATATCGCAATTTTTTCATCCGCAAACAGTTCAGGCATATCGCTGGCAATACCCACAATACGCGCGTCTTCACGGTATCGTAGGGGCTTGTCAATCGCGCTACGATGTACTTCAAGCTTGGCCAACACGCTAAATTTCCACCCTTCAACAATCACCAAATCAGCGTTCGCGAGCCGCTGCAAGTGCGCGATTAGGCTAGGCTCCACAGCGTCCCGCAGTTCTTCCATCAATACCCAACGCTTTGGTGCACTGATGAGCACTTGCGTGGCGCCCGCTGCGCGCATACGATAAGAATCTTTACCGGGCACATCCATATCAAATCCATCATGCGCATGCTTCAACGCACTTACGCGCAAGCCCGCGCTACTAAAATGGGTGATGAGCTTTTCGATTAAGGTCGTTTTGCCCGTGCCGGAATAGCCGGTAATTGCGAATACTTTCATGGCTCAAATGTAGCAGAAAAAGCACCCAGACTACGGCAAAATTGCGATGGTTTTCACGTCCATCCGCCCTGCACCAGCTAACGCCCGCAGCTTTACGCGCCGACCATTGGCAATATCGACCAAACTACCGGCGCTAAAGCTTGCCTGCATGGCATTAATTTGCTCACCTTGCACGACAAAATTAGCGGCTGAAACAAAATCTGAGATGGTGCCTTCTAGCGCAAATTCAATGCGCTCTTCAGCAGATACAACGCGAATTTTTGTGGCCACTAGTCCTACCCCAAAGGAAGTTGTTAATTGTGTTGCGGTAATTTCCAATTTGGTATCTAGGCGCACTTGATTTAACGTTTCTGTGGCTACACGGCTCACATCGATAACCGCATTTGCCACTTTAAGCCGATTGATAGGGTTGCCACTAATTTCCTGCACTAAGCCTTCAAATTGCACTTCAGCATTCAATTTTCGTATTGGTTCAAGGGCGGTAATGATGCGCGTTGCGTCCACGCCACCCGCAGCATTCAATGTGCCCACCACCCGCACCAAGTTGCTGGCGCCCAACGGTATAGGCACGGGTGCTGCTGTTTGCGGCAAACCAGGAATAGGAATCGCGGCGGCAAATGCGGCACCATTTATTTGCACGCTAGGCAAGGCAAATCCCGATGCGCCTAAGGCGGTGATGCGCCCCAAGATCTCGACGGCGTCGGTTGCTGCGTTAAATGTTGCGCTTACCCGCACCAAACGCGTGGCTAGCTCGGCGGACTGGGGTGCAGCTGGCATTGAAAACACCTCTACAAAATTACCCACGCTCAAGCCCGTTACGCGATCGACGCCACTCAAAATTGTGTTGGCATCCACACGGTAGGCACGATTGAGCACTGTGATTTCGTTGAGCACCGCATCCACTTTTTGAACCGGCCCGCGCACCGCACTTTGGGCGATGAGCTGGCTAAGTTTTGCGCTATCGCCTGCATTGATGCCAGGCACTCCAATAGCGTTAACCTGCATGCCTAGGCGCAAATTGCTTGAAGCCGTAAAAAATTGGCTGTTGATGGAAATAGCGGCACCAGTATCATCAGTGCTGACGCTGCCAATTTGCGTTGGCGCTAGCCCCCGCAGTCCGGCTTCTAAGCCGATATCCTCGACGGGCGCTGCCATACCCGTTCCGTTGGATCCCACTTTAACTTCCTCGCTACAACCAAACAACATTACAACACCAAAAGATGCCGTGAAGATGCCCGACTTTAGGGTGTTTACAAGGCATTTATTTATAGAAATAGCCATCATTACCTCATTAAAATTAGCGCCAAAAATTTCATGTCTTTTTATCCGGCGATTCAGCATAAAAATACATGCCCACGCGAATTCGGGTTTGGTTAGCTGTCGCGCTATTTTTTTCATCATCGGCTTCTAGCACTGTCGCCCGTTTAACCAATTCATCGTGAAAAAGCTGCCACTGCGTGCGGGTAAATGTGTGCAACACTTCTGCGGATTGCTCCGACAGCTCATCAGCAAAAATAGCGCGCTCTAAAAACGGTGCGGCAAGTTCTGGATTCTCTAAGCGCAACAAATTGCTGACACCAGCCGCGCTGTGGTCACTCAAGTTTTCTGCAAACGGCAAGAGACTATCCGACAACACACGATTAGATAAAAACTCTTTTTTAACCAAGTTGATCTCACCGGATTGATTTTGCGTCACGATATTTAGCCGCAGCAACTCCTCTAACACCGCCGATGGCCGATGATCTTGCGTTACGCTGCGCACGAGCTCGTCAAATGAAGGTTTACCCGCTGCCGCCGCGTCGGAACGCGGCAAGATGCGCGCATCACCATCTCGATTGCGAAAGCGCCGCTTTGTACGCCAAGCCGTATGCACCGCCGCCGCAAATGACGTGACCGAATCACCCGTGGCCATGGCTTCTTCGTCTGACGTCAAACGCCGAATTTCTTTGCGATTGAGCCCCGTTAGCAGCGATAGTTTTGAGTCCGTTGCATCCGGATTTGCAAAGTGCTTTTTTGCCGCATCGACATAAACTTGCTTCAGCAACTCACTCGTTGTTTGGAAATTCACACCCCTCGCGATCAACAAGCGCACCAAGGGCGTCAACACCAAACGCATGGCCGCCAAGAGCTTCGGCGTAAGCTTTGATGACGATTGACTTTCGGTGGGCAACTTCAAAATTGGTCATTCAGCAGAGAATTAAAACTAATTGTGCAAAAAATAAAAATATCGCTTGCGTCGCCGTTAAATTGCGGGAATAATTCCCACATCAGCATTATTCCCTAGTTCTTCTCCGAGGTCAAGATGAAAATTTCAAGCGTACAAGTTTTAACACAAAGCCGCTGCGGATTATTTGTAAGTGGTGCGCTAGCGGTAATTTTAGGGCTGTTTGCATGCCTTGCTACCGCACAAAGCGGCATCCCACCACCCTTTACGCCGACTATTCTGGCCGAACCTGCCAACGCATCCCAAAATACGCCTCGCATCATCACGGTACAAGGCCAGTGGCCAAATAGCTGCCCACCTACAACGGGAACACTGGTGACAGACTTTGCTGAATCAGAACACTTCATCACCATCACCCTCAATGTGCCGCAAACCTTCGCCCCTTGCACTACCGTGATTGGAAGCTACGCCATCAAGTTTAACTACACCCCGCAATCGCTCGGCGTTATCCGCGTGATGGTGAAGGACACTCCGGTTTCGCCAAGCAACACTGGCACCATCACCACGTCGCTTGCGGGGCAAAACCGAGCGATTGCCGATGTTTCAGGCATGTGGTACGACGCCGTGACCAATGGCTCAGGCATGTCGATCATCCATAATTTTCAAGGTGTCACTAGCGGACTGTTTGGCGCATGGTTTGCTTATGACAATGCAGGAAGCCCGCGCTGGTTAACAATTCAAGAAGGCAAATGGGAAACTAACGGCACTTTTAATGGCAATTTGTACGAAACCAAAGCCGCGCCCAACCAATGCCATGCCAGTGCGCCGCTATGCGTGACGAAGTTTTCCACCATTGTAAAAATCGGTTCAGCAAAGCTTACTTTTACTGGTATCGGCCCCAATTCTGGTACACCTCCGCAAGCTATCTTTGAGGGATTTGACCCAAGCGGTACCACCATCATGAAATCCACATCAGTGCGTTTGCCACTTTAACGTCTACATTTAGCGGAGCCTTTAAATGGAACGAATTATTGTTCAAGTCATATTTACGTTTAGCGCTTTACTCACACCCTTCTCTGTAAGCTACGCTAGCCAGCCTGCATCAATTGCCATCACTACTTTAATGGTGACGGTTAGCCCCGAAAATGCCCCGGAAAATACCCCGCGCACCATCACTGTGCGCACCTCGGGAGCCTTCTTTTGCCTACCCTTGTTTGGCGCATTGAAGAACGATAGTGTTGATGATCTGAATCTGTTAACGATTAATTTTCCGGACTTTGCGCCGGGCTTTGTCTTCACCACACCGCCAGCGACAACACCTTGCCCAGCCATCGTTGCCTCGGTAGAGCAAACGTTTCAATTTACGCCGAAGAAGGCAGGGGTGATTAGGGTAAAAGTGAAACAACCGAGCGGGCCCTTGACTGGATCTACATCAATACTTACCTCCGCAAAAGGTGAAACACGGGGCTTGGCTGATGTTTCTGGCATGTATTTTGAGAACGCAACGAACGGTTCTGGTATTGCTATTCATCACGATGTGCAAGGTGCGAAGAGTGGCTTATTTGGCGCGTGGTTTGCCTACGATGCGGAAGGCAAGCCGCGCTGGCTAACCATCCAAGAAACGCGCTGGGAAACAACGGACATGTTGGTCGGTAATTTGTACGAGACCAAAGCCAACCCCAACCAATGCGCCGCAGCTACCCCACTTTGTCTAACGCGCTTCTCGAGCATTCAGAAAATTGGCACCGTACGGATTAACTTCTTTATTTTACGCCCGTTGGATGATGTGATTCGCGCGACCGAGGCACGCGCGATTGGCTTGGATGGCACCACGCTATTTAGCGCCAGCGTTTTTAAATTACCACTATAAATTAGGTACACTAAGTTTTTTGAAATTTAAGGAACGTAGATTATGCAAACGGCTATTTTTGCTGGTGGTTGTTTTTGGTGCACCGAGGCCGTGTTTAACGCCGTAATTGGCGTAGAAAGCGCTATTTCTGGCTATATTGGTGGAAACGATGCGCATCCGACTTACAAGGACATTTGCAGCGGCACGACAGGCCATGCCGAAGCCGTGAAAATCACGTTCGATGAAAGCAAAATTAGCTATGCCGATTTACTCGGTATTTTCTTTGCCACCCACGATCCAACCACCTTAAATCGCCAGGGTGCGGATCAAGGTACACAGTATCGGTCTGCGGTCTTTTATCTTGATGCAGGCCAACTTGCAGCCGCACAAACCATGATTGACGAACTTACAAAAACGCACGTGTTTAGCGCGCCGATCGTTACCGCCTTAACCCCAGCGTCAACTTTTTATGACGCCGAGGCCTACCATCAAGAATATTATGCCAATAACCCAAACCAAGGATATTGCATGGCGGTGGTGGGGCCAAAGGTATCAAAATTTCGTGCCAAATTTAAGCAATTCTTAAAGCCTTGACCTCAGTTTGCCATTTGCACCGCTGCGATCGCTTTAGCAAGCTTTTCCAAGGTGCGCGGTGCGCTGCCTTCAGCTTTATTGTTGGCAATAATATGCACTGGAAATCCTGCGTCAATTGCTCGTAGCGCCGCGATACATAAGGAGTTACGAGCATCAGGGTCTTCATCCACTAGCTGCGTGAACGGAAAATAGTGCGCCTTGGCGTCTTCATACTTAAAACCGCTGTGCAAACTCCAGCGCGCAATAAATGCGCCAATTGGTAGCACCGCATTAGCACGCTCAATTTGAATGCCGGGCGTGGGTAAATTAGCGTGTACGCCCACGCAATATTGCACACCGCTGTGAAGCAGTGCTTTAAAAAATCGGTCCGTTAGCAACGCCGCATCGCGCACCTCTACCGCATAATGGACCGAGGGCGGCAGCGCTTTTAGGAATCGGTAAAGCCGATTGATAAAGCTATCCACTTCATGCCGAATTTGCGAACCCAGCGGCGGAAACTGGAACACCATCACGCCCAGTTTTTCGCTTAATCCCTGTGCACAGGGATTGCAAAAGTAGTCGGCCGCGTAGGCAGCATCGAGGAAAAACGGGCTGTTGCTAAACTTACCTGATTCATCGCGCACATAAGGCGATGTAACCGCCATGGGCGCCTTCACTAAAAACTTAAAATCATCTGGCACCTGTGCTGCATATTTTTCATAATCAGCTTTGGCAATCGGCGCGTAAAAAGTACGGTCAATGCCCACCGCGCGTAGCAGCGGGTGTTGCGCATACGCGTGCAAACCCTCGCGGGCGAGCTTGGTATCGCTAAAGTCACCCCCGTATACTAGCCCCGCCCAGCCCGCGAATGACCACGATGACGTGCCTAAATGCAGCAGCGGCGACAGGGTGCGAGCCAACGCATGCAAGTCGTCTGGGACGATTGCAGGCAACACTTCGGTTGATTTGCGGCGCAACGGTTTAGTGGGCTTTAAAGTAGGATTTGCAGGCGACACTGGCGCAACCGTCGCTGGCGCGTCGTCAAGATCAAATAAACTGGCGTGTTTGGTTTCAATAGACAAACGCGTGGGGGCTTTCGTAATAATATAAGGCTACTTTATCAATTTTTGCAGGAAGAGGCCATGACACTTAAAAACATCGCAGCACTCACTACGGTTGCATTGCTCAGCGCGTGCGTGAATCATGCGTTACCGCCTAGTGCTGTGCCTGCGCCGCGGCATAATATAGCACTACCTGCCATCACCACGCCGCGCTTGGTCACGCCAGCCATGCAATTGTCGAACGCGAGCGCTTGGATGCCGCAAAGCGTCGTGGTGTTGCGCGGCCGCGTAGTAACGATGGACGATGCTGGAACGGTTCTAGAAAATGGCGGTGTGGTGCTTCGCAATGGCGTAATTGACAAGGTACTGCCGGCTGGAGATGCCCTATTTTCGGATATCTACAACGCTTTACCAATCATTATTGAAACCCGTGGCGTGATCTATCCAGGCTTAATTGATTTACACAATCATCCTGAATACGCCATTTACCCACCCATGCCAATTCCGCGCATCTATAAAGACCGCTATGAGTGGCGCAACTATGATGATGATTATACGAAGCGTATTACGTACCCTAATACGGTGCTAACCAACGATATTTATTACGGCCTTGGCAGCGAAGTGGGTAGGTTTGGTGAGATGCAGGCCTTGGTGGGCGGCACGACGACCTTGCAGGGCTCACGCACTTTCGCAGCGTATTCAAAAAACGAGTGCTTAGCACGCAATATTGAAAACTCCGTCGTGACCAACCAAAAAGCCTTTAGCCGCGTCGATATTGGTCGCGACGCCGCAGAATGGGCGGCAATGCAAGCTGAAAAAACCAAAGGCAACATGGTGATTCATCTTGCAGAAGGGGCTTCCGCAAGGATGGCGGATGAATTGCGTTACCTAAAAAATAGCGGTTTGTTAGGGCCAGAATTGATTGCGGTACACGGCGTGGGCCTGCGCCCGCAAGACTTGGATGAGCTGGCTAAAGCTGGTGCCAAGATGGTGTGGTCACCACTTTCAAATTTTATGTTGTACGGCAAAACAGCCAATATTGATGCTGCCCGCAAAGCAGGTGTGCCGCTAAGCATTGGTCCGGATTGGGCGCCATCGGGCAGTAAAAACAGCTTGGGCGAACTAAAAATCGCAGACCTTGTTAATAAAAACGCAATTTACGCCAAATTTACCGATCGTCAGTTAATCGAAATGGTCACACGCAACCCCGCGCAAGCCTTAAATTGGGGCGCCAAGTTAGGGCAAATTAAAGCCGGCATGTTGGCAGATTTATTGATTGTAGATGATGCCAACGCAGATGTTTATCGGAACCTAATTGAGACCACTGAAGAAGCGGTACGCCTTGTAATGGTGCGTGGCGAGCCAATCTACGGCGATGCGATAGCACTGCAAACGCTACGCCCGCAAGCAGAGAGGCTTGCGCTATTTGGCGGCCTGCGCGACAAAGCTTTGCAAGCGCAATGTGCTGGCACCGATTTACCGAATGTGAGCGTAGCGGAAATTCAAGTGCGTTTAAATACCGCGTTGCAATTCGCGCCAGAATACAGTGCTAAAAAGATTCCAGCCGAACAAATGATCAAAGATTTGTTAGTCTGTGGCCAAGCCAAACCAGCTGACCCGCCCTTGCCTGATGATGCAAAACGCGCGTTGGCTTGTAGATTCGGCCTGCCATTTGAGCCGACGCGTTTGAGCCCGTTAACAGTTCACGATGACCCGGAATTTTTTCAACGCATCTTGGCGATAAAGCACATGCCAGCTTATCTACAACCCATCACGCAGTATTATCGGGCGCCAAAACTGTTGCAATAATGCCTGAAGGCGCCCTAAAATAGGGCGTCTTCAAGGCATTAAGTCAGGGCGCCAAGCGCTCCACGCGCCATCCTGCGCCCTCGCGCACGTAGCGTAGCCGATCATGTAATCGGCTCGATCTACCTTGCCAAAACTCTATGGCTTCGGGCACTACACGCAAGCCGCCCCAGTGCGGAGGGCGGACGGGAGATTCTCCTAGGCTCGCTTCATGTGCGGCAACTGCCGCCTCTAGCGCTTCTCGACTGGCAATCACTTGACTTTGGGGTGATGCCCATGCGCCGATGCGGCTGCCCAGTGGACGACTTAAGTAATATGCATCTGATTCACCCACACTCACGCGCTCGATACGGCCTTCAATACGGACTTGACGTTCAAGTTCAGTCCAATGAAACAACAGCGCGGCATGAGGGTTGGCGTCAGTATCTTGACACTTTCGACTGGTGTAGTTGGTGTAAAACACGAAGCCACGTGTATCCACCCCTTTAATTAACACGATGCGCGCCGATGGTTTGCCTGCGGCATCGGCGGTGGCAACCGTCATGGCGTTAGGCTCGGGCAATTCCGCCGCGATTGCTTCGCTTAGCCATTTTTCAAACTGCGCGACGGGATCGGCGAACACATCGGCTTCATCAAGGGCTGCAAATTTATAGTCTTTTCGGATATCTGCAAGGTTCATTCGGTACTTTCTTTGGGCGGAAATTTAATGCTGGCGGTTTTTTGCGCTAGGCGACGAATACTGGCTTCAGTTTCCTCGCCGAGCAACGTTGCAATTTTTACCCAACGAAAACCGTGGGATTCATCGGATATTTTTACTAAACTTTGGTCAGGCGCAACAAAAGCAAACCGCAAATCATAGTGCCAATGTGCGGGCTCATGGGTAGTTTTGCCGGTTACAGTATCAGTTCGACTGCGTGGCGGAATAGTATGCGCGTCAACATCAAATAAGCCTTGATGTGCATCAAGAACATCAATTAAACCGCTTTCTTCGCACAATTCGCGCTTCGCTGCGGCGTCAATTGAGCCATCTTCAGCGTCAATATGGCCACCTGGCTGCAACCATAAATTGAGTTTTGCATGGTGCAACAGCAGCGCAAACCGCTGTGTTTTATCAATTACCCAAGCAGACGCGGTTAAATGCCCCTCCAATGTGGTGCGCTCAATACAGGGCAAAAAATTGCCGTTTTTACCCCCCCCAACTCGAATGACAAACTCTTTTATTTGCGCTAGGGCTGTGACCTCGACTACGTCAAAAGGCCTGTATTTACTGAGTTCTTGGCTGAGCTGGGAAAATTTAATCATCGTTGTATCGGCTTAAAGAAGACCCTATTTTAATGATAATCTTGGCGTTTTCTTAAATAGTCATTTTCTTATTTTTTGACTTCCACCCAAGCCCCTTGCACACGACCCAAATTTATGGGGTATATTCTCGCTCGTGCGTCAGATGATTTGCACAGCAGCAACGAAGGCTTTTTCATCGGCCCCATGCTGCAGCGCAACTCAACCTGACCTGCAAGTGCCAAACTTTTACTGTGCCGTATTTCAACAATCAGACTGGAGGACCTCACATGGTCGCTAAAAAACCTGCCGCTGCAAAGAAACCTGCCGCTGCCAAGAAACCTGCCGCTGCAAAAAAACCGGCCGCCGCCAAAAAGCCTGCCGCTGTTGCAAAACCTGCCGCTGAAAAAAAACCAGCAGCCGAAAAGAAGCCTGCCGCCGCTAAAAAACCAGCAGCCGAAAAGACGCCCGCGGCTAAGCGCACACCAAACGCTGCTTTTATGAAACCCATGACATTGAGCGATGTGCTAGCAGCCGTAATTGGTAAAGCGCCAATGCCACGCACCGAAGTAACCAAGAAAATTTGGGAATACATCAAGAAAAACAGCCTTCAAGATGCCGTTAACAAGCGTATGATCAACGCAGACGAAAAGCTAAAAGCTGTTTTCGGCGGCAAAAAAACAGTCTCCATGTTCGAGATGACTAAACTCATCAGCGCGCATTTGAAGTAAAGTAGTTCGCGTCGACTCGACTTGCAAAAGCTAGAAGTTGGGCAAAGAAGCCGTTTTTACTGTAGGTAAAAACGGCTTTATGTTTTAGTTCTTCTGTCGCGCCATCAGCCAAACTTTACCCACAAAACCGCATGCAAATTGCACAAGTGCGCCCGGCACGCTATAATGCGCAGCTTGGAGGCACGTAGCTCAGCTGGTTAGAGCACCACCTTGACATGGTGGGGGTCGTTGGTTCGAGTCCAATCGTGCCTACCAACAACAGTAATGCGAAACAGCAAATTGCCCTTTTGGGCAATTTTCGTTTCTGGCGTTCGAACCGTCACTCATATTGCAAAAAAGTGCCTGAAAACACCCTATTTACGGCTCACTACAGCCATTCAAAGCCCGTAAAAGCGCCATACTATTGCGCCCCAACACTGCCAACGCGTCTGCAAACAACCGCCGCCGAATAAATAAATAGCGGCATTTAAGGAACTATTTCACTGTTGCGCTGTAATATGAATACACGCTTGCGTTAAATAGTTTTGGCGCGCACCCCCGCAGCGCCACGGCTCCGAAAAGCAATTACTTCTCCCCGCACCGCTCTTTAAATCTCAAGCCACATGAAAACAACTTCTTTACGACCGCACCACTGGGTCATGCCCGCCTTTGCTTTATCTAGCCTCGCTTTAGCCGTCGCTGCGTGCTTCTCGAGCGCCGCCAACGCGCAAGCAGTGCCAACCGTGCCCGCTACCGCCCCCGCCGACAAGAAGCCCGCTGAAGTCGCCGTAAAACCCGCTCAGGCCGTAGATAAAATTGAAGTGAAGGCGTCGGCATCCGCCTACGACGCGCGTGAGAACGACACCGCAACCAAAATTGTCGTCACGTCAGAAGAAATTAAAAAATATGGCGACACCCAAATACTCGACGTGATGAAGCGCCTACCAGGCGTCACGGTGCAAAACAACCAAATTCGGCTGCGCGGCTTAGGCAATGGCTATACCCAAATATTGATTGATGGCGAGCGCCCGCCACCGGGATTTTCTATCGACAATTTGTCGCCTGACTTAGTCGATAAAATCGAGATTATTCGGGCGGCAACGGCGGAGTTTAGTACCCAAGCGGTAGCGGGCACGGTTAACATCATCATGAGGAAGAAATTTAGCGTGGCCAGACGCGATTTGAACGCAGGTTACTACAGCGGCACGGGCTACACCGCATCGAACTTGAGCTTTACCGTGGCTGACAGCGCCGGCAAGCTTGCTTACTCCTTTGGCGGCTACGGCGGCACAGGCACCAATGGATCGCAGTTCAAGGGTGATTCCGTTGGCGTGGACCCCGCTGGTAAAAAAATCCTAGAACGCAATGTAGCGAGCGCCAATGACGGAGACAATAAGTACATGGGGTTTTACTCCACGCTCGCGTGGACTCTTGGCGGGGGCGATTCCTTCACGATGAACCCATCGCTTAATTTTTACAAATACGACAACAAAAACAACTCTCGCACTGATTATATTTTGGGTGAAACCACAATTTACCCAATTTCACGCGGCGTTAGCGAGGGTGATGGCTTAAGTCTGAATAACAGCGCAAATTGGATTATCAAACTCAAAGAAGGCGCGAAGCTGGATCTTAAAGCCAATCTTGGTTACAGCGCTAACAATAACGACAATATCAATAAATCGTTCAACACAGCCGATGTACAAACGCTTGACCGCATCACACTCAGCCCATTTAAAGACAATCGGGTGTCATTTGCTGGAAAATACTCAACGCCCATCGTTGAAGGCCATGCACTCCTCGCTGGCTGGGACGTAGGATTAAACCGTAGTAACACTAAAAATGAACTTAGCGAAGCGAATCTTGCCACAGCGCCCGTTAAAACCAACGAAGACTTCGATGCAAAAATTCAAAAGCTAGCATTCTTTGCG
>JANNXI010000032.1:0-23476 GCA_031409495.1 Betaproteobacteria bacterium
GGCACGCGGCTGTCGGAGCAACCAATCCACAAATATTCAGGGCTTTGTTGCTTGGCCAATTGCTCAAAAAAATCCGGCTGCTTTGCGCGAATGCGTTCTGCCCACGCGACGTTGTTTTTGAATAGTACGTTTAAATTTTTATCTTGCAGGGTCATTATTTTTGTCTTTTATTGTGCCTGACGAAGCCCTCGATCCGAAGTTAGTCCCCTCGCGGGAAAAAGAGGGCGGCTTCAAGCAATATTTAGATGTCCCAAACAGGCTTATGGCCGCTGTGGGCATCAACAGCATTGAACATGGCGTTAATTTGTTTACGCTCTAGTGCCGATATTTCGGGTCGCCACACCTCAAACAACAATATTACGCGCACCGCATCGCTTTCGTTCCAAGCTTCGTGCTCGATGGTGTCGTCGAATAGCCAAACTTTGCCCTCCACCCAAGGCCTAATTTCATTGCCGACACGAAACGTGCAACCTGCCGGGACGATTAACGGCAGATGGCAAATTAGCCGCGTATTCACAAAACCGCAATGCGCCGGAATGTGCGCGCCGGGGCGCAATAATGAAAATAATACCGACGGCGAACGATTATTGGTTTGTGTCAGTGGAATATTGGCTATCGCCGCCATGGTTTTAGGGCATCGCGCCGCGTTTTGCGGCACTATCTCGCCGTTTTTCCATAAATAAAAGGCTGCCCAGTCGGCATTGTTGAGCATGCCGTCTTGGTCGCCATGCGGGCGATTAGCGCTACCCTCAACATAGGGCTTAAATGCAGAGTCTTCTTTCAGTATTTCCAGCAATTCAGCGCAGATTGCACCAGTTTGCGCTTCCAATGCCGCCACCCATGCAAAATCAGCGGGATTAAAAAACTGAGTTTGCGGTAACTCAGGAAAATAGTAGTAGCGCGGTTGCTGTACGAAGCGTTGCTTTTTGCCGTTCAGTAAATCTAAAGATTGCGCAAACCGAGAGTGCTTTAAGACGCCCGTATTTAGGCTGCCTTCAGGCACTTCTGTGGTGATAGAGGTGGTTAAAAACTGCTCGAACGCAATTGCGTATTCGTTACACCTAGCCTGCGCATGATCGAGCGCTTGCGACAAACTATTGGGAAACTGATCCGTCGGTAGGGTAGCCAATTGCGTCGCTGATTTCACCGCCGCCATGTAAAAGGCCGACGCACTACGGCTGTCGCCCACCTCATGCAGGCGATCCGCTTTAAAAATTAAGGCCCGTAAATTTCGCGGCTCAAGCGCTAACGCACGCTCGATGGCGGCGTGCATCGCAGAAGCATCATTGAGCGCGCGGCACGCATAAGCCAGCGCTACGCAATGCATCGCGTCGGCACCCCCAGAGGCAACAAGTTTGTCGAGTGTGGTGCGCGCCGATTGTGCATCGCCTTGCAATAGGGCTGCCATACCAGACTTTGCCAGCGCAATTTCCTGCGGCTTCATTGCGGTGGAGTAGCCTTTTTCGCGCCTAGTTTTGATTCTGTACCGTTCAATAGCTTGGTAATATTTTCTTTATGTCGCCAAACCAGCAAGGCCGACATCGCAATGACGGCAAATAACTCCATCTGTATGCCGAATAAAAAGAAAAAATAGGCCGGCGAAAACACGCTTGCCACGAGGGCGGCTAGTGACGAATAGCGAAAAAACACTGCCATAATAATCCATGTAGCCAGCACCGCTAAACCAAGCCACACATTGAGTGCCAACAAAATGCCTGCGGCAGTCGCAACACCTTTGCCGCCTAAAAATTTAAAAAATATCGGGAATAAATGCCCTAAAAATACCGCAATGGCGACCCCGGCAATGGCCCACGGCAATAGCCCCCATTCTACAAAGTAAAGCTTGGCTAGCCATACCGCAAGCCAGCCTTTGGCACCGTCGCCCAGCAGCGTTAAAATTGCCGCCATTTTTTTACCGGTACGCAGCACATTGGTGGCACCAGGGTTGCCAGAGCCGTATGAATGCGGATCGGGTAGGCCGAAGGCGTAGCTTACAATAACGGCAAAAGACAGCGAGCCGATTAAATACGCGCCTAGAATGGCTAAAATAGATGCAGTCATATCGAGTTAATTAACCTTATAAACTGAAACAGCGAAGCTAAATGGATAAAATATTTATACGCGATTTTCGCACAGAAGCGTGGATCGGCATTTATGATTGGGAGCAAGCGCGGGCGCAGGTGTTAGAGCTGCAAATTGAAATTGGTGTAGACACCCATCAAGCTGGCGGTTCCGACAAAATTGCCGACACCATCCATTATGGCGAAGTTGTGGAGCGGGTGCAAAGTGATTTAAAAACCACCAAATTCCAGTTACTCGAAGCGCTAGCCGAACATATCGCAAATGTGATTTTGCATGATTTTAAGGCGTTGAATGTGTCGGTGAGCGTGGCCAAGCTCGGGCATATAAAAAACGTAGGCAAACTGGGCGTGGCGATTTATCGCGCGCGCGCGCTTGCCGGTGCAACACCGATCCAACCATTCGCGCCAAGCGAAAGCAGCGGCGGATAAAATAGCAGTACCTCTGTAATAACTTTTCTATCATCATTAAAAAGGTCACACCATGAGCGCAAATTTATTCTCACTCCAAGGCAAAGTTGCACTAATCACCGGCGGCTCACGCGGCTTAGGTTTGCAGATGGCGCACGGCTTTGGCGCAATGGGCGCAAAGTTGGCCCTAACCGCCCGCAAAACCAATGAATTAGCGGATGCAAAAGCCGAGCTTACTGCAAAAGGCTACGAAGTCTTTGTGTTTCCGAGCGATTTAGCCAAGCCAGAAACATTGGTGCCCATGGTTGATGCGGTAATTGCCCACTACGGCTGTATTGATATTTTGATGAACAACGCTGGCGCTTCTTGGGGCGCGCCCGCGGAAGAATATCCGTTAGAGGCATGGAATAAAATAATCAACATTAATCTCACGGGTACATGGTTAGTCACGCAAGCGGTCGGCGCTAAGTCGATGATTCCAAACAGACGCGGCGCGATTGTTACGGTGGCATCTGTGGCTGGTTTACGTGGGCAAATAGGTGGCATGCAAACTATTGCTTACAACACATCAAAAGGCGGCTTGGTCAACTTTACGCGCGCCTTGGCGGCCGAATGGGCGCCGCACAATATCCGTGTAAATGCACTCGCACCAGGTTTCTTCCCTACAAAAATGAGTGAAGGCTTATTAAAAGTGGTGGACAAGCACATTATCGGCATGACGCCGATGGGGCGTCTAGGCGGTGACGATGATTTGATGGGGCCGGCGATTTTTTTAGTGTCCGATGCGGCAAGCTATGTGACGGGACAAATATTGTCGGTAGACGGTGGCATGACGGCCGTATAGATTTTTGCCCCAAGAAAAAGCCCAACCGCCTGCTAAGAATGGTTGGGCAAAAGACCATTTTTTAGGCGGTCTGGAGGGAAACGGTGGTACTAAATTTGGCGTGGATGTATGCCCTGAAGATGCCCTAAATACGGGTGCCTTCAAGCATTATTGCGGTGGTTTTTTTAGCGCTTGCCACTTGTGCTGGCGTGAATCGCTTAGCCGTAATAACCATCGGTTCTAGGAGAATCATTTTTGCCACTGCCGAGCTCGATACGGTATGCACGGGCTGGGTATAGATGCGGCTCGACGTCGCGGTGGTTGGCTGGTCTAATGCGCTAATAAGTACGATGGCGAACAAGATCGCGCAAGCGATAAAAGCGATGACGATGCGGTTTGTGGCTGAAAACATTTTAAGCTCCGTTCTAAAATTGGCGATATTGAAATCGCTGCGATAGAGGAATCTTAAAACACCAAACTTAGCCCTGCATTAGGATTGCGACGAAGTGCGGAAAACCATGCCTGAATTGTAAATTAGCCGCAAATATGCCACGAAAAAGCGGCACCGCAAGCATCAACTATGCAGCTCGAGTGCGGTGCAAGTCGTGATGCTCCCCTGTTTGCGGGTGCGCATAGTGTGGGTGGGGTTTGCTTAGCAGTGAGCCTGCCACCATCCCAACGATAGCCATCAATACGCCGCCGAGCTGTGGTGGAAAAACCTCACCGAGTGACGTGAATAGCAATATTAACCAAGTAGAAATGCCCATAATAATTGACGCCATTGCGCCATATTTGGTTGCCCGCGTCCAGTAAAGGCCACAAACCAGTGGCACAAAGGCGCCCACTAACGTGATTTGATAGGCTGATGAAACCATCTCATAAATTGGTTTGCCGCGTGCTGCCATAGCGTAAATGAGCACCAAGCAGGTGAAGATCAGCAAGGTAATGCGGAAGGCAAACAATGCCTGTTTGTCGGTCATGTGCGGCTTAAAATGACGGTAGATGTTTTCTACAAAGCTCGTAGACGGTGCTAAAAGCGTGGCGGACGCCGTTGATTTGATGGCAGATAACAGTGCGCCAAAGAATATTATTTGCGCAATAAATGGCATCTTTTCCAGTACAAATAAAGGCAGAATTTTTTGTGCTGAATGTGCATCCGTCGCCAGTAATTCAGCCGTTTTTTCAGGCATGGCTATCACGGCGCAGGCCACGATAAACATGGGGACAAAGGCAAATAACAGGTAGGCGCTTCCACCAATAATAGCGCCACGTGATGCTGTTTGTGCGTCTTTTGCGCTCATGACGCGCTGGAAAATGTCTTGCTGTGGGATAGATCCCAGCATCATTGTTATTGCAGCAGCAATAAAAAACAACACGTCTTTGGTGTTCGGTTCTGGCAAAAAGCGCGCCCAGTTTTTCTGTTGTGCTAAATCGACAACTTTGGAGAACCCACCCGCCATGTCATTGGCTAAATACGCAATGTAGCTCAGGCCCAAAATGAGCACAATCATCTGAATGAAATCAGTCCACGCAATCGCTAACATACCGCCGCAAACCACGTAGAGCAAAATCGACGCTGTGCCGATAATCATGCCGCCTTCAATAGAAATTGCGCCGTTGCTAACCAAATTAAAGACAAGGCCAAGTGCTGTAACCTGTGCCGCCACCCAGCCCAGATAGCTACAAACGATGGCGACGGAACAAAAAATTTCCACGCCTTTGCCATAGCGTGCGCGATAAAAATCGCCGATGGTCATAAGATTCATGCGATAGAGCTTTGCCGCAAAGAAAATGCCCACAAAAATCAAACAAAGCGATGCGCCAAATGGATCTTCTACCACGGCATTTAAGCCACCCTGCACAAATTTAGCGCTGATGCCAAGCACGGTTTCTGAACCAAACCAGGTTGCAAAGGTGGTCGTGATAATCATGATTAACGGCAAACTGCGACCGGCCAGCGCAAAATCGGTCGAGGTTTTTACCCGTCGCGCGGCCATTAAGCCAATGGCAAGAGTGCCTAATAAATAAAGAATAACTAAGCCCAAAAGTGTTGTCATGACGATTTATAAAAGGTAAAAATAAGAAAACGCCCTTTAGCGAAGGGCGTGTGTGGATGTTTGTACGTGCGTGTACGCTTAAGTGTAAGTCTCAGGCTGACGCGGGAATTCGTTTATACGTAACTATAAGTGTAGCAAACCTACAGCATTTGGAACAACACAACGCCATACCCGCAAGCAACGGTGAACAAAATGACGGCGATGACGACTAAAATTGCAGTTTGCACGCGCTGCGTCCGTTCGAGCTGTTTAATCGCGTTTTCAACGCGCGCTAAGTGATCTTGCGTGAGCGCCCGTTGCAGCATCCGAGGCAATTGCGGCAGCGTTTGTGCCCAAAGCGGCGCTTCCCGTTGCATGGCGCGGGCGATGCCACCCAAACCAGCTTGTTCATTCATCCACGCCACTAATATCGGCTGTGCTACGGGGCGCAAATCTAGCTGCGGATACAACTGACGGCCTAAGCCTTCAACTTGCAACAACGTTTTTTGCAGCAGCACCAATTGCGGTTGAATTTCCATCTGAAACCGGCGCGACACCTCAAAGAGCCGCAGCAACACATTGCCAAAATAAATTTCGTTCAGTGGTTTATCAAAAATTGGCTCGCAAACCGAGCGTATTGCCGATTCAAATTCCTCCACGCGGGTGTGCGCAGGCACCCAACCGGCCTCAATATGCGCCATCGCCACGTCTTTATAGTCGCGGCGAAAAAAAGCGGCAAAGTTGCGCGCTAAGTAGGATTTGTCGCCGTCCGACAGGGTACCCATAATACCGAAATCAACCCCTGAATAAATGCCATTGCGCCCAACAAAAATATTACCTGGGTGCATATCAGCATGAAAAAATCCATCGCGAAACACCTGGGTAAAAAATATTTTTACGCCATCAGTCGCAAGCCGTTCAATGTCAATATTGAGCGCTTTGAGTTGCACCAAATCATTTACCGGAATCGCGTCAAGCCGCTCCATCACCATGATTGATTTATGGCAATAGTCAAAATATACTTCAGGTACGTAAAGCAAAGTGCCATCCGCAAAATTACGCCGCAGCGTGGACGCATTAGACGCTTCGCGAATGAGATCAAGCTCATCGCCCAAGCTACGCGCAAACTCCGCCACTACTTCACGCGGGCGTAGGCGTTTGCCATCGGCCAGGATATTTTCAATAATTTCGGCCAATGCATCAAGCAGGGCACAGTCTTTGGTGATTACCGTGGCAATACCGGGACGCAAAATTTTAACTGCGACCAATTTCCCTGCTAGTTTTTTTAGGCTTGCTGGCGCATCGGCGGGCGGAGCTGCCAGTTTGGCAAAATGCACTTGGGCAACGGAGGCAGACGCGATCGGCGTTAAATCAAACTCTTCAAAAACCTTGGAATAATCTGCGCCATAGGCAGCGGCGAGGGTTGCAATTACGTCGTCGCGTGCAAACGGTGGAACCTGATCTTGCAGCTTAGACAGCTCGGTGGCGATGTCGTGCGGGACTAAATCTGGTCGGGTAGAAAGTATTTGCCCAAACTTAACAAAAAGGGGCCCCAAGCTTTCTAGTGCTAAACGTAAGCGCACCTCGCGTGGCTGCGCGAACTTGCGCCAAAAAAATAGGCCGCGCCAAATGGTTGTAATGAGTGAACCGCGCGTTGACCCTAACAAAAATTCGTCAAGCCCGTAACGGATAACTACAGATAGTATTTTAAGAAATCGGAAAAATCGCATGAAATGATTTTAACAGCGTACTGGTGGCGCCAACGAACTACGTATATTTGTGCGCGTGCATCCAACGGAGCAACCTAGGCGTATTATTCGGTAACTTCATCACTTTTATTCTATTTATATCTATGCATGCCACTTTGCCCCTGCTACGCAGCCGTAAATTCCCCGCCATTTCGCGCGATAAGCTCACAACCTTGCAAGTTAATTTGGGCTACAAGTGTAACCAGGCGTGTTTTCACTGCCACGTAAATGCCTCGCCTACACGCACCGAAATGATGGATGCTGCGACTGTGGCTGATGTGTTGGCGCTGCTAAAGGCGGCCAAAATTACCACCCTTGATTTAACTGGCGGCGCGCCAGAATTAAATGAGCACTTTATTGGCCTTGTGCAGGCCGCGCGCGCGCTGGGTGTTCGGGTGATTGATCGTTGCAATTTAACGATTCTGGAAGAACCCGGCCAAGAGAATTTAGCGCAATTTTTAGCTGATAATCAGGTGGAAATTTGTGCATCCTTGCCCTGTTACAGCCAAACAAACGTCGATGCGCAGCGTGGCGAAGGCACGTTTGAAAAATCTATTCGCGGCCTTAAAACCCTGAATTTACTGGGTTATGGGGTGGTAGGTTCTAGATTAACGCTGAATTTAGTCTACAACCCCGTGGGTGCATTTTTGCCACCCGCGCAAGAAGCGCTACAAGCTGACTACACCAGATTATTGTTTGAAAATTTTGGTGTGCACTTTAATAATTTGCTCACCATCACCAATATGCCAATTCAGCGTTTTGGCTCGACGCTAATTTCAAAAAGGCAGTTTGAGCCTTATATGGATTTGCTTGTAAGCGCGCATCGGGATGAGAACTTAAATACAGTGATGTGCCGCAGCCTGGTAAGTATCGATTATCAAGGTGACGTGTACGACTGTGATTTCAATCAAATGCTGGGTTTGCCGTTACGCCTAGAAAACAAACCTAAGGCGCATATTCGTGACTTAATTGGCGCGGCACTAGAGGGCAACGCGATTGCAGTACGGGACCACTGCTATGGCTGCACTGCTGGGCGTGGATCAAGCTGCGGTGGGCAGCTTGATGCTACGGTAGAAACAGCAATTGCGATGGCAGCAGAATAGAATTACTTCGCCGCAGTTCCGCCAGCGTTTTTCATGCCTTCAAGCTTGCTTAAATCAAGACTGTTTACGGCAGACTTGACGTCGCCAAGGGTTAGGCCGCGGCCGCTTGCCTTTACCGTAAATCTGTCGGCAAGAATTAATGAATATTCGTTGCTGCCGCCAGTTTTAGAGCTTTTTTCATGAATCGTTCTGCCGCCAGATTTATAGGTTTTTTCAGCGCTATTAGCATCTTCTTTTTCACCTTCTACTTTTACCATGCCGGCCATGGCCAAAAAGCCAGCCGCGCTGCCGGCGTCGGAAATTTCAAGACGGATTCGCTTCCCTGCGCCGTCGCTGAACTCGGCTTCTGTTAGGGATATAGCCATACCCAGAGCGCCAGTCTTTTCTGATTTGCTCGATGTTTTAGCTAGGCCAGCAAATGTTTCTGGCACAAATGCCTTCAAGGTAGCCGAATCTAGGGCTTCTACAGCTTTACCGCCGTTCATCGCTGCCCCTAAACCCGCCATCGCAATGGCTGCGGCTTCTTGTGGATTACCGGCCGCTTTTGCCGCTTCAGATTTTTTGCTAGCTTCTTCCATGCTTTTGCCAAATTGTTCTAGCTTGGCCATGGGGCTACCTTTATCGAACGTGACGTTGGCTGACGGGGATGACGTGACGGCACTGCCCAAAGCACCAACGCCTGCGCCCACAGCGGTGATCCCGCCAACAACCAAGCCCATAATGACTGAAATCACGATTGCGCAAACAATCACCACGGCTGTGTAGCCGATGACTTTATCTTCAGGGGAATGCATCACGCCTCGCAAGCCTGTATAGAGCAAATACACCGAGTAAAATGCGCCCGCCAGCACAAATAGGATACCAATCCACGGCAAAATTTGAAATATCGCTGCGACCCAAGCTGCAGTCATGCTGTAAACCGCAACCTTTAACGCTTTAGCCGGGTTTTTTTCTGCACCAAAAGAAGGCGCTAATGCATCAATAATTAGTGATAGTACAAACACCATTGCTAGGCCCAATACCAGCGCCACGATTGCGCCAACCACGCCCATAACAATTGGCGTGCGTACCGTCATACCCACAAAGGGGATGGTTGTGCCGATGAGTGATCCGCTCACAAAGCCTGCCACTGCACCAATTGCCGCTAGTGGTGCCGCATAATTAAGCAATAGTCCCTGCGTGGTGTTCGCTTCCCCCTCGATAACCGGCCATTCGGTTTTTGGAGTGAGAAGAATATTCTTAACGCGGTCAATCATGCCCATGGTGACTCCTTGTGGTGGTATTAATGCGCGATTTGCGCCTTCGGCTAAATGCTACTAAATGTAACCTTATACAGCTAACTTTTCTCAGTGATATTACTTTCTCCTAGCTAAAGCTAGAAAATCTACTTGGTCGCGTTAAAAATGCGGATTATCTTGCAACAATTGCCGTAATTGCTGTAACACATCATTTTCAAGAACACGGTAGTATTACATTTAGCTAATTATCGTTTTTACGTTATCTGGAGAAGTATTATGAATCGCACTTCAACGCCCAATAAGTTACGCCCCTTAAGCGCAATGTGCAAGCGTGCGCTTGCGCTCACTGTAGTAGTGTCCGCGCTGGCAAGCAATACCGCTTTCGCGGGCACCGTAGATTCTATTGAGTTTTACAACACCAATTTAAAACACTATTTCCGCACAATCGACCCTGCTGAAGCCGCCGCAATTGATAAAGGTGCTGCCGGTGCAGGCTGGGTACGTACACTGCAAAATTTTGCAGTGTGGCCGAGCGCTAGCGATGTTCCCGGTGTTGCTGTTCCTGTATGTCGGTTCTATGCATCTGGGCCTAATTCGCATTTCTTTACCGCCGATAACGCCGAATGCCGTGGGCTAATTGATACCGAATCAAATTTTAAAGTAGCAAATCCCGGTAAAGCTTTTACCGGTTGGGCCTTGGAAGGTACCGCGTTTTATGCACTGCTACCCAACAACGGTAAGTGCGGCGCAGGGACTAAGCCGCTTTACCGTCACTACAATAATCGTGCAGCGCAAAATGATTCAAACCATCGTTTTGTGGACAACACCGCAGCGGTACAAGATACCGCCGATATAATGTGGCCGCTTGAAGGTGTGGCGATGTGTCTGCCCGGCGATTCCACTGCGGCCCGTGCGGATGCCGCACGGATGTTGCGCCAAGCGACCTTCGGTGCTACTGCTGCCGAGATGGCAAAGATTGAAAAAATTGGTGTTAATGATTGGCTTGAGCAGCAGTTTTTAAAGCCCGCCACCAATTACCCAGTTTTGCCTTTTACGGCTTACCTCCAACCGGATAGCTGTAAAAACAATGGCGCGCTACCGGCTACCGATCCGCAAAATCTCTGCGCGCGCGATAACTACACCATATTTCCAGTACAAATGGCGTTCTTGAAAAATGCACTCACGGCAGAAGACCAGTTGCGCCAGCGCGTAGCATTTGCGCTGAGCCAAATTTTTGTGACGTCAGCCGTTGAAATAAATATCGCCTATGGCATGAGTCGTTATCAGCAGATCATGATTGACAACGCCTTTGGCAATTACCGAACGCTGCTGCAACAAGTAACGCTCTCTCCGGTGATGGGGCGGTATTTAGATATGGCTAACAGCAACAAGCCGGATGCTGCAAGGGGCATCTCTGCCAACGAAAATTTTGGCCGCGAAATTTTGCAGCTGTTTTCGGTTGGCCTAAATGAAATGAATATGGACGGCACCTTAAAACGTGACGCCGCCGGTGCCGTGATCCCGACTTACAGCCAAGAACGTGTCGAAAATTTTGCACGGGTATTCACTGGTTGGACCTATGCCAGCTTTCAGAATTTAGCGCCACCGACGAGAAATAATCCCATTACTTATGATTATCCAATGCTTCCGGTGCAAAGCAATCACGACACTGGATCAAAAACGCTGCTGAATGGCAAGATACTTCCAGCCAATCAAACGGCGACCAAAGACCTTGAAGATGCACTCGATAATATTTTTAACCACGCCAATGTGCCACCATTTGTTAGCCGCGCATTGATTCAAAAATTAACGGGTGGTGATCCCACCCCAGCGTATGTTGCGCGTGTTGCCGCAGTATTTGTTAACAACGGCGACGGCGTTCGGGGTGATTTAAAAGCGGTGGTGCGCGCAATTTTGATGGATGTTGAAGCGCGCGGTGAAATTAAAACAGCCAGTAAGTACGGCAAGCTCAAAGAACCTGTTCTGTTTCTTACAAGCCTAGCGCGTGGCTTAGGCGGCAAAAACGATGGTGTGTATTTCCGCGGCCAGCTCAACGGCTTAGGGCAAAATATATTTGCATCTGCCACGGTGTTTAACTACTACTCGCCCGAGCATCAAATATCGAATGGCGCTGTAGGCCCAGAGTTTGAAATTCAAAACGCTACTACCTCATTTAACAGAGCTAATTTTTTAAACAATGTGGTGATGGGTAATGGTTTCGCACCAGAGCCGTCGGTTGCTGGCTCGGTAGGTACCTATATTGACTGGGCACCTTGGCAAGCCTTGAGCGCCACGCCTGCAGCGCTGGTTGATAAACTTAACTGGACATTTGCTGGCGGCACGCTGTCAACGTCAGCACAAAAAATTATTTCTGACGCAGTTACGTCTGTGGTCGCAACCGATACGCTACTGCGCGCGAAAACCGCCGCTTATCTGACTCTCAATGCTGCGCAAGTTCAAGTGGAGCGCTAAATCATGAACAACACGATTCAAAATAATGCCTGTACAAGCCCTAAATTAGCGGATCTCCAGCCTATCTCTGGTGCGCCATACATCGCTACTAAACGCCGTTTTTTGCAAGGCATCTCTAGTATTGGTGCCATCAGTGCGATGGGTTCGTTGCAAAGCTTAAATATTTCTTCAGCTCTCGCGCAAGCCGCTGGGGCCGATGATTACAAAGCGCTGGTCTGCGTATTTTTGTACGGCGGCAACGATGCCAATAATTTAATTGTGCCCACCGACGCCGCGCAATATGCAATTTATTCTGCTGCGCGTGCGGGTATGGCTCCTGGTGGCATTGCATTATCAACAGCAGAATTGCTACCGTTAGCGCCTAAAAGCACCACTGCAAAATACGGCTTGCATCCTGCGATGACGTTGCTTAAGCCAATTTGGGACGCTGGGAAAATGGCGGTGATGGCCAATGTTGGTAATTTAGTGGAGCCGCTTACCAAAGCTGATTACACCAACGTGAAAAAAGCCAAGCCGGATCAATTGTTTTCGCATTCTGACCAAACATTGCAGTGGCATTCGGCGGTATCAAATGACTATTCCCGCACTGGCTGGGGCGGGCGCGTTGCTGATGTACTCAATAAAGGCAACACATCAGTCACCATGCCGATGATTACTTCTATTTCTGGCACCGTACTTTATACCGCAGGTAACCAGCCACAAGTCATTGCTATTCCTTCTACCGGCACGTTTGGGTTGGGTGGTTTTAACACCACGGCCGCATCAGTAGCGCGCGTTAATGCAGTAAAGGCGTTAATGAATCTAAACAGCGCCAATGATTTTGTGCGCGAAGCGGACGATATTTTTGCGCAAGCTTTCGATTCTTCTACGGTAATAAATCCGATTATTACAGCAACTAACACCACCATTACGCCGTTGTTCGTTAACGCAAGAACAGGTATTGGCAATCAACTATTGCAAGTCGCTAAGTTAATCGAAGCACGCGCGGCCATTGGCCTAAAGCGGCAAATCTACTTTGTATCCTTGGGAGGTTTTGATACCCATACCAATGAAATTGCGACTCACAATACTTTATATGGTCAGCTGAACACGGCTCTCAGTGCGTTCTACAACGCCACCGTACAAATGGGTGTGGCCGATAAAGTCACCACCTTTACAATGTCAGATTTTGGCCGCACCTTAAAGCAAGCCTCGGGCAGTGGCTCTGATCATGGCTGGGGTAATCACCAAATTATCATCGGCGGCGCAGTTAAGGGCGGCGATTTTTACGGCACGTTCCCCAACCAAACTTTGGGCGGCCCGGACGATGTTTCCACTAACGGTCGTTGGATTCCCACCACCAGCGTCTCTCAATATGGTGCCACGCTGACAAAGTGGTTTGGCGTGCCGCAATCAGATTTAGGCATAGTGTTTCCAAATTTGTATCGGTTTTCAAAGCAGGATATCGGCTTTATGGTCTAGCAAAAAGTGCCCGAAGAAGCCCGAAAACAGGCCGTTTACGGCCTGTTTTTACGTCAAAACGAGGGAACTCGGTCACGTAAGAATAGTGTTAGCAACCAAGGCCTAACGCAGCTTTGGTACAATTGAATGCGTGATCGTGGGCGAGTAACGCGTGACGCTGACGACAAAAATATAGCGACAAAGAATTGCGTCTAATTTTAAAAGGAAATTCCGTGCTAAAAAAAGATGGTTTTTGGACTAAAGACTGGTTTTTTGCGCTAATAGTGGTCTTAGTAGTTTTGGCGCTCGCGCGCATGACCAATTTCTTTGATGCGCTCGAGACTAAAGCCTACGACTTAGGGGTCGTGGCAACATCAAAAACCCCAAGCGATAAAATTGCGATTATCGCCATTGATGATCAATCAATCTCAAATATCGGGCGCTGGCCCTGGTCACGCGAAGTACACGCGAAAATGATTGATAAGCTCGGTGCTGCAAACGCCAAAGTAATCGGCAATACCATATTCTTCTTTGAGCCTCAGCAAGACCCGGGACTGCGCTACATCAATGATTTGCTCGCGATGTACAATAAGTCAACGTCGCCAGCATCTGCAACTGATGCGCCGGTTTCCATCGCTACACCTTCAGCCTTATCTGCGGCCACTAACGCCGCGCTACCCTCTGCCGACCTCGCGCAATTCGGCGCCCTGCTCACTGAGGCTGAGCAAACCCTCAACGCTGATCGCAAGCTCGCTGCCAGTATTAAAAAAGCCGGCTCGGTTGTGTTACCAACTAACTTTTCAGGTCAGTTAAGTACCGAGCCGCCACAAGGCAAAGCCGATAAACCGCTACCGGCAATTGTCAGCAGCTATGCGCTATCTGGCGTAACTGGTGCGGATAATTCCGTGCTCACCGGAAATGGCTTGTTGTACCCAATTGAATCCATTGCGGCCGGAGCCGTTTTTATGGGGCCGCTCGTGTCGCGCCCCGATATCGCAGATGGTGCAATACGTACCGATCCTTTAGTGCTTGATTACTTTGGGCAACAGTTCCCGTCCTTTTCAGTCGCCGTCGCAGCCAAAAGTTTGAATTTAACGGCTCAAGATATCAAGGCAACGCTTGGCGAATCAGTGCGAATTGGCAAGCTAAAAATTCGCACGGATAGTTCAACCTCGATGCGCACCTACTTTTATAAAGACAAAGGTGGGCAATCGGCGTTTCCAACCGACTCGTTTTTCGATGTTTATTCTGACAAAATTCCTGCTTCAAAGTACAAAGACAAAATTGTACTGATTGGTGCGACAGCGCAAGGCACCGGCGCTACGCAAGTAACGCCAGTAAACGCAAATACTGATCCTGTTACCACTCTGGCGCATTCTGTATCCAGTATTTTGCAAGAGCACTTTTTTGTTGAGCCTGCATGGGGCCGTTGGGTTACTTTGCTCATGCTGCTGTTGGTAGCGGCATACCTAATCGCGCTGTTACCAAAGTTGCGGGCAGGGCCGGCAGCGGTGTTTACCGTAGTTTTGCTTGTTGCGCTTATTGCGGCGCACTTTGGATTTATGATGGGCGCGGGAATATGGATTCAATTGATGTTACCGGCGGCACTGCTGTTCATTGGCCATTTATTGCTGACGACTAAACGCTTCTTAATGACCGAGCGTGGCAAAGAAAAATCTGATGCGGAGGGTGCTGAATCCAACCGTATGTTGGGCTTGGCGTTTCAGCAGCAAGGTCAATTGGATATGGCGTTCGATAAGTTTCGTAAATGCCCAGTCGATGAGCAACTACTCGAAAACGTATATTCCTTGGGCTTGGATTTTGAACGTCGTAGGCAATTTAATAAAGCTGAAAGCGCGTTTATGTTTATTAAGGACGCCGACCCTAATTTCCGCGACGTCACAGAGCGCACTGCGCGGGCTAAAACCATGTCGGAGACCATTATTTTGGGCGGATCTTCGGCTGCCAGAACCAATGCTGCAACGATGGTGCTCAGTGGCTCTGGCGAAAAGCCTATGCTTGGCCGTTACTCGATTGAGCGTGAATTGGGCAAGGGCGCAATGGGTGTGGTGTACTTGGGCAAGGATCCGAAAATTGGCCGTGAAGTCGCAATCAAAACCATGGCGCTATCAGCAGAATTTGAAGGCGAAGAATTGGAAGAAGCCAAGACCCGTTTCTTCCGGGAAGCCGAATCTGCAGGTCGATTGGATCATCCAAATATCGTTAAAATTTACGATGCGGGCGAAGAGCATGATTTGGCCTTTATCGCGATGGAATTTTTAAAAGGTAAAGACTTAGCGCCGCACACAAAAATGCCGAATTTGTTGGAGCTTAATCGGGTACTGAGTATTGTTGAGCGGGTAGCAGAAGGGCTTGGTCACGCGCACAGTCTCAATATTGTGCACCGGGATATTAAGCCCGCAAACATTATGTATGACGCGGATTTAGACATCGTAAAAATTACGGATTTTGGTATTGCGCGCGTTACGGATTCTTCTAAAACCAAAACCGGTATGGTGCTCGGCACGCCAAGCTATATGTCGCCGGAACAACTGGCTGGTAAGAAAATTGACGGCCGCTCCGATCTATTTTCGCTTGGCGTCATGCTTTATCAAATGACTTGTGGTCGGTTGCCATTTGAAGGCGAATCGATGACGCAACTGATGTTCAAAATCGCCAATCAGGCGCACCCTGATATTTTGGAATACAACCCCGCTCTGCCTGCTTTTGTGCGCGATTTGGTCGATATGTCTTTAGAAAAAGATTTTGAAAAGCGCGTGCAAAGCGGCAAAGAGTTTGCTGCGGCTATTCGCAGTTTAAGGCAAACAGGCTAAGGCTTTTGATATAAACAGTGTATTGCTCCTAGGTTATTAAAAATGCCACTTCCTGAACCATCTACGCCGCGTCAACCGCTCCACCACCGCGCAATCTCTGTACGTGGCTATGCGCGGGAGGATGGTTGTTTTGATATAGAAGGCCATCTGGTTGATACAAAAAGTGTACCCTTCAAGCTTGCATCAGGCATTCGCGAACCCGGTGAGTATATTCATGAAATGTGGCTGCGCTTAACCGTTGATCGCATGCTCACGATAGTTGATGCCGCTGCTGCCATTGAAGCTATGCCGTATCCTGGAAACTGTAATCAAATCGCACCGGACTACAAAAAGTTAATCGGTTTATCCCTCCGCCCTGGGTTCACCGCAAAAGTGCGCGACTTGCTAGGCGGCACGAATGGCTGTACGCACACCACTGATTTAATTGGTATCGTCGCGACGGCGGCGTTCCAAACAATGGCCGGGCAGGGCACACAGCCCGTCAATCAGCGCCCGTTTCAACTGGGTCGTTGCCATGCTTTAGCGCTGAATTCAGCTGCCGTGGCAAAATACTACCCTGTTTGGTACAAGGGTAGCGACCCAGTCGGTGACGCCACGCCAGAATCGGATAAGGTTTAGTGAAAATTTGGCTTTAGCCAAGGCATTTTAACCACAGCAAAAACAACAGGCATTACAGTTACCGTGTGCAGCTTACGCCTAGGCTGGTAAAATAGACGATTAAAGAAGTTAAGCACCAGATTTTATTCTTCACCCACCCAATCATTACAAAACGGACGCACAACAATGAATGTTCATGAATATCAAGGTAAAGAAATCCTGCGCAAATATGGCGTAGCTACTCCGCGTGGCATCGCATGTTTTAGCGTTGACGAAGCGGTAAAAGCAGCCGAAACTTTGGGTGGCACAGTCTGGGTTGTTAAAGCGCAAATTCATGCAGGCGGCCGCGGTAAAGGCGGTGGCGTTAAAGTTGCAAAATCAATGGACGAGGTGCGTACTTACGCCAGCCAAATTTTAGGCATGACCTTAATTACGGCGCAAACCGTTGCGGCAGGCCAAGTGGTGAAGCGTATTTATATCGAGTCTGGCGCCGATATTAAAAAAGAGCTCTACGTTGGCATGGTAGTTGATCGTGCTACGCAAGAAGTAACGCTCATGGCATCGAGCGAAGGCGGGATGGATATCGAACACGTGGCCGAACACACGCCGGAATTAATTCATAAAGTGCATATTGATCCTGTTGCAGGCTTATCGAAAGCTGATGCGCTAGAAGTATCCCGCAAAATTGGTATTCCTGAACAAGCCCTCGATCAAGGGGCTGAGTTCATGCAGTGCCTGTATAAAATGTTCGACGAATGTGATTGTTCATTGGCCGAAATCAATCCGCTTATTTACACGGGCGACAATAAAATTATGGCACTCGATGCCAAACTAAATTTTGATGCAAACGCGCTTTATCGTCACCCAGAAATCGTCGCTATGCGCGATTTTGACGAAGAAGATCCAGCCGAAGTTGAAGCCTCAAAATTTGATTTAACCTACATCTCGCTTGACGGCGATATTGGTTGCCTAGTCAACGGAGCAGGCTTGGCCATGGCGACGATGGACGTGATTAAGCTTTACGGTGGGTCGCCGGCAAACTTCCTCGATGTCGGCGGCGGTGCTACGACTGAGAAAGTAACTGAAGCGTTCAAAATTATGTTGAAAAACCCGAATCTAAAAGCGATTTTGGTCAACATTTTTGGCGGCATCATGAAATGTGACGTCATCGCTAATGGCGTCATTACCGCCGCCCGCGAAGTGCAGCTAAAAGTGCCGCTAGTCGTGCGCATGAAGGGCACCAACGAAGAGCTAGGCCGTCAATTGCTAAAAGAATCTGGCCTGCCAATTATTTCTGCCAATAATATGTCCGAGGCGGCAGAACGTGTGGTGGCGGCTGCGAAGGGTTAGTTTTTAAGCAAACTGAACGCCCTTCGTTTAACGCCTAACGTTAACCCAATCAAATTCTTAAAATTCTCGATAGCTTAAACAGCCCATCGAGAAAAATGGAGCAAGTTAAAAATGAGCATTCTAATCAACAAAAACACCCGCGTACTCACCCAAGGTATCACCGGTAAAACCGGTATGTTCCACACCAAAATGGGCAAGGAATATGCGAATGGCGCTAATTGTTACGTCGCTGGCGTTACACCTAAAAAAGGCGGCCAAAGCTACGAAGGCATTCCAATTTACGACACCGTCGCCGAAGCCGTAAAGCAAACTGGCGCCAATGCATCGGTAATTTACGTACCGCCACCGTACGCCGCCGCCGCAATCGACGAAGCTGTGGACGCGGGCTTAGAGCTAGTCATCTGCATCACCGAAGGCATCCCAGTGCGCGACATGATTCGCACCCGTTCACGTATGCAAGGTAAATCAACTATTTTGATCGGGCCAAACTGCCCCGGCGTAATTACGCCAGACGAAATTAAAATCGGCATCATGCCCGGCCATATTCACAAAAAAGGCCGTATCGGCGTGGTTTCGCGCTCCGGCACGCTTACTTACGAAGCAGTAGGCCAGCTGATGGAATTAGGTTTGGGTCAATCTACCTGTGTAGGCATTGGCGGTGATCCAGTTAACGGCATGAAGCACATCGACATCATGCGCATGTTTAATGATGATCCTGAAACCGATGCAGTGATTATGGTGGGTGAAATTGGCGGCGACGCTGAAGAAACCTGTGCTCGCTGGATTAAAGACAATATGAAAAAGCCAGTAGTAGGCTTCATCGCTGGCGTAACCGCCCCGCCGGGCAAGCGTATGGGCCATGCAGGCGCCATTATTTCTGGCGGCAAAGGTACAGCGCAAGAAAAGCTAGCCGTCATGGAAGAATGCGGTATTAAAGTGACGAAGAACCCAGCTGATATGGGCAGATTGTTGTTAGCAGCAATTAGCTAAATTGCTGTTGCTTACAGCTAAACGCTAAGCAGCTAAAAAGCCCGAGATGCCTGTAAATAGGGAATCTCGGGCTTTTTTACGGGCTAATTCTGGTTCGAGCCGTGCCGTGCCTCAATTGCAAATTATCCGCCTATGATCAATATCATCGTCATCATATGCGGATAACCCATGCGAACAATCATTGGTCTCCCAGACGCACAAATAGAGGCGCTGTGAAAAACCGAAGAACGTCACAACCTTTCCCACGTCCAAGTGATCCGCCAAGCGGTGGCAAAATACGTTGCCGAACACGCCGGGCCGCCCATAACCGCCTTTGGTGCCTGGAAAAACCCGCCAATGCAGCGCCAGTTGATTCTGTCGCCATGCAGCAAGCGTTGCGCGACGAGTGAGAACGGTAAGCGGTGAAAGCGCTGTTTGATTCCAACAGTCTCATAGAAAACGCGAATTCAACAGCAAGGAAATTGTAAACACTGTTTCACTCTGGCTAATTTCTTGAACTTAATTGCTATTTTGTATTTATACAGAAACGCAAAAATTACCCATGACCGTCCCCACGTAGGTAAAAAAATCAATTATCTACCCACGTTGTATCCAATTTCGCGCCCAACACTGCGTTTTCTATCTCTTAGATGAGTAGCTACCCGTCCCCAAAAAAAGTTATGAAACGGCATAATAGGCTGAAGACGCGCTAATTTAGGGCTTCTTCAGCGGGGTAATGAAGCCGCTGCTAGTAGCCGCGCCTGTTTTGGGTCATAAACCATTTCCGTAATTGAGCCATCGCGAATTTTTTGAACCGCTTCGTCAACGACGTGTAGTGGCACTAAAAACCATTCTCTAGGCTTCACTGGATTTCCGAAGCGGTCGTCGATAGTTAGATCGATTTGTGCGGCCGTGAAGAGGCGATGGAAGACATTTTCTAAAGAAATGCGGTTTATGTTGTGCAACTTATAGGTGGCCACCACTTCAACCGCCGCCAAAAGATAAGTTGCATCTTTCTCTGCCCCTGCAATTCGGGTTTCGACGGCCCCGCCAGTTACGCCAATCTTATGGATAAGCTCTCGGTGCTCAGTCACAAATGGATGGCTCGACAAGCTGCGCAATACGTAGATAGTTCCAGATTCAATATCATCGGAGTCTTGCGTATCGCCAAACAATGGACCGAGATAGGTGTCAGGCTCGGTAATGCGGCGGCCTGTTTCATCTTTGTAAAGCGCTTTTTGCAAGGACCGCAGCAGTAAATTACTTTCTGTCCCGTTCCCATAAATTAGGCGCAATCGGGCGTCAGGTTTACCCAAGGCCGTGGGCAATTGTTCGCCCACATCAGCCACATAAGCCAGCTGCCCACCCACAATAAAATAGTTTTCCTTCGTGATGCTGGTGTCGCTCCCATAGCGCAATGTTTTGCGAGCGCCTGATTTAAGCTCACGCTCAACCTGCTCAAACAACGGTTTGAAGTGTTTGAAATCAGCGCATGGTGTTCGATTAGCAATTTCGTCGGCGGCGCGCTTCTCAGCGTGCGAGCGGACGTGCCGCAGCACGTTAATGCTACCTGCCTGACCATCAGCCTGTCCAGCGCCCAACGCCGCCAGTAGAGCGTCTTCATCAAGTTCGCTGGCGTTCGCAATGGTTGCGGCAGAACCAGAAAGTAAGCCGGGAGTATCTAGCGCAGCAAGAAGCAATTGCGCCTCTGGCAGATTGCGTAGTTGATCCAAACGCACTGCATACAAGCGCTCAAAAATATCACGACCCTCATCATGCTGCGGTATCCGGCCGTGGGCTTGATAAAAGCGCAAAATATCCTCAAAGCCCGCAATAATGCGCTCTTCACGTGGCGTATGGCTAGACGTTTTTAGCGGCGCGACATCAACGCCGAGCGCATCCAGTAGTTCATCATCGTCCAATTCAGCCACGGCGAGGCTCCTGCATTGCTGATGCAGCCTTAGCCTGGGTACGGTAGCGCGCAAAGGCTGCAACGCCCTCCGCCATGCGCCTTTCCCACGGGTCAGCGGCGGTGATCTCAGGCAGTCGGCCACGCTCTTTTTTAAACTGTAATGCCCGCGTTGCCAATTCACGGGCGTCCTCTTCAGGGATGCTGGCTTTCTTTGCCGCGATACTTGCCTGTACCTGCCGCAGCGATTTTTCATCCATCGCCTTAGCCAGCACTGCATATGCCGCATCAAATGGGTTGATGCTGTCAATAAGATCAATATCCAAATCGCGCACATTTACAAACCTGCGCACGCCGTCTATCAATGCCGTGTTGTCCTGCGCGGTCCTGTCCCCTGCGCGGCTACCCTTCGCATCAGCCCCAGCGATAAGCACCTTGGCTTGCTGCGTGACGTTCATGGCAGCAATCGCGTGTTGCCGAACCGCTTCTTGATCAACATCGCTTAAGTCCGGATAGCGCTCACGCACTATTTTGCCCATGCGCATGACGGTAAGCTCTTCGGGTAAGGTGTTTTCTTTATCAAACAAACCACGTTCCACCGCAACTTTATCTTGTAAAAAACTGGTCACTACTTCGTTTAAATCTTCCTTGCAAATTCGCGTAGCCTCAACGCTTTTCGGCGTTGCCAGCCCGTTAATTTCCACATGAATTTGGCCGGTGCTGGCGTTGACGCCCATGTTGCGGCCGCGCTGTTTATAGCCTTCTTCACCGTAATCAAAGCCTTCTTTAGGCCCTGTGTCTTTCGGCGTAAATTCATAGCGGGGTGCCAACACCTGCTCCATCAGCAAGCTGGCCGAAATCGCTTTGAGCATATCGTTTACCGCTTCGGCCACAGCGGATTGATCTGCCGTGGGTTCAGCAATTAAATTGGTGAAGCGCGATCGCTCTTTGCCTTCGGCGTCTCGTGTTGCGCGGCCAATAATTTGCACAATTTCGGTCAAGCTGCTGCGGTAGCCAATGGTCAACGCATGCTCGCACCATATCCAATCAAAGCCTTCTTTTGCCATACCCAGCGCAATAATCACATCCACATTATCGCGATTATTTTTTTGCGCTGGGTCTTTCAAAGCGCCAAGCACGCGTGACCTTCTGGCGGAGTCGCTATCGTCCACCAAGTCCGCTACTTTTAGTGTTCGGCCATCGGTGGCCAGCACCATATGAAAGCCCGTAACTGGATCAACGCCTTTCCATTCGCCCAAGCCATTCATAATCTCTTCCACCTCGCGTTGCTTATCTTTCAAGCTTTCGCGGGCATTTACGTTCGGAATATGCACAATAGTTTTAAGGGCAGGGTCCAGCACTTTAGCCACCGCGTTTACGTATGCGCCGGTGTAAAAAAATAGCCAATATCGAGAGATTTTAACCACTGGTAGCCGTTATTGCTTCGGCCCGTTGAAGTCGGTAGTTTTTGCTACTGACTTCGACTCAACAAACAGTGCAGGTTTTATACTTCATCGGGCCGGATCAATAAGTTGCTCGTAATAAGTGTAGGTGACAGTTTCAAATTTCGCCTCATCCACGGGACCCAGCACCGCCTCGCTATCGCCCCTAAAGTACGAGCCCGTCATTGCCACCAAATGCACTTTATCGCGCGCAATAAACTCGCCTAACTGGCTGCCCAGCTTATTGTCAGGGTTGCTCGACACATGATGAAATTCATCAATCGCAATTAAGCGATGATCGAACGCTTCAGCACCTAACTCTTCCACAGCAAAGCGAAATGTAGCGTGCGTACACACCAGCAATTTATCTGCGCTGGCTAAAAACTCGCCCAGCGCTTTCACTTTTGACTTCGCCACCTTCACATCGTCAACACCCGGCGCATTGCAAAGGTTCCATTGCGGCGCCACCTGCCAATCCCATTCAAAACCATGTTCACTCAAGCGCTCATCGGCAAAGCTGGAGCCAATCGACCGTTCCGGCACCACCACAATGGCTCGTTGCAAACCTTGGTTATTCAGCTTATCCAGCGCTATAAACATCAGCGCCCGCGATTTGCCCGACGCTGGCGGCGATTTAATCAGCAAATATTGCTCGCCCCGTTTCGCATAAGCACGCTCTTGCATGGCGCGCATGCCCAAAGCGTTGGATTTGCTCGATGCGCCCGTGCGCGCAGTGGCGATAGAAACTGACGGCACGGTGTAGGTATTGGTGGGGTTAATCATTCTGGGTCTTCTTCTAAAGATGCGCTGTTGCCCGTCAGCTCGCGCTCAATTTGCGCAATACTTGGCAGGCTGGTTTGCAGTTCGGCGGGCAGGGATTCGAGCAACTTGTATTCAGCCACGCCCATGGGTTGGCTTTTATCACCCAACGCGTATTCGGCCACCACTTTATTTTTACTCTTACAAAGCAGCAGGCCAATAGTTGGCGCATCACTCTCATGCTTTATTTGCCTGTCTACCGCAGTT
>JANNXI010000033.1:0-35005 GCA_031409495.1 Betaproteobacteria bacterium
GGTGTAGTTAAAACCGAACTCCTCAAACATCGTCGACGGCGAGATCATGCCCTTGGCGTGCTCTTCGACGCGCTTGGCAATTTCTTTAAATGTGGGTGTCGCGGATAGAATTTTTTCTGCCGTTTTTTTGGTGGTAGCGTAAAAACGACCACTCATTAATTTGGCTAAATAATTGTTGAGTGCGCCGATTGATTCTGATATCGACATATCGTTATCATTTAAAATCACCAACACTTTTTCACGGCCTACATTGTTCATGGCTTCGAAAGCCATGCCCGCCGTTAGTGCACCATCGCCAATTACCGCAATGCTGTGGCGCTTGATTTTTTGCAAACGAGCGGCCACTGCAAAACCCAATGCGGCTGAAATAGACGTAGAAGAATGGGCGGTACCGAAGGTGTCGTAAACACTTTCTTCGCGACGCGGGAAGCCAGCCATGCCGCCTTTTTGGCGCAGCTTGGGCATATCTTTTCTACGGCCAGTTAATATTTTATGGCCGTAAGTTTGGTGGCCGACGTCCCACACAATCCGGTCATCCGGCGTATTGTAGGCGTAGTGCAAGGCAATCGTTAGTTCTACCGTACCTAGGTTGGATGAAAAATGGCCGCCTGTAGCAGATACCGACTCCACAATAAATTCGCGCAGTTCTTTGGCCAACGCGCCCAACTGATCGCGGCCCAGTTTGCGCAAATCACGCGGGTCATCAATGGCTTCTAGAAGTGGATAGGTACTCATGGGGTTTGCCCTTTCGTTTAGTTTGGGCTTAGTTACTACGAGAAACAATGAATCCGGCTAATTGGCGCAAACGATCTGCGCGCGAATCAAATACTTTAAGTGACGCTTGTGCATCGGCCAATAGCTCAGAGGCAAAGACTTTGGCTTGCGCCAACCCCAACAAACTCACATAAGTAGGTTTGTTTGCGTCTTGATCTTTACCGGCTGTTTTACCTAGAACTTCGGTGCTGGCTTCGCAATCCAGAATATCGTCAACGACTTGAAAGGCTAATCCTACGCATTTTGCGTAGTGATCTAACTTGCTGTAGGCAGCCGTATCTAGGGCTTCTCCGCACTGCGCACCAAGCAAAACACTGATGCGAATGAGTGCCCCTGTTTTTAAAATGTGCATGTGCTCAAGCTCGGGCAGGGCAATTTGCTTGCCGACGTTGCCGAGATCTATTGCTTGACCACCAGCCATGCCGCGAGAGCCGCAAGCAATCGCAAATTGGCTAACCATTTTTAGCTGAACCGCTGGCGAATCAGCTAGAGTGTTAGCGGCCATTAGCTCAAAAGCTTGCGCCTGCAGGGCATCTCCAGCCAACAGGGCTGTTGCTTCATCAAACTGTATATGGCACGTCGGCTTACCGCGCCGAAGCACATCATCATCCATGCAGGGTAAATCATCATGCACTAGCGAATAGGCATGAATCATTTCGAGGGCGGCAGAAATTATTTGCAATCGTTCGGGGGCCGCCCCCGTTACTGCGCCCGCTGCGTACACGAGCATTGGACGCACACGCTTACCGCCATTTAAGCTGGCGTAGCGCATGGCGTCGTGTAGACGGGCAGGCGCATGATCTACCGGCGGCAAGGTGCGCATCAAAGTAGCTTCAACTTCAGACGCTACATGGCGCGCAAAGGAAGCAAAATCGGATGCGGACTCAACCATTAACTGCACCTTCGTCAGATGTGGCTACTTCACCAGTTTGATAGTCAACTAAGGCACCGCCTTGCAGCACTTGCACCCGCTGTTGCGCATGCGCGAGTAACTTTTCACAGTGCGCCACTAACGCTACGCCGCGTTGGTAGGCCGTGATAGATTCTTCCAGTGGCAGATCGCCGCTTTCCATGCGCGCAACCAACGTATCAAGATCGGCCGATGCCGCCTCAAAAGTGAGCGCAGCTAAATTTTTAGCTTCAGTAGCGGAATCAATTGGTTTTTGGGATTTTGCAGCCATAGTTAAATTAAACAGTGCCTAAACAGAATACAAGAGCGGACGGAGCGCCGTTACGCTTACCGTAACCCTATATTTTAACAAATATGGCGCATGTAACGGCAGAATCTGCATATTGGCTAATTATGACTAATCGTGACCAGAATCAGCCGTTTTACCTCGCCCGGCCTTTACATCAGAACGGGTTTTTTTGCCGACTAATCGGCGTTCCACCGCTGCGCGACTTGGTTTGGTTTTGTGTCGAGTTTTAGGCACGATATTCAATACTTCGAGCCTTTCGATTAAGCGATGAAACGCGGTTTCTTTGTTACGAAACTGCGAAGGCGAATCTTGGCTAATCACCACCACGCCGGACGGCAAGTGCGTTAGGCGAATGGCAGAGTTAGTTTTGTTCACATGCTGCCCCCCCGGCCCGCTGGCGCGGTAAACGTCAACATTTACTTCCGCCGCAACGGTCGCGCGATCGGTTGAGTACGGAGGGGGCACTAAGGGTTCTGCCATTTACTTGATGCGCATTCCTGGAACTGCGCCGGCATCCGGTGCTAACAAATAGATGCTAGAACCGTCACCTGCCGCCAAAACCATGCCTTGCGATTCACCAAAGCGCATCTTTCGCGCAGCTAAGTTGGCAACCATGATGGTCAGCCTACCCACAAGCATATCAGGCGTGTAAGCGGCGCGAATGCCCGCGAACACTGTGCGGCGCTCGATGCCTAAATCAAGCGTCAAACGCAATAATTTATCGGCTTCCGGCACGAGTTCTGCCGTTAAAATTCTCGCAACCCGCAAATCAAGCCGCGCAAAATCATCGATGGAAATCGTTTCGCCAATCGGTGCGATCACCACAGGTTTCGGCACTTCCGGCGGCACCAACACAAATTCCGTGGCTGCATCTGATGCAACCACGGCTGCTATGGCTGGCGTTTTAGCTGCACCTTTTGCGGGCTTTGTAACAGCACTTACAGTGGCGTCTGCTGGTGAGTCAGGCGGCAACAAAGCATCCATTTGCTTTTGATCTACACGCGCCATTAAATGTCGATACGGCTTAATTTTGTGCCCTGCCGGTAGCGGCTTAAACGCGTCGCTCCAAACCAAATTACCCAGCTGAAAAATATCTTCGGCTTCAGCAGCCAAGGTCGGCAAAATGGGTTTTAAATAAAGCGTTAATTCACGGAAGAGCGATATAGCGGTAGAACACACCGTGTGCAGTTCTTTCTCGCTACCTTCGCGCTTGGCTAGTTCCCACGGCTTATTGGCATCCACAAATTGATTAGCTATGTCAGCAAGCGCCATTATTTTGCGCACCGCTTTACCAAATTCACGGCCTTCATAGTAGCCTGCAATTTCTGCTGCCGCTCCACCAAAGGCTTCTTTCATTTCCGCTGATAGTTCAGTTTTAGCCAATACGCCATCGAACTTTTTGGTGAGAAACCCAGCACAACGGCTGGCGATATTGACATATTTACCGATAAGGTCGCTATTCACACGCGCTAAAAAATCAGCGGGATTGAAATCAATATCCTCGACTTTGTCGTTAAGCTTTGCTGCGATGTAATAACGGAACCACTCAGGATTTAAACCTAATTCCAGATACGCGCGCGGCGAAATACCAGACCCGCGCGACTTGCTCATTTTTTCGCCCGTAATCGTTACAAAACCGTGAACATACACTTTATCCGGCACTTTGAAGCCAGAAAATTTCAATATTGCCGGCCAAAACAAGGTGTGAAAATAAATAATATCCTTGCCAATGAAGTGCACCTGCTCAGTGGCGGGATCTGCCAGCAGAGCCTCAAAATCCAACTTGCTTTTTATACAGTAAGCTTTGAGTGAAGCCAAATAACAAATTGGCGCATCTAACCACACGTAAAAATATTTACCAGGCGCATCGGGAATCTCAATACCAAGATATGGCGCATCACGGGAAATGTCCCAATCGGCCAAGCCCGCATCACCTTCCAACCACTCTCTGATTTTATTGGCTACCTCCGGCTGTAGACGCCCGCCCAGTGCCCATTCCCGCAAAAATTCCACCACATGGGGTTCAGAAATACGCAAAAAATAATGCTCCGACTCTTTTAAAATTGGCTTAGCACCAGTCAGCGCAGAATACGGGTTAATCAACTCAGTGGGCGCATACACGGCACCACATACTTCGCAAGAATCACCGTATTGGTCTTTAGCGTGACATTTTGGACATTCACCCTTGATGTAGCGATCAGCCAAAAACATGCCCTTAACCGGGTCATAAAATTGCTCAATCGTTTTAGTCGTGATGAGCTTATTCGCCTTCAGTTTGCGGTAAATAGTGTGGCACAGCTCAAGGTTTTCAGGCGACTCGGTGGAATGCCAATGATCAAAGCTGATATTAAAGCCATTGAGATCATGCGGGCGCGTCGCGGCAATGTTAGCCACTAATTGCTGCGGTGTAATACCCTGCTTTTCGGCCATCAACATAATCGGTGCGCCGTGCGCATCGTCAGCACACACAAAATGTACCTCGTGCCCCTGCATGCGCAAGAATCTCACCCAAATATCGGCTTGCGTATATTCCATAATGTGGCCAATGTGGAAGCCCGCATTTGCATAAGGTAATGCCGTGGTGACAAATAATTTTCGTTGTTTCATGTGGTAGTTTCGACTCGTTATTTTTGCTGTTTTTATACACGCAATTAAAGCAGATTTCTTATCCGAACCGTAGATTGTAGCAAGTGCCAACACGCTTGCATACGCCTGAATAATCAGCAAGGCAAATAAAGCGGTTTAGCACACGCGCAATCAGCTAAAATTACGCTTCTTGCGAAAATTATTTTTGGATAAAAATGTCAGTTACCGTTGAACAAATACAAAATGCCTTGCGCGAACTCATTGACCCGACGAGTGATGAAAATTATATCGACGGCAAAAACGCAAAAAACATCACCATTGAAGCCGGCCGTGTGTCCCTTGAAATCGTGTTGGGTTATCCCGCCAAAAGCGTCATTGAGTCAATTCGCCAAACCGTTACCGCACGCTTAAAACAAATTGCCGGCGTGGAATCAGCCAGTGTAAATGTGTATAGCAAAATAGTTTCACACACGGTGCAGCGTGGCGTCAAACCCATCGCGGGCATCAAAAATATTATTGCGGTTGCTTCCGGCAAAGGTGGCGTAGGCAAGAGCACAACTGCTGTGAATTTAGCATTAGCGCTGGCGGCCGAGGGTGCCGTGGTGGGCATACTTGATGCTGATATTTACGGCCCATCACAACCGATGATGCTGGGCATTACCGGCCGCCCCGATTCGCTTGACGGCAAAATTATGGAACCCATGCAAGGCCACGGTTTGCAGGCCATGAGCGTGGGGTTTTTGGTTGACCCTGAAACGCCGATGGTGTGGCGCGGCCCGATGGTGACGCAAGCGCTGGAACAACTGCTAACCGAAACCCGTTGGAGCGAGCTTGATTATTTGATCGTCGATATGCCCCCGGGCACCGGCGATATTCAATTAACCCTAGCGCAAAAAGTACCCGTAACTGGTGCTGTCATCGTCACCACACCTCAAGACATTGCGTTGCTCGATGCGCGCAAGGGTTTAAAAATGTTTGAAAAAGTCGGCGTGCCGATTATCGGTATTGTCGAAAACATGGCGATGCATTGCTGTTCAAACTGCGGCCATATCGAGCACATCTTCGGCGCCGGTGGCGGCGAGCGCATGGCGACAGAATATAACGTAGAAATGCTCGGCAGCCTGCCGCTAGATCTATCGATTCGTGAAGATGCCGACGGCGGAAGGCCTAGCGTGGTATCCAACCCAGACGGCCCAATAGCAGCCATCTACAAAGAAATTGCCCGTAAATGCGCGGTAAAGATTGCCAAGCAAACGCAAGACCGTAGCGTTCTTTTTCCAAAAATTGTTGTGCAAAACACCTAGCCCAGATGAGCGAAAAAATGCAGCGGGCGATAGCACTGAGGGCCGATGGCCAGCACACGGCCGCGCTATCACTTTTGCAAGATTTGGTGCGGGCACAACCAGACGATTGTTACGTGCACTATCAGCTTGCCTGCACCTATGACAACGAGGGCATGGAAGACCGGGCCATTGACCACTACGAAGCCTGCCTGCAAGACCCAAGCGCACTCTCACCTTCAGACCGCCGCGACGCGCTGCTGGGCTTGGGCTCTACCTATCGCTGCCTAGAGCAGTACGGAGACGCCGTGCGCGTGCTAAATAAAGGCTTGCAAGAAAACCCCAGTGCTGAGGAATTTCGCGTTTTTCTAGCGCTGTGCCACCACAATTTAGGCCAGCACCAAGACGCCGTAAGCGCGCTATTGCACCATATTGCGGCCTTTAGCAGCCATGCCGGCACGGCCAAATATCGTCGCGCCTTACACACCTACGCCAATCAACCCGACCCACCTTACGAAATTTAATTTTTTTGAAAGCGACACATGAGCATTAAAAACGATAAATGGATACGCCGCATGGCCGAACAACACGGCATGATCGAGCCTTTTGAACCCGGCCAAGTGCGCGAAGTAAACGGCCAGCGGATCGTAAGCTACGGCACATCAAGCTACGGCTATGACATTCGTTGCTCAAATGAATTTAAGCTTTTTACCAATATAAATTCGACGATTGTTGATCCTAAAAACTTCGACAATAATTCGTTCGTAGATGTAAAAGCCGACTTTTGCATCATCCCGCCGAACTCTTTTGCTCTCGCCCGCACGGTTGAGTATTTCCGTATCCCACGCAACGTGCTCACCATTTGCTTAGGCAAATCTACCTATGCGCGCTGCGGCATTATCGTAAACGTGACGCCGTTTGAACCGGAGTGGGAAGGTTATGTGACGCTGGAGTTTTCAAATACCACGCCGCTACCCGCAAAAATTTACGCCAACGAAGGCATCTCGCAAGTGCTGTTTTTTGAGGCCGATGAAGAATGCGAAACGTCGTATAAAGATCGCGGCGGAAAATATCAAGGGCAAAAAGGCGTGACCTTGCCAAAGATGTAGCGCATTTTAGCTAGCCGTCATTGGCTGAAAACGCCCTAAATTAGGGTGCTTCCAGCCGTTTTTATTGGCCAGAAAAGGCCTGTCGTGCCGTATCTTCTAAATACTTCATCGCTTGGCGATACGGGTTTGGCCCGTAGCTAATCCTTGCCACACCTAAGTTGCCCAAGCGACGCGTGGTTGCCGACGGTGTTGCCACCATTATGTTTACTGGCAACGGACAATCCTTGCACAGGGCAGCAATTAAACTTTCATCAGCCAAGCCGGGTACAAAAAAGCCACTGCCGCCCGCCGCGGCTTAGGCGTGCGCGCGCTCTATTGCCGCGTCGACTAACGCTGAATCATGGTGGGCGGCACTAGTTTTCAAAAATAAATCGGTGCGGGCGTTAATAAATACCGGCACACCCGCCGTTTCAGCAGCTTGTCGCGCGGCCTTTAGGCGTAGCGCCTGATTGGCGATAGAGTATAAGCCGGTGCCTTCAATTATTTGATCTTCCAAATTGAAGCCAATTGCGCCTGCGGCCATCGCCGCTGAAGCCGCTCGCGCTACCGTGTCAGGATTGTCGCCATAGCCAGATTCCAAATCAACCGTCACCGGCAAATCCACACTGGCTACAATGCGGGCAAGGTTTGCCATCGCTAATGCCAACGGTAATGTTTGCCCATCGCCTGCGCCGTGCGCTGCTGCAACTGACCAACTTCCCGTGGCAATGGCCTTGGCACCGGCACGCGCTACGGCCTGTGCAGAACCGGCGTCCCATGCGTTAAATAGTACCAAGGGCTTACCGGCAATATGGAGCGCTGCAAATGCGCGGGCGAATTCAACTTGTTTTGACATTTAAAGCTCCGGAATCAATAATTTTATATTGGCCTCATGACCTCATGTGTACGGGAAAATTCCATTTTCAATAGCGCTCGCTTGCGCTCAACACCACCGGCGTAACCCGTCAAGGCTCCCGCAGCCCCGACGACGCGGTGGCAGGGAATAACGATGCTCAAAGGATTCTTACCGACCGCCGCACCCACGGCGCGCGCGGCCTTCGGCGCCCCTAACTTTGCCGCCAACGCGCCATAACTAAGGGTTTCACCCTCTGATATTTCACTTAAGGCGCGCCACACATTTTGCTGGAATGGTGTGCCTAAGCGCAAATCAAACCGCAGTTTACTAATGGCTGTAGAAGCCGTATTGTAGGCCTTCTCCAAGCCATTATTGGCCGAAAAATACGCGCCAAGCCAATTCACCAGGGCGCACAAATTTTCATTGTCGACCGCCTCAGTCCAAGCTGCGCGTTCAGCCATTGTCGGCGCATGCTTTTGACCCTCGAACCACGCACCCACCAGGCCGTCATCACTAGCGGCGAGACTCATCAAGCCAAGGGGCGATTGGTAGTCAGTGGTGCTTATTTTTCGTGGAAAATATCGCATCTTACTCTCTCTTAGGTGCCTGAAACGCCCTAAAATAGGGCATCTTCAGTCAATAATTATAAGGGCTTATCGGCAGCCAACCCGGCCCACGTACGCAATACGGCATAGCTGCGCCATGGTCGCCAACGTTGCGAAAGTGCTTCAGTTTCACGCGCCGCGCGACTACTTTTTTGCACACGCAGTATTTTTTGCAGCGCGACGTCACCGGCCGGGAACGCATCCGGCCAGCGCAACACCCGCATCGCGATGTATTGCGCCGTCCAGTCGCCAATGCCGGGGCACTCCAGCAAGCGCGCGATAGTTTGTTCTCTATGTTTCACTGCGCCATAGGCGTGTGCGTCGACGTCAAGAATAATTTCGCCATTGGCGACAGCTTGCGATAGCGAGACGATAGCACGCTGCCGTTGCGATACGATGCCCAACGCGCCCAAGGCGTCACCAGAGGCTTGGGCGAGCGTTTTTGCATCCGGAAATACGTGGGTTAACATAGGGGCTGAAGGATCAACGCCTAGCAACGGCGTGCCAAACTTTTCGGCCACGCGCGCTGAAAAGGTACGCGCAGCGGCAACCGTCACTTGCTGACCTAAAATTGCGCGTATGGCAGTTTCAAACCCATCTAGCGTGCCGGGAACCCTTATACCTTGGGCTTCTTCACTAGGGAATGTGCCTTGCAAATGCATATTGATTGCCGCAATATCAGCTTCTAAATCGAGCATAGCGCGCACGCGCTGAACAATTTGCGGCAGATAATTTTGTAAGCTATCACTAATTTGCAAGGTACATGAAGGCGCGGTTTCGTGGAACTGAATATAGACACAACCGATGCTACTTGGCGCACCGTCAGCGCCACCGATACACAGGGTTTTTTGCACGACTCGCGTTGCCATGTCAACGTACTCCACGCCGGGAATTGCGCGTTGCGCGAAAAACTGCAGCATGTGGGTGACGTTGTAAGGTGGTCGTGCATAAAGCGTGGTGCACATAGTTACGCACTCGGCTCGCTGTTTGCTCGTACTTTTGGACTTATTCTGATTTCTTAAAGTAGTAGGATTCAACCTGTAGCGCGCTGAAAACACCGCATTAAACTGCCGCACACTACCAAAACCTGCCTGTTTTGAGATAGTGGCGATATTAAAACTTGAGTCCGCCAACAAGCGTTTGGCGTGCAACAGTCTTTGCGTCGTCCAATATTGCAATGGCGACAAGCCAAACTGCGTTTCAAAAATCCGCCGCAAATGGCGGGTGCTGATCCCCAACTTAGCGCTGACTATTTCTGGCGCGTAGGGCGTACCGTCGCTGCTCAAAATTTGCGCAAACAGCCGTATTGCTTGGCTCCCCAGCATTTTTGTGGCGTCGGTCGCATTCCATAGGCCTGGCGCAAGTTCTGGCCGACATAGCAAACAAGGGCGAAATCCGGCATTTTCGGCCTGTGCCGGGTGTTCAAAAAATGTACAGTTGCGCGCGGCTGGCGTACGCGCACGACATACCGGCCGACAATAAATGCCGGTACTCGTCACGGCCGTGAAAAAAACGCCGTCAAATCGGGCGTCTCGGGCACAAATAGCTAAATAGGCTGCGGTATCGTTAAGCATGGCGGTATTTTACCCACTTGTTGCACAGGGTTTAGCGGTTTGCGGACATGCTCGTCAAATCCGTCAGATCTAGGCCGCGGCGCAGCGAAGCGTACTGAAATTTCGCCCCGCACCACAACACTTTTCACGACACGGGCGCTGTTTGTCCTATAATCAATTCAGTTGCAGATAACCGCAAAAAACAACGCCAAATCACCGCGTTTGCACTTGACCCACGTAAGCTACAGGATAAAAATGAAATTTCGCTTCCCTATTGTGATTATCGATGAAGATTTTCGTTCAGAAAATACCTCCGGTTTAGGTATTCGTGCGCTTGCCGCAGCGATGGAAAAAGAAGGCATGGAAGTATTGGGTGCGACAAGCTATGGCGATCTCTCGCAATTTGCGCAGCAGCAGAGCCGCGCTTCGGCATTCGTTCTGTCAATCGACGACGAAGAATTTACACCTGGCCCCGAGCTTGATCCAGCGGTGTTAAATTTAAGAAAGTTTATCGAAGAAATTCGCTTTAAGAACTCAGAAATCCCTATTTATCTGTACGGCGAGACCAAAACATCACGCCATATCCCCAATGATATTTTGCGTGAGTTGCACGGCTTCATTCACATGTTTGAAGACACGCCGGAATTTGTAGCGCGCCATATTATTCGCGAGACGAAGAGCTATTTGGATTCGCTTGCACCGCCCTTTTTTCGCGCGCTCGTCCATTATGCGCAAGATGGTTCTTACTCTTGGCATTGCCCTGGCCACGGCGGCGGTGTGGCATTTTTAAAGTCACCCATTGGCCAAATGTTCCACCAGTTTTTTGGTGAAAATATGTTACGGGCAGACGTGTGCAATGCGGTGGAAGAACTCGGACAGCTGCTCGACCACACTGGTCCGATTGCTGCCTCCGAGCGCAATGCTGCACGCATTTTTGATGCGGATCATTGCTATTTTGTCACCAATGGCACATCCACTTCTAACAAAATAGTTTGGCACGCAAACGTGGCGTTAGGCGATATTGTGGTGGTGGATCGTAACTGTCATAAATCCATTTTGCATTCGATTATTATGACTGGTGCGACGCCAATTTTTTTGATGCCAACGCGCAATCATTTGGGCATTATTGGGCCGATTCCGTTAGAAGAATTTAAACTTGAAAATATCCGCAAAAAGATTGACGCCAATCCTTTCATTAAGGATAAAAATGCGCGAATTCGTATACTAACAATTACCCAATCTACCTATGACGGCGTGCTTTATAACGTCGAAACGCTTAAAGACATTTTAGACGGCGAAGTAGATAATTTACATTTTGACGAAGCGTGGTTGCCGCACGCTACTTTCCACGAGTTTTATCGCGATATGCACGCTATTGGCCGTGATCGCGCTAGACCAAAAAAATCAATGATTTACGCAACACATTCCACGCACAAATTACTCGCGGGTATTTCACAAGCTTCGCAAATTTTGGTACGCGAGCCAGAAACGCGGCAGCTAGATCGGCACCTGTTTAATGAAGCCTATCTGATGCATACCTCTACTTCACCGCAGTATGCGATTATCGCCAGCTGCGACGTCGCCGCTGCCATGATGGAGCCGCCCGGTGGCACCGCGTTGGTTGAGGAGAGTATTGCTGAGGCGCTAGATTTCCGCCGCGCCATGCGCAAGGTAGATGAAGATTTTGGTCTTGATTGGTGGTTTAAGGTTTGGGGGCCAGATGACCTAGCAGCCGAGGGCATCGGCTCACAAAGCGATTGGATTTTAGGCGCAAATGACGATTGGCATGGCTTTGGTAATTTAGCGCCCGGATTCAATATGCTTGACCCTATTAAAGCCACTATCGTCACCCCAGGCCTAGATGTGTTCGGCAAATTTGCGGCACAGGGTATTCCTGCCAGTATCGTTTCAAAATTCTTGGCTGAGCACGGCGTAATTATCGAAAAGACTGGACTCTATTCCTTCTTCATTATGTTTACCATCGGCATCACCAAAGGCCGCTGGAATACGCTATTAACGGCGTTACAGCAGTTTAAAGATGACTATGATCGTAACCAGCCAATGTGGAAAATTTTGCCAGAATTTGTGGCAAATCATCCGCGCTATGAGCGGGTAGGCTTGCGTGATTTATGCCAGCAAATTCATGATATGTACCGTAAGTTTGACGTGGCTAAACTCACTACAGAAATGTACTTGTCGAGCATGGAGCCATCCATGAGCCCATCGGAAGCATTTGCCAAAATGGCACATCGCGAAGTCGATCGTGTGCCAATTGACGAACTTGAGGGCCGCGCAACTGCGGTATTGCTGACGCCTTATCCACCCGGTATTCCATTGCTTATCCCAGGCGAACGCTTCAACAAAACAATCGTGCAATATTTGGCGTTTGCGCGCAGCTTTAATACTGCGTTTGTCGGCTTTGAAACTGACATACACGGCTTAGTAAAGGAAGACGTAAATGGCGAGGTGCACTATTGCGTAGATTGTGTACGGCAATAGTAGGCGCAATCAAAATGACAAATCCCGTAAAAGCCCAAAAGCGTGCCTTAGTGGTCGACGATGACGACACTGTTATGGAACACATCACTAAAATGTTAGGTACGCGGGGCTTTAACGTTGCGCAAGAATTTGACGGCATGGCAGCCTTACAGCGGTGCCGAGCCGAAAAATTTGATGTGGTGATTTGCGACATCCGCATGCCACGCTTAAGCGGAATTAGTTTTCTGCGCAATTTGCGCCAAAGCGAAATGAATTCAGCGGTTCCTGGCGATTCGCCAAATAGCCAACCACCCCAGGCTCTAAGCGTAGTGATGATGTCATCCCTTGGTGATAACGCGACTAAACGTGAAATTATTGCAGCAGGTACCCCTTATTTTTTACTAAAGCCAGTAACCGGAGCGGCACTTGATGCTGTGTTAGTGAGTATCGGTTTAGGCGCGCAATAAGTAGAAGCAGCGTCATAATTAATGAAATTGAGCGCGTAAAGCAAGTTTCGCTGCTTAATAAATGTTCTTTAAGGGCCGTCGCACGGGCAAGTAACATTAGTTTGCGAAAAAAAGCAGCTAGATGCGTTATAACAATAGCTAGGAAAGTTGCGTTTGATCGTACCTTGCACTGTCGCGGCAATAACTAATTCGCTGGCGCGTCTAAGCTAATTTCTGAATTACTTCAGCATGCCGGTAAGACCAACAGATTTTAACTAGCGTTAAAGAGTAGAACTCAGATCATCCATGAGCCGATTGTTAGATTCCCTGCGTGACGTCGAAAAATTGCGCGCTTTGCAGCGCGAAGCAGGCACGCCTGATATCCCACCGCCAGAAAGTACAGAAGCGGACGCTGCGCATCTTAAAAAAATGTCGGCCACGGGTCGTTTAAACAAAATTACCGCATCCGCAAGCAATGCCGAGGCCGCAGCGCAGGCATTGCTACAACCGGACGCAACGCGTGACGCTGCGTTGGCACGGGCACAGAGCTTTCATGAAACGGCGCATGCTGCAAATATAAAAGTAGCAGCTGAAGAAGTCCAACTTGCAGCCCTTGCACTGCGAAGTGCCGCCGAAGACGAAGCGCGTTCGGCTGCACAAGAGCGCATTCGCGCCGAGCGTCTTTTACGAGAAAAAGCCGAAGCACGGCAAATTGCGGAGGTGGAGTTAAAGCGATTAGCGCAAATGCGATTGAGCGAAGAAGAGGCTGCGACAGTTATTGCTCGGGAGCGCAAACAGGCCGAAGTACGCGCTGAAGAAGCAGCCTTGGAACGCAGCCGCCTTGACACAGCGGCCGTGGCTACGGCCATCGAACGCCAGCGCGCTGAACGCGAATTAGCCTCGCAAGTGGAAGCAAAGCTGCAGGCTGAAACGCTACGCAATGAACAAACAGTGCGTATTTTTACCGCGGAACAAGAAGGCGGTGCACTTGCCATTTCTCGCGAACGCGCCGAGCGTCAGGCGCTGGTGCTCAGCGTGCAGAATTTGGAGCAGCAAAAGAAAATATCGGCGCTGGCCGAGGCGCGCATTGCCACTGAGGAACGAGCCATATCAGCGGCAATAGCCAAAAAAAGCGTTGACCGTCAACTTGTTGCAGAGCTAAAGCGCGTAAAGCAGCTCGAAGAAACCGAAACACAAAAAACGCTAATGCGCAATCAAGCCGAGCGGGAAGCGCTGGCTATTGCTCAGGAACGTGCTGACGTAGAGCAGGCCGCACTAGCGGTATCAAAGAAAAATTTAGCCAACATTGAAACGGTAACTTCAGAAGCAATTAGCGCGCGGTCGTTGGTGCAAGCAGCCACGCTCGCTGCACAGCAAAAACTGGTCGTGGACGAGGAGGCAAAAAAAGCCGCCCAAACGCAATTAAAACAAAAAAATCTAACACTGGTGGCATTGGCCGAACAAGCCTCGGCCGAAGCGCAGCTTCAAGACGGCGAAACCGCGCGTATGGAAGCCGAAACAGCGCTTTTGGCAGCGCAACATGAACTTGCAGCGTTAGAGCAGCAAAAACTTGAAGCCGCAGAAGCTAAGCGCGCGATCGCAGAAGCTAAAGTCGCTAAAGAAGGTATCCGATTGCGAGCTGAACAAGCAGCCATTGCACTCGCAAACGCGCGCGCCAAAGAAGAACTTTTGGCAGAAGAAATCGCGAAGAAAGCGTCCGATGCTGAACGCATTGCGTTGGACGAAGCACTTGGCCGAATTCGCGCTGAAGCCGCATTAAAGGCGACCGTCAACTCGCGCAAACTTGCTGAAAAGCAGCACACCGCCGATGCACTCGCCCGGGCCGAAGCTGATCAACTTGCTGCAGACAGCTTAAGACTACGCCTAGAAGATGAAAAACACGCCGCAATTCGCATTGAAAACGATGCAATTGCTGAAAACCAGCGCATCGCCGCGGCAAAGGCGTTAATGCTCATTGAGCAAGAAGCGGCAGCAAGCATACAGGCGCGCATTGCATCGGAAGAGTCAGCCAGACAAACAGCAATTGCTGCGAATGAAGCAGAAACACTTGCAATCGAAAACGCCAAAACGCGCGCGCAAGCTGACGAGGCATTGGCAAAGTCCATCATTGCGCGAGAACAAGCAGAGCGCGAAAAATCCGAAAAGCTTATTGCGCGCGCGCAAGCCGAAATTACTGCCGAAACTGCCGCAACCGAGGCTGCGAATGCGCGCAAATTGGCAGAAGTAGCAGCCCAAGCGCGACTCCATGCCGACACTGCCGCGAGTCGCGAGCGCGAACGTGCCGCCCAACAAAGGTTGGCAGCCGAACAAGCTGCGATAGCCGCAGCCAATGAACGCACCGCTATCGAAGAACAAGCACTAGCGCTGCATGCTGCTGCGGAAATTGTCGAGGCTAGCGCAAAAGCTGCGGCCCTTGAAAAGACTAGCGCAGAAGCTAAAGTTAAGGCAGCAGCCGTTGCGCGCGTGCAGGCAGAGCAGAAAAAAATTGCGGAATCCTTAGCGCGCGTAAAAGCCGACAATGCGGCGGCGAAAGCACAACAAAAACGGATCGTACAAGATAAGTTAGCGCTTGCCCGCCAAAAAAGCACGATGGCAATTGCGCAACAAAAGCTTGAAGCTGCGCGCATTAAGCTAGGCGTTGAAGAGGAAGCCGCCACAATAGCCCAAGAACTGGCTGCTGCCGCCTTGAGCGCCACTGCGCTGGCCGAAGAAGCTTCCGCACTGGAGCGCGTTGCTCTCGCTGCAGCCAATGACCGCAGCGTACTAGAAGCCAGCGCAAAAGAGGCCGAGCTCACCCGCTACAAAAGCGCAATGGCGTTTGAGCAACAAAAGCTTGAGGCTGCGCGCATTCAACTAGGCGTTGAAAAGCAGGCTGCCGAAGCGGCCAAAACACTCATTGCTGCCGCCGAGAGCGCCGCTGCGCTGGCCGAAGAAGCTTCGGCACTAGAGCGCACCGCCCTCGCCGCTGCCAACGACCGCAGCGCACTGGAAGCGAGAGCGAAGGAAGCCGTACTGGCCCGCCAAGCGGCGGAGCAGCAGCAAATAGCGGATGCTCTGGCACGTGCCGACGCCGATAAAGCTCGCGCCGCTGATGCAAGTAATATAGCCGCAAACGAGGCTAAAACGATCGTGCGCCTCGAAGGCGAAGAGGCGGCGATGCGGGCGCGGCGCGAAGCTGCGTTTTCTCTTTTGGCCGCACAAAAACTAGCGAATGAGCGCCTAGGGGAGCGGGTTGCCGCAGAAGCGCGCATGACCGAGCTAGCGGCGCAAACTGAACAGGCCGAGGCAGAAGCAAAAACGCTAGCAAATAACCGCATGAAAACTGAATCCAGCTTGCTGGCAGCTACACAAACAAAAATTGAAGCCGAATCGCGCGCCGTGAAAGTGGCTGAGGAACGAATCAAAGCTGATGAAGCGTTGCGGAGCCAAATGCTCGCACGCAAGCAAGTGGCACAACAACTCAGCGCCCGCCAAGAAGACCGTGAACGCCTAGAGTACGAAGCGACCGAATCAACAGGGCGTATCCGGATACTCGAGCAAACGAATGCGTTTGAAGCCTTGGCTATCGGCATGGCTGAACATAGTGCTGCCGCCGATGCGCTAGAGGCTGAAAAGCAGCGGGTTCGTGCTGCCCATTTAGCGGAACAACAAAAACTCTTAGCTGCTCGGGCGCAAGCCGAGGAACGCAGCGCTCAGGCTATTGTGGCGCGCATCGAAGCGGAACAACAGGCTGAGATTTCCGCTGATATGCTTGCGGCCGCCGAAATAGTACTTGCTGAGAAAGCGGCTGCGAGAGTAGTTTCTGAAACTGCGCTCACAGCTGCGGCAGCAAAAAAAATCAAAGCCGAAGAAGCTGCATCGCTTCGCGCGTTAGCGCGCGGCACCGCCGATGCCCAAGCGGCCGCCGCTGCACGCGAACGTGAAAAAGTTGAAGCTATAGCGCGTGATCACGCCCAAGCACGCGCGAGTGCAGAACGCGAAGCCTTGGCAGCAGCGGAGCTACGAGCGGTTGCCAGCAATGCCGCACGCGATATGACCCGCGCGCGCGAAGCAGCGCAGCGATTACTTAGCGACATTTCTGGGGAACGTAGCCGGATCGATAAGCGCAACGTCGCCAATGCAGTACCCCCACCGCCCGCAGCCGTTAAAACCGGCAAACCTGTTGCAAAAGATGCAAATAACCCGGGGGAGCAAAGGATTTTAAACGCCCCGATCATTAGCGAACCAGCCGCTGACCCAGAAGCGGTATTTCCTGCAGAACCTTCCGAAGCTACGGCCTCAACTAATACCGACAGTACCGTCGAAGCCAACATGGCAACGGCCATTTGCGATCCAATTTCAACTGCGGAACCAACAACCACGACGACACCCATTTCAGTTGCACCCAGCAATACAGACGCCATTGAAAACACCTCACCACCAGCCATCGTGGTGATTGCAGCTGACGCACACGCAAACATAAGTGATCAAGCAATTGAAAATACAAACAATTCTACGAAAATAATTGGTAAAGCTTCGATACCAACACCCGCAACGTCGAGCACAATCGCACTAGAGATTGCACCACACCCTCAAGCTGACTTCCCGCAAATCAGTGTGCCAAAATTATCCAGTTTAAGCCCTGCGCACGTCCCTACCTCAAGCCCTAGCGCCGTCAGCCCATACGCGCTTGGCCCGCGTGGCGAAAGTAAAGCCCCCATATCGACCCGTCAATTGCACAGCCTCACGGTGGCAATGCTTTGTGGTGGCCTTACAGTACTTGGCTTTACTTTTGGCCATTGGCTAAACGCCAGTTCAAGCAAATCAGCAAGTGCAACGGCAGTGGCCACAGCGCCAATCATCGTTAAATCCAAGCCGTACATAGCGACGGCACCGACTGAACCACTTGAATTAACTAAGCCACTTAAGCCACTTGAAGCATTTGATTCCCGCACAGCGCGCGCCATCAGCATTACGCTCCCACCCGGTGAAGATGAATCACCGTTAAAATTGAAGCTATCTCCTGTGTTGGAATCAAACACAAAAGCTTCGACGCGCCCGCTCCAGCGCTAGAGTAGCCTCACTCCCGACCTACGTACATCAACCCAAAACGCACCGATTGCGACTGCGCTAGCCTACGAGCCATCGGCCGTATTTCTGACGTGGTCGCCTCACTTTTTGGGGGCAGCTGCACATACTCACTCCCCACCCTAACCCAAAAAACTCGACCTCATGCTAAAAAAACCTCACCCAGCTTATTTGCAAAAAGCGCTACGTGTTGCGCTCACGGCCATACCTGCAACTGTTTTGATTACAGCAGCAAGCGCGATTGCCGCACCGCAGAACAACTCGATCAAAGCGGCTGATACGTCCGTACCAAAGCACAGTTACTCTGAACTACTGGCAAAAAGTGCAGCAACTGACTGGCGCAGCTTAGATCTTGAAAACACTTTAGTCATGGAGCTTGACACCTCGCCTGTGCGCCGCGTAGTTATTGAGTTAGCACCCAATTTTGCACCGCTACACGCGGTTAACATCAAAAAGCTGGTGCGCGATAAGTATTTTGATGGCCTACACATTTTACGGTCGCAAGATAACTACGTCGTGCAGTGGGGTGAGGCAGAAGCGGACACTGCAACTACCGCTGCGAGCGGAGCGGCCGCAACCACAACAGCGGCCGCTCCGCCACCACAGAAACGTGATTTAAAGTCTGCTGCGCGCTTGCTGCCCGCTGAATTCACGCGGCCTTATGCGACACAGACGATGTATCCGAACTACACATTTACCAAATTACCCGATAGCGATGGCTATGCGAAAGAAGTTGGCTTTAGTGCGGGCTTTCCGATGGGTCGCGACCGCGCTCGCGGTCAAGCTTGGCTCACTCACTGCTATGGCATGGTGGGCGTAGGGCGCGGTAATGCGATCGATAGCGGTAATGGCAGTCAAATGTACATCGTTACTGGTCATGCGCCGCGGCATTTGGACCGCAATATCGCCGTGGTGGGACGCGTTGTTTTTGGCATGCCTGATATTTCAAGTCTGCCTCGAGGCACCCGTGAAATGGGCTTCTACGCCTCTGCCGAACAGCGCATTCCGATTGCCACCATCCGCGTTGCGGCCGACTTAACCAAGGAATCACAGCCCCGCTTAGAAATAATCAATACTGAGTCTGCGCTTTTCACTAAGCTTGTTGAAGCACTGAGAAATCGCGGCAAGGGCGTTCCGAACTCGTGGTTCATCGAACCTGCGGGACATGTTGAACTATGCAATGTGACGCTGGCAGTGCGTGAAAAGAAATAGCGCTAATCCGGACTCCTAGACCGATTTCTTCTCAAGCCGAAGCGACACCGTGTTTTTACCATCGCTAAGCATAATATCGCCATCTTGAATGGTGGCCGATATTTTCATGTACTTATCGGCGAGCTTTTCCAAACCATCATTGGCCTCAAACGGTACTTCAACCACGGTCAAATTTTTAACCCGCGCTAAATCACTTTGATTTTGCGTCCACCATACGTCAACGGCTCTGCCCCCATACGCCACTAGTGTTAAACGTGTGGAACGGCCTGCAGCGCGGCGCAATAACCTATCGTCTGGCAGCCCCAGCTCAATCCAGTGCAGGATATTGCCGGTTAAATCGCGGGTCCATAATGCCGGCTCGTCTTCAGCCGAAATGCCGCGTCCGAATTCAAGCGCTTCTTCCGCAAACGCTGCAAAGGCGGTGACACGGATCATCATGCGTAACGATGTTTCTGACGGGTGTCGGGCAATGGTGATGGCATGTGTACCGTAATAGCCGCGATCCATATCGGCCACCGATAATTCAAGCTTGTGAATAGTTGCTTTAAGTGCCACGACTACTTTTTACCTTTTGGCGCTTTTGCTTTCGCCATTACTTTTGCTAAGGCCTTTGCAAGCGGCTTCGCGATCGATTTTGCTTTAGGTTTGACGGCGACAGCAGCAGGTGCCGCAAGTATCGCTTTAGTCTCTGCAGCTTGCTTTACACCGAGCTTTGCAGTTCGCTTTGCAGTTGGCTTTGCAGTTGGCTTTGTGGCTAGTTTTGCAACTGGTTTCGCCACAACCTTTGCGACGACTTTAGCTGCGACTTTAGGAACGGCTTTCGGCGCTGGTTTGGCTGCAATTTTTGGCAGCGGTTTTGCCGTAGACTTCGCCGTTATCTTCAATGCAAGCTTCGCTGAGGGCTTGGCTAAAACTTTACCCATGGGTTTTGCCACCGGTTTCGGCACGGTTTTAGCGGACACTTTGCTCTTAGGGTCAGTTTTTACAGCTACTTTCAACGGCGCTTTAATTTTAGATTTTGCGACTTTTTTCGGCACTTTCAACACAGGTTTTTTCGTCACTGCTTTTATGACTGGCAACACGACTGGCTTGACATCTGGCTTAACTACAGGCGCGACGATAAAACTGGCCAAATCTCGCGTGAGGATTTGTGCCACTACGTCCTGCGCAGAAGCCCTATTTTCAAGCGCCTTCAGCGATATTGCAGTAACCAAATTTTGCTGTAGTTTTATCGCAAACGGCACCAACCCAGCCGTTCTATCTGCATCGCGCTGCTCGCGTTTACTCAATGCCGCCGGTGCCGCGACGGCAAACCGAGATGCGCTCATCTGTGTCTTCAAATCTCGCGCAACCTGAGAAGCGATGCGTTTATAGAGTTGCGTTCTTTTCATATTTTTCCTAATTACTGCGATGCCTTATTTCAAACAATTTCAATCGATTTATGCTCCACAAACTCTACAGCTTTAAGCCTACGCACCGAATTTAGCACGGCGCTTGGCATCCACTTTTGCGCCTCCACGAGAGACGCCTTTATTGCCAGCGCCAGGCATTAAATTTCCACTTGGTTTTGCGGGCAATTTAGTGCCGAACTTTACGCCGACTTTTGGCGGAGCCGTCGCCTTAGTTGTAGCTTTGGCTGTAGCTGCACTAGGCCGCGGGCGGCGCTTTTGCGTAGCTGGGGCCAAGGGTTTAGCCGCCGTTGGATTTTTAGCAACCAAAGGTTTAGGTTTTTTTGTGACCACACCCACTACTTTTGGTGCACGAATACCGCTGGCGGCTAAAGTGACAGAAATACCCACTTCTTTATAGCGCACCATCATACCGGGTCGAATTTTACAACGCATTCTGAGCTCTTGTTCACCGTCTACATACACTACGCCGCTGGCAACAATCACTTTGCCTTCACCGCCGCTCAAGGCTTGCCCAGCCAGCTTTAGCAGATGGTTTAGCTCAATAAATTCAGTATCAATTTCAACGGGAATAATTTCCATAGCGCTCTCTTTTTAAGTATTAATGCAGCTGCTGTTGCTAGGTGCAAATTAGGGTTGTTGGAACACGTCTAAAAACTGCGTCCCGTATTGCGCTAGTTTACGCGAGCCAACACCACTTATCTGCGCCATGGCGGCTAAAGTTGTAGGTTTAATGGCCAACATCTCCCGCAAGGTCGAGTCATGAAATATCACATATGGCGGCACACCTTGTGCGCGGGCAATATCCATACGGGTTTCACGCAATCGTTGCCAAATTGGCGCATCTTCTTCGGCGATGCCAGCCATATCAGCCACGGTGCGTGACCCACTACTAGAAGCGCGAATTTTGCCGCTACCGCTTTCCAATTCATCGCGTACCGAGCGGCTTCTGCCTTTCGGTAGTCCCTCTTGACGCATAACCACTGCCTGTTCGCCCTTCAGCACGGCGCGACTAGATTCTGCCAGCATCAAACCGGAAAACAGTTGCCCTTCCGTCTCATTGGGAAGCAACAAGCCGCTCGCGACGAGTTGACGAAACATACTCTTCCATTGCATCGCCGAATACACTTTGCCTACGCCAAAGGTCGGCAGTTGATCATGCCGAAATTGGATTACTTTTTCGGTGCTAACACCGCGCAAAATATCGATTAGGTGCGTCGCGCCAAAGCGCTGTCCGGTACGGTAAACAACGGATAAAGCCATCCGCGCTGGCTCGGTAGCGTCCCAAGTTTGCGGGGGTGTACAACAGTTATCGCAGTTTCCACAAGGCGCCGCTAAGTTTTCACCAAAGTAGTGCAGCAGCGCTTGCCGCCGACAAGAAGCCAGCTCACAAAACTGCAGCAGCGCATCAATTTTGCCGAATTCCACTGCCTTGCGCTGGTCAGTCGCGTCCCCTTGCTCCACCATGCGTTTGAGCGACACTGCGTCGCCCAGGCCAAAGCAAAGCCAACCGACTGCCGGTTGGCCATCACGCCCCGCTCTACCGGTTTCTTGATAGTAGCCTTCCATACTTTTAGGGCTTTCCATGTGCGCTACAAAGCGCACATTGGGCTTATCAATTCCCATACCAAACGCAATCGTAGCAACCATCACCACGCCTTCTTCTCGCAGGAAAGCTTGTTGATTTTTTGCGCGCACAGATGCGTCGAGACCCGCGTGATACGGCAATGCGCGAATACCATGCCCTACCAAAAATGCTGCCGTATCGTCTACATTTTTCCGCGACAAACGGTACACAATACCGGCTTGGCTTTTATAGCCACTCAAAAATTGCAACAGCTGCTGTTGCCCGTTATTTTTAGCCACTACTTGATAAAAAATATTGGGTCGATCGAAACTAGAAATAAACTGCCGCGCGCCCTCAAGCTCTAATTGCTCAACAATTTCAGCGCGTGTGCGGGCGTCGGCGGTAGCAGTGAGGGCAATACGCGGCACACTGGGAAAGCGCTGATGCAAAATCGATAGTGCGCGGTATTCAGGCCGAAAATCATGCCCCCATTGCGATACACAATGTGCCTCATCAATGGCAAAAAGCGAAACTTTCGCCCGTTCCATTTGCGCGATGAAGCGCGGTGTGGTGAGCCGTTCTGGTGCGACATAAAGCAATTCAAGCTCGCCATCAAACCAGCGTTCTTCAACGGCACGCGCGGTTGCAGCGTCCAAACTAGAATTTAAAAATGCCGCACTCACGCCCAGTTGTTTTAGCGCATCGACTTGATCTTGCATCAACGCAATTAGTGGCGAGACCACAATAGCCGCGCCCATGCCGCGCCGTGCGCGTACCAGCGCGGGAATTTGATAACACAGCGATTTGCCACCGCCAGTGGGCATCAGCACTAAAGCGTCGCCGCCTGCAACCACGTGGGAGACGATCGCGTCTTGCTCACCACGGAAATGGTTATAGCCAAAAATGTCGCGCAATATGGTTTGAGAGGATTCTTGCATGCCGCGCATGATAGCTGGTTTAAGCCGGAATCACCACGTAGAATACTTGCTTCTTGACTGGATTTGGCTATGAGCGCCCTCACAATCGGCTGCATATTTATTAGCATCGTCATTACGTCCTTCATTTCCGGCGTGCTGGGAATGGCCGGCGGGATGATATTTATGGGCGTATTGTTGGCGCTGTTGCCAATTACCCAAGCCATGGTCATGCACGGCGTGGTGCAAATGGCATCAAATGGCTGGCGCGCATGGCTTTGGCGCACGCATATTGTGTGGCCAATCACCCGCAACTACATTGTCGGCGCACTCGCCGCCTTGCTGGCGTTTATGATGGTGCGCTGGGTAGTCAGTAAACCGCTAGGCTTTATTATTCTGGGGAGCACACCTTTTATTGCGATTCTCTTGCCCAAGCGCGCAATGCTCACTGTTGATAAGCCAATACACGCAGGCGCCTGCGGTTTTATCAGCACCGGGCTGCAACTCACGGCGGGCGTATCAGGACCCATTTTGGATAGTTTTTTTGTGCGCTCCGCCCTTAACAAACATGGCGTGGTGGCTACGAAAGCCATTACTCAGACCTTTGGACATATGCTGAAGATTGCCTATTTTGGCGGCTTCGCAAGCATATTTATGGCGCAATCGGCTGCAAATGGCACACTTCAGATTGCACCATGGATGTTAGCTTGCGCTGTCGCCTTGGCGTTTTTAGGTACAACCCTGTCTCGTCGCGTGCTCGACGGCTTAGACGAAACAAAATTTCGCCGTTATACAGCTACCGTCATTACCGTAATCGGTGCTGGCTACCTCATGGCTGGCTTTTGGCTCCTTCTTTACCCTTAAAATATTTACACCATGCCAGTATCAAACTTACCTAACGCCGATTGGAACGAAATTGCTGCCACGGTAGCTGACGCGCTCGATTGCGCCTCAGAAGCGGAGCGCCTCGCCTTGATTACCGCGCGCTGTACCGGGCGTCCAGCAATGCAAGCCGAAGTGCTTAGCCTACTTGGCCACGCCATTGACGCAAAGCAATTTATTGCCAGTGGCGGCGCATTACAGCATGCCAATGTATCAACATCAAAAATCCTGAAGACATTTGCCGATGGCGGCGCACCAGACATTGGCAGCCGTTTAAACGCATGGAAAATATTGGGCGAATTGGGTCGCGGTGGCATGGGAATTGTGTTTCATGTGGAGCGAGAAATTAGCGCACCAACGGGTGTTTCAGCGCAATTGCAAACCCGGCAACAGGGCGCATTAAAACTTATGCGTGTTGACGCCAGCAATGCGCAAGCGCTTGCACGGTTCGCCCGCGAACAAAAAATATTGGCGCAGTTAAATCATCCCAACATCGCGCGGCTCATCGACGGCGGTGCAGCCCCTGATGGCAATCCCTATCTGGTGATGGAATACGCAGCGGGGCGAAACCTAGACGCGTGGTGCGCTACGATGCAGCCGACATTGCCAGCGCGCATTGCGGTAATGCAAAAAATTTGTGCGGCTGTGCAATACGCGCACCAGTTGCTCGTCGTACATCGCGATCTAAAACCATCGAACATCGTGATTGAAGCGGATGGCAACCCAAAATTGTTAGACTTCGGCATCGCTAAGTTGCTAAGTGACGCCGACACCAACGACCATACGGCAGAGGCTGCGCGCGTATACACGCCCTGGTATGCCAGCCCCGAGCACTTGCGCGGGGAAGTGGTGTCTACCGCAAGTGACGTCTATAGCTTAGGCGTGATTCTTTATGGTCTGCTTACGGCCAAAAGACCCTATAAGTTACGTAATACCACCTCCGCAACAGCAGTAGACGTGATGCACGCCGTGCTGGAAACCGACGCTACACGACCCTCTTCAGCCAGTAGCAATACTGACATTGAAGCCGCGTGGAGCGGCACAGACAATATTTCTGCCAGCTTTGCAACTGCGTTAGAGGGTGATTTGGACACGATTATTCTCAAGGCGTTGACCAAAGATCCAACACAACGCTATGCCACTCCTGAAGCCCTCGCCGCCGACTTACAGCGCTTCTTAAACCATGAACCGATCAGCGCTGCTAGTCCCTCCACATGGTATCGCGCGAAAAAATTCGTGCGCCGCAACAGGGTTGGCGTGGGTGCCTCTGCTGTCGCTGCAAGTGCGTTGTTTCTCGGCGCAGGTGTTGCAATCTGGCAAGGCCGCGAGGCCGTAAAGCAGCGCAATATTGCCGAACTACGCTTGGAAGAGTCGCGAAAACAGGCCACTACCGTTTTATTCGACTACTTGGGAGGTGTGCAGTATCTAGCTGGATCGATGCCCTTGCGCAAGCGAATGGCTGCCGACATGCAAAGGTACTTAGATAAATTGAACGCCACAGCCGAAGAAGGTACAACAGCCAATATCCCGCTGCTCATTAATACCGCTACCGCATTGCACCGCTTGAGTTTTGTGCAGTACAACGGCTTTTTTCGCCCCCATTTAGGCGAAAAAGACGAAGCGATGGCCAACGTAAAACGCGCTTTGGCAATTTACGCGGAAGTGCTTGCTACCGGAGCTGAGTCGGAGGAACTTCGCTTCGAATACGGGCAGGCACTGACCCAGATGGGTGGACTGCTCCACGAAAGCAAGGATCTAGAGGGCGCGCTAAGTTACTTCGAGCGCTCAATTCCGCACTACGCAGTTGGCGCCACCCGCGATCGCGCCGATCAACGCAACGCGATCGAGCTTGCGCGCATCCATCTTCGGATTACGAATGCACTAATTCGCAGCACACCCTATCCAAACGCAGCTGTAGACAAACGGCTTACCCACCACCTGCAGCACGCGCGCAACACCCTCAATGCTATCACCAAAAAACAACCAGACCAGGCAGACGCGCCCCACGTTTGGGAGTGGGTGCTCCGTTTAGAAATAGAACAAATGGGCGCCAAAGCTGACTGGGCGGGCACACTCGCACCTAGCGCGGCCAAACTAGCCATCATGAAAGAGTTACTGGCGAAGGAACCGAGCAATACCGCTTATCTGTCTGATATTGGCGCGACCTATCGTCAGCTTTCGCACGCGCACAACGAACTTGGCAATTACGCCAAAGCACTAGAGGTGAGTGAGGCTGGGCTGGCCGTCACACGGATGGTGCTTAAGAATGAAGCAGACGATCGCATGTCGGCGCCCAGGCACGCGCGTGTTTTGGTCCAACACCTCGCTGCGCTTACTGGCCTACTTAGCCAAGGTCATACTGGCCAAACGCCACTCATTTTAGCGGCGCTCACTGAGACCAAGTCAGTCATCGCAGACTCACTTAAACGTGACCCTAGCTATAATGCGGCAAAAAACCTAGCCATCGAAACTAGCATTTGTGAAGTTAAATTTATCAGCTTGAGCAACCCAACGGCCGCACTGGCAATCGCGCAAGGCGCGCTGGTGGATGCGGTGGCACTTGATTCGCCTACTGAATTCAATATCGGTGCGGCGCTCAACGTGGCGCAGTTACAAAATCAAATTTCGATGTTAGCGCGTCGCACCAAAAACATGGCTCTTGCGGATGCTAGCGACCTCAAGTTAGAAAGGACCGTTACCCGCATTACAGCACCGGGGGTTGTACCGCCGCCACTAGTAAAAATTATCGCGCGCCTGCAGAAGGCGGTTTAGCCATTAAAATTTCAAAAAACTCACTATTAATTCTTCATAAATTAAAAGTTTAAACCCGCTCTAACCGGGATTTTCAAGGCTTTTTTGCCTTCAGGATGCCGATACCACTCCAAAACCCAACAGGCCACTGATTAGTCGCAAAGCCTTTTGCGAGCACATCCCTGATTATTTGTAAATTGTGTTGATGACGCTTGATTGCGCCTGATTTGCGCCTGCCGTCCCTCCGCATCACATAAGCCGCGCAGGCCACAATAAGCAATTGCGTCTAAAGCAATATTAGAATAATCCAAGTCGTAATCACGCGCCTCTAACTTAATGGCTAGCGCCATGTGCGCACCACTGACCACGCTGCCAGACATCTTTAAAAAAAGTACATTAACAAATTTACCCAAAAAACTACAACTAAATTGACGATTTAGCCAAACGCAAATTTTAGGAGTAGATAAATTGGCCAGCGCACAGGCGACACAATGTCGGACTAAAATCAGTAGGACTACATATCACACCCGATGAATATCGTGCTCCACTACACCCTCATAGGCGCTAGGTAAATCCAGCCAACGCGGCTGCGCCAGGCTTGCTACCGTATCCGCATAGCCAGCGGCGGCGCGACGGTGCATTGTTTCTACAGCAAATCCGAAATCTTTATCTTCGCTATCGAGCAAATTACCTTCGTAAATTAGCTCAATAATATTGATGACGCCCGCGTCCGCGTAGTCGTGCATCTTCTCGGCTTCGCCAGCGCGCAATTGCGTCGCAGGCACACGCTTGAGCGCATCGGCTAGCTGGCGGCGCAGCGAAAGCACACGCTTAAAACTGCTAGTAGCGTGTCGCGTGCGGCTGGAGTACACAATGTCCCGCTGGCGGCGCGCGACATCATCCATTTGCTTAGGCAAACTACCTTTGGCGTTGAACAAATCTACCTGAAACACCAGAGTGCTTAAATCATCATCTTGGTCTAGCAGGTGTTGCAAAGGCGTGTTGGAAACAATGCCACCGTCCCAATAATGTGCATCGCCAATTTTTATGAAAGGTAGCGCGGGTGGCAAGGCGCCGCTAGCCATAATGTGCTCAGGGCCCAAGCGTTCGTTTTTAGTATCGAAGAAGATATTGTTACCCGTTTCAACATTCACCGCACCCACGCTCAGGCGCGTAGTGCCACTGTTTAGCAGATCAAAATCAACCAGTTTTTCTAGCGTGGCCTTAAGATCGGATGTGTCGTACATGCTTGTAGATCTGGCGTTTCCAGCCAGTGCTGCCCAAGGATTAAACGAAGGTTTACTAAAATGCGGGCGAAAGAAACCAGGCTGCCCCATCGTAATCGTCATCAACCGGCTGGCTGCCGCATTCCAATTTTGTAGTGCATCTAAATATGGCATTTGCGCAAGCGGCGCAGCATGCGTAATTAAATTCCAAAATTCTTCTAGTTTGGCAACCCGATTTTCAGGCAAATTACCCGCAATGATCGCGCCGTTTATCGCGCCAATTGAAACCCCACAAATCCAATTCGGATGGCAATTTACTTCTGCCAAGGCGCGATAAACACCTAATTGATATGACCCCAATGCGCCCCCGCCTTGCAACATTAGCGCAACCCGCTGGTATTTCTCCAGTTGCTTTGTGAGGGGAGTTTTTGTATTGCTCGATTGCTTTGCTGTCACTCTGTGTTCCCTTATATGCAAAAAATTAATGCCATGAGATGCTTGTAGACACGCTAAAATTAGGCATCTTCAGACTGTATGACCTAGCGATTCGCGATTCAATTTATCTGCATCAAAGTACCGTCGCTTCAAAACCTAAATCTAAATCTGGGCGGCCACGGGGTTGGCGGATTCATGGAACCCATTGGCTTACTCACTTTTCCCCGCGCCTCCTGTAAGCGAGCCCAATTTTGCGATTCGATAACTGCAATGAAGAACTCCCGTTCTTTTTGAAACACAGCCCATTCCGCTTCTGTCACAAGGTGATAACGCTGCAATAGCTGGTCGTAGGAACCAACATCGCACCGCGCGTGTTCTATGCACTCGCGCTGAACCAGCGCATTGTTGGCATCACAACCATCGCCAAAATAGCAGGCGATTGAAGTCCAAAGCATGACGCTTGGCGTTCTGTCGTCTGTTTCGGTTCCGCGAAATTTGAGTTCGTAGTCATTGTAGAGCGCCGTCAATACTGGGCCTGCAAATAATATTTGCGTCGGGTCTTTCGACCATAATGCTTCCCTGAGAACTTCAACCTGTTCAGGGGTTGGCCCAGTCGCTTTAGACACACTCATGGAAACAAAGCTAGCTATCGAGTCCTCCGTCGCTTTGGGATCGAGTTGTCGCACTATCGCCAAATCAGCCGCCGACAACGGTGCGTTGGGATCACGCTGGTCTGTCGCTTTTGCCACCAGCGCAGTGCGAATTCGATTTAACTTGCCGTGAATATCGCCGGCCTCTGCTGCGGCATCGAATGCCGCCTCGATCATCTTAGGCGTGATCGCCATTGGAAAATCACGGCACAAAACAGTCGCGCTTCTCTGCATTCCAGAGGCGAAAAGCGCTTGGCGTTGGTTAATGTATTTACCCGTCATTTGGGCGTTGACCAATCTCAGACGCTCCTCAACAGATGGCCCCTTGCGCGTTTTCCCAGAACCCTGACAAAAGTCCAAGATGGTCGCTGACAAAAATTTAGATTCAGCGCTTTGTAATAATGATAACTCGTTATATATTGCGAAAAAGTCAGTCGACTCCCGCACTTTTTGTCGCAGCACCGAATACGCGCTCGCAGTTTGCGTCCGGGCTGGAAACACTTTCGCGGGGCCCACTATTTTCGCGGGCGCATCCGCTTCGCGCAGCGCTGATCTAGCAGCTGCCAGTCTCTGGGCAGCAGCCTTCGCGGCGACCGATTGTGCCGGCGTTTCTTTAAGGTAAAGCCAAACAGCGCCAACAAGCAGCAGCGCGCCGACGATGATCGCGGTAACGGCGCGACCGCTAATTTTCAAGTTGGTGAATCCAGAGATTTATGAACATATTTTTATAAAACTAATGCCTGATTAATCCCTGAAGGCGCCCTATTTTTGGGCATCTTCAGGCATATCAGTTACCAATTAATTGCCCATAGGTTACCTATTAGCAAGTTAACTCCCGATGCAACCACGCTCTAGCTACCACCCAATCACGCTTCACGGTAGCTAAAGAAATACCTAGCGCTTCAGCCACTTCTTCATTATCAAAGCCCGCAAAAAAGCGCATTTCCACCACCTTAGCCGCCCGCAAATCTACTGTTTCTAAGGCGAGGATCGCTTCGTGGACTTTTTCAATATCGGTATCTACTGGCATGCCGATTTGACCGAGCGCGCTTTGTGTTAAGTTTTCTATCGCAATATCGCGCTTTTGCGCGCGCTTGGCGATGGCATGATCGAGCAAAATTCGGCGCATCACTGTTGCCGACACAGCCATGAAATGACCGCGGTCTTTCCACGCAATTTTCTCTAACTCAGCCATGCGAAACCACGCCTCGTGCGCTAAACCAGTAGCTGAAAGCGTGTGTTGCGCGCGCTCGTGGCGCATTTGCCCGCGCGCTTGGTTGCGCAATTGCTGATACAGCACTTCAAATAGGGCAGCACTTCTACTTTTGTTCTTTGCCGCCTCCGCTCTTTGGTCAATATCCTGATTTAACCATTGCGTTAGCTCGGGATCAGGTTCAAAAGCCGCTCGATTTTCTTCTAGTTCCATTGCTTTTCTAAAGATGAAGGGATTACTTAGCTTGGCATGCCGGGTGACCCGAATTGGCGCGTCGGACGAATAAATAAGTGAATTTCAGCATAGCCTGATAAAATCGCGCCTCAATAGAGAGAACATGATGAACGATAATACTGCATTAAGCCCTAATTTGGCGCAAATTCACGACACAAAGCTTGGCCCGGACGTATCGCGCCGCCGCACGTTTGCAATCGTGTCCCACCCCGACGCGGGCAAAACTACCCTTACCGAAAAGCTCCTACTTTTTGGTGGCGCGATTCAAATGGCGGGTACCGTAAAAGGCCGTAAAAGCGGGCGGCACGCCACATCCGACTGGATGGAAGTTGAAAAGCAGCGCGGCATTTCGGTCGCGAGCTCGGTCATGCAGTTTGAGCACCAAGATTGCGTGTTTAACTTGCTTGACACCCCTGGTCACCAAGACTTTTCTGAAGATACCTATCGCGTGCTAACCGCGGTTGATGCGGCAGTGATGGTGGTAGATGCCGCCAAAGGTGTGGAAGAACAAACCATCAAGCTGCTTGAAGTGTGTAGGATGCGCAACACGCCTATTATTACCTTCATCAATAAAATGGATCGTGAAGTACGCGACCCGATTGCCTTGATGGATGAAATTGAATCTATTCTTAAAATTAAATGCGCGCCAGTAAGCTGGCCGATTGGCATGGGCAAGCGTTTTTTTGGCGTGTATCAATTGCTGAACGATGAGGTGATGCGCTTCGCACCGGGTGAAGAAAAAGCCAACCAAACGTTCACCGTGCTAAAAGGCTTGGACGATCCCGCCCTAAATGCGCAAGCCGCACAAGAGCTTGCCACCATGCGCGATGAGCTTGAACTGGTACGCGGTGCGGGTGCTGATTTTGACGTAAGCGAATTTTTAGCAGGGCAACAAACACCAGTTTTATTTGGTTCGGCCATTAATAATTTTGGCGTGCGCGAAATTCTAAACGCCCTCATTAATTGGGCGCCAAGTCCTTTAGAACGCGCATCTAACGAGCGCGTCGTGAAGCCCATAGAAGAAAAATTTACCGGTTTTGTCTTTAAAATTCAAGCCAATATGGACCCAAAGCATCGTGACCGCATTGCGTTTTTGCGTGTGTGCTCAGGCCGCTACGTACCGGGCATGACCGTGAAGCACCAGCGTATGAATCGCGACATGAAAATAGCTAACGCTGTGACCTTTATGGCCAATGAACGTTCGCGCTTGGAAGACGCTGTGGCAGGTGACATTATTGGCATCCACAACCACGGCCAATTGCATATTGGCGACACCGTGACTGAAGGCGAGAAGCTTACGTTCAAAGGCATTCCCTACTTTGCGCCCGAGCTATTTAGCCGTGCAGTGTTGCGTGACCCGTTACGCGCAAAGCAGCTAAACAAGGGGCTGCGCGAGCTGGGCTCTGAAGGTGCGGTGCAAGTATTTGAGCCGTTTACTGATAGCAATTTGCTGCTGGGTGCCGTAGGGCCATTGCAGTTTGAAATTATCGCGCATCGACTGCAAACTGAATATGGCGTGGATGCGGTGTTTGAGCGGGCTGGTGTGAACACCGCGCGTTGGGTAAGCTGCGCGGACAGAAAGCACTTGGAAGATTTTGAAAAAGCAAACTTTCAGCGGCTAGCGCGCGACGTGGATGGCAATTTGGTGTTCATCGCGGATTCACGCGTGATCCTAAACTTGGTACAAGACAAATGGCCTAAAGTCGCGTTTCACAGCACCCGTGAGCATGGGCAGACCTTGAGCGCATAATTAAGGATGACTCAAAAATCCACTTTTCATCGCTATGCGTTGTTCCTCGCAAAAAATTCCTCCGTGCATATACGGCATATGCGTCGTCAGAATTTTTTGCTCGCGCCCCAGCCTAACTTAGAAAAGTGAATTTTTTTGAGGCATCTTTAGCATTACAAACTGATTTTAAAAACAACAAGGCCATTCAATGTACATCAGCCTGTTTGATATGTTTAAAGTGGGCATTGGCCCTTCAAGCTCCCACACCGTGGGACCAATGCGCGCGGCACGACGGTTTTTACTTGAAATGCCACTGGCTGATTTTAAGCGAATTGCCAAACTCACCGTTACGCTTTTCGGCAGCCTAGCCCACACCGGGCGCGGCCACGGTACCGATACCGCCATGCTTTTAGGCTTGTGTGGCGAACTGCCAGATGAGGTCGACACAACAGGCATCGCCGCTAAAGTTGCCGCGATTACGCAAGCTAAAAAACTCAAGCTTTTGAGCCGCTTAGAAATTGATTTTGATCCCGCAACAGATTTAATTTTTGACTACAAAAATTTGCTACCGATTCATTCCAATGGCATGCTTTTTTGCGCCAACGACGCGGACGGCAATCTGGTGGCTGAGCGCGAAATGTATTCCATCGGCGGCGGCTTTGTAGTGGATGCAGATGAGCACTTTGTGGGCAGCGCGCGCGGAGCCGAAGTGGTTGTGCCCTATCCGTTTGTCACCATGCAAGAGTTGCTCGATATTTGCGCCGCAAACAAGTTGCCCATGTCGGAAGTGTTGCTTGCCAATGAAGCCGCATTGCACGGCGAAGCTGCCACGCACCGCTTCGTAGCATTAGTGGCCCGCACGATGCATGGCTGCATTGATAAAGGCCTAAATACTGGCGGCATTTTACCCGGCGGCTTAAACGTGAAACGTCGCGCGTCCGGCATCGCCCAACAATTGCGATTGGGTGACCGGCATTCATCCGAGGGCGCGATGAACTGGGTAAGCGCGTTTGCCATCGCGGTAAACGAAGAAAACGCGGCCGGCAACCGCGTGGTCACCGCACCCACCAATGGCGCAGCCGGTGTCGTACCCGCCGTGCTCCGTTATTTTGTAGATTTCAGAGCCAACTCAACCCACAATTACGCCACCAATAACACCTCAAGAATGCCTATTTTAGGGCGTCTCCAGCCACCTTTTCCTGAGCCCGCAGAAGAATTGAGCGAGCAAGAAAAAATCTACATTGGCACCTTGCGCTTTTTGTTAGTAGCAGCCGCCATCGGCGCACTGTGCAAGCGCAATGCCTCTATTTCAGGTGCCGAAGTAGGCTGCCAGGGTGAAGTAGGATCAGCCGCCGCGATGGCCGCAGGCGGGCTGGCCGCAGCCCTGGGTGCTAGCGCCGCGCAAATCGAAAATGCCGCAGAAATAGCCTTAGAACATCACCTAGGCATGACCTGCGACCCCATCGGCGGCTTGGTCCAAGTGCCCTGCATAGAGCGCAACGCCATGGGAGCCGTGAAGGCGATTAACGCCTGTTCACTAGCGATGTTAGGCGACGGCACGCATTTGGTGAGCCTAGATCAAGTAATCGAAACCATGCGCAGAACTGGGGCTGACATGCAAAGCAAATACAAAGAAACAGCGCTTGGCGGGTTGGCGATTACGGTGGCGCTGTCGGTACGGCAGGTGGAGTGTTAGCAACCTAAATTGCCAGGGTGGTCGGGTTAGCGATTTTGCATAACCCGACACAACGATGTGTACCGAAAAAGTTAAAAAATCGTACGCTCCTGCGTAAATTGAGTTGAATTACGCAAAATCACTAATTCGACCTACCGCTACCGCAGTATTTTCAGAGAAGTCGTTATGCATCACATCTTTGTGTACGGCACCCTAAAAGAGGGTTTCGCAAATTTCGGTATCAACGCGGGACGACGCGTGCCCGGCGTCTTTCTGACAGCGCAGCGCTACCCTCTGTTTATCATCGGCCAATACTTTCTTCCATGGCTATTGAACCAGCCGGGGTCAGGTGAGCATGTTCTGGGCCAAGTTTTCGAAGTGGACGAAGAAGTACTTCAAGATATGGATGCACTTGAACAGATCAATGACGAAGGTTGGTACTCAAGAGTCAAAATCCAAGTTCAAGAAGTCGGCGCGCCGAACCTAGTACATCTTCAAGCCTTTGTCTATTTTGGCGCGAGCGAACGCTCATCTACGGAGCATATTCACGCTGGGCCATTGGTTGAGTTCACAGCAGAGCACAATGTCGGCTATCTGAGTGCGAACTAGGCTTTCGCGCAAAGTTGCGGCGCTACTGGCATTGGCAACCTGCTCATTTGCCCCGCAGCACCCATAAATAAGTAGACTACTGTATTGCGTTTTAATGACAGACGAATGCTGCACCGCAACATTTAGCGCGCCATTAGCGCTAAGACCTGCTGTACCGACTGTGGAACCTAAAGCACAGCAAAACTTAAAAGACGAGGGATCCTCCGTTAATAACCCCGTGGTTGTCACGAAGCGCGCTTTCACAAGAAGTGGTGCTTTTATTTTTTATAAATCCGATAGGAACAACGATGAAATCGCAATTAAATGCCTCAATTTTACCTAGCAAAGTAAGCCGTCTTTCTCTCGCTATTTTCACTAGCTTGACTGTCCTAGCCGCCGCTTCCGTACAAGCGCAAGCTCCCGCTGGCGCACCCCCAGCAGCAGGCGCTCCCGCAGGTGCAGGCGCACCGGCTGGTGGCCCACCAGCTGCCGCTCCCAAGCCATTTAAAGATGTGATTAAAGATGCTAAAGAAATTGCTGGCCTATTCACGATGTATCAGAAAGACG
>JANNXI010000034.1:0-2407 GCA_031409495.1 Betaproteobacteria bacterium
CCGCGATCAATCTATTTTACGGGCTCGAGGCACCATAGGCTATTCGACCATGCCGCTTGCAACAAAACCCCGCTATCTACGATACGCCTGTTCAAGGCCAATGCGCGGTCTCGGTAGACACTCGCGGCTATTTTAGGGCATTTTCAAGGCATTACGAATTTTCATACTGCCGCTGTAGAATGTATTTGCGCTAGGAAGCTGCTAGCAACACCACTTTCTGCGCCCCCGCGCGCAGCCGTAATTGCGAATACCAGCGCGCAATATGCGGGTGCGCAGCTTGATTTAGCGGCATCTTAAACCAGCGATCTACCGAACAGCCCACTGGAATATCGCCCATGGTAAAACGCTCGCCCGCAACATAGGTGTTGTTGACTAAATGCGCTTCCAAAATGGCGAGTTTTGCCTCAATGGCAATCTTGCTCTCTTGCACGATGGTCATGTCACGCTGCGCGGTTGGTACACGAAACAACTGTCGGAAAGCTGGCCCAATCGTCGGCTGCAGCGTCGTGGTTTGCCAATCCATCCATAAATCAGCCTTTGCGCGCAAGTTGATATCGTCAGGCCATAAGTTGCCTGCACCAAAGCGTGCACTAAGATAGCGGACTATGGCATTCGATTCCCAGAGCACTAAGCCATCGTGTTCCATTACAGGAATCAAGCCATTCGGATTCATGGCGCGATAGTGCGGCGAATCAACTAAGCCGAAGGCGCCGCCTGCGTCAATCCGTTCGTAGTCAAGCGCCAATTCGTCGGCACACCACACTACTTTTTGCACGTTGATGGAATTTAAGCGCCCCCAAATTTTTAGCATGTCTTTACCCCTCGGTGTTTAGCCATTAAGCCATTAAGCCATTAAGCCATTAAGTCGTTAAGTTGTTTTGGCGGCGGCAATCTGCGCCTACAACGCCTGCAGATATTCTAACTCCATCGCGCGATCAAGTTCGGTTACACCAAGTTCATGCGCCACCATTGTTACTACAAAGGCCAATAAAACCAATGCGCCGGCGCTAAAAATGGTTAAAAGTGACGGCCACCTAAGCTTTGTACCCATTTCTAGGAATCAAACGGTTAAAAATATCGTGGCGATTGCATAAAGACAAAATACGCCAACTTGATTTGCCAGACCTGGTTTGTTTTGGCTTATGGTGTTGTCGCAATGGTTTGTGGTTTCAGCAAATTTTGTTTTAGCCAATTTTGCATATCGTTCCACACCGCGTTAAGTTCGGGTTCAGTCGGCATTTTTAGCGCGTGTGGTAGCTCTAAAGTAACCACTGGAATACTTTCATTGGCACTACCAAAGTTACCCAGTGAACCGGGATAAATGCCGACGCGGTTTAAGTGCAAGCGCCCAAATTGCGTGGGTGCCGCCACGCCTTTGGCAGGGCCATCAAAATCGAGCACGCCATAGGGCGCATGAATTGAGATGATCACGTCTGGTTTAAAGCTGGTAAGTTCATCGTGGAGCCACTGTGATTCTGGCTCGGATAAAGGTGCTGTACCAGGAAAGCGGCGTGGGTCGCGCTTGGTCTTTTTCTCCCAGTATTGTGGTGCTTCTTGATGCCAGTTGTGGGTAGGAAAATTACGGTTTAAGTCCACGCCACGCGCATTCACGCGGGTCGGAAACTTGGCTAATAGACCGTCAGGATTTAGCACTGGCACAACCCGCCAATGATAATTGCGGGTTACTTGTTTTGCATCACTTTCGGCCTTGCCTAAAAACGCCATCCAGCGAAACACAATGGACACCGCCGTCAACTCATCACCATGAATGCCGCCAATGACAAGGACGCGCGGCGTTGGTGAGGGTGCCGCCGCCGCTGGCAACGGTGTGGTGTCGATTGCAGGCAAGTATTCCCGCAACATAATGTGGCGACCTTGGCTTGACTTCACGCCAATGGGCTGCAATTTAGCCGCGATACAGGGCTTTAATTTGATTTGGGGAATAGCCAAAGTCACCACATTGCACCATGAATGCATTTGTGCATCGGCAATTGGTGGCTGTGCCTTGGCGGTATTGCTGGTGATGGTAAATATGGCCGTAACTATAACAATCGCGATGCGGATCAAAAATGGACTCGTGTTCAGCGCCATAATGTAGATAGTGGATAAAGGATAAGGAAGGATAAGGAGATTGCTTTGTGGTTAGTAAAATCTTCGTAGATGCCCTAAAAGAGGTTATCTACAAGCTTTTTACATGGCGTGGTGGTATTTTTTGTAAGCCTACTGGTGCCAATGGTTACTAGTGATTGCTTTTGCGGGCGCGCGCACGAGGCTGTCCCGAATTTTGTGTTTTTAGTTTTTGCTAGGCGGGGTTAAACTGCTTTTCAAAGTGGATCATTAACTGACTTATTGCTTGCTTCCAGTTTTGGATTGGCATCGTCCAGCGCTGGGCAATATTACGTAGGCC
>JANNXI010000035.1:0-10732 GCA_031409495.1 Betaproteobacteria bacterium
GTGCGTACAAAAGCAAAATTACGTGCGGCAGCCAATGAACACATGGAGATGCTAGACAGATCGCCTGAACGTGTTATCGCTTACTTTCAAGATCGCAGAGTGCGTTATGCGGCTTGATACTTCATTGGGCCGGAGCAATAAATAGCATGGTGGCTTGAATCCTAAATCGAGACAAAGGGCAAAAGTGCTTTACATTTTGCGATCGTACTTCGGCCGAACATACCCCCTCTCCCCAACCCCTCCCCCCCGAGGGGTGATGGGCTTTTTAGCGGGGATGATTTTACCTATTACCAATTCTACGCGGCCTGCGGAGCGCGAGTTCACACCGCTTCTATTAATCGTTAATAGGCTGAAGACGCCCTATTTTAAGGAATCTTTAGCCTATCATTACAAACCTAAAACCCTACCCTTTGCCAAAAATAACATCTTCCTTTGTCCATAATTTACCCACCATCACCAAGCAAACTACCGTCAATCCTGCACAAACCAACAACGGCAAGCCGTAGGCTACGAATGGGACTACGTCGCCTTTTAGCACCTTCAATACCGCCGCTACTTGCGCCACAGCGGGCACCCAGTAGTGCCACGCAGCTTCTTTGCCACCGGTGGCGAACAGCAGGGCTGGGCCTAGGTTTACGGCGGTGAGCATATAGCTTAGGTAGGTTTGCGCTTCTTTGTAGGTGCGGCCGTACGTGGCGACCAGCATCTGTGCGGCCGATGCGAAGAACGCGAAGGGTAGCAGGATGGCGTAGAACCACATTAGTTGGATGAAGCTGATGCTGAACACGCCTTCTAAGTTGGGGATGGGATAAAACCTGAGTGTTGCCCACAGCCCTAATGACGTTAACACCACCACACCGATAGCGTAGCTGGACACCGCTAACCATTTGCCGATGACTAATGCGGGCATGGGTACGGCGTTCATTAGTAGGGGTTCTAGGCTGCCGCGTTCGCGTTCGCCTGATGTGACGTCAATGGCCATGCTCATGCCGCCGGTGGCGCAGGCTGCTAGCAGTAATAGCGGTAAAAATAGCATGGCGGTGGCGGCCCGTTGTTTGGGTGTTGCCATGTTGGCATCTTCTACTTCCACCACTTTATTGATGCTGGGCGACACGCCGCGCATGATTAAGCGTTGGGAGGCTACTTCGCTATTAAAGCCGCGTATCATGCCGCGCACTGCGCCGATACTGGGGCCTGCTGCGGTGCGGGAGTCGTCATAGACTAGTTCTACTTTTGCAGTTTCGCCTGCATTAAATTCATCGCTGAAATCCGGTTTAATGACTAGCACGGCATCGAGCTCGCCCTTCTTTACTTTTTCTTTGTAGTCGGGTGCCGCGTCGATGAGATTCATGTTTTGTCGCTGCATGTAATTCACCAACGCAGGCGCGTTGGCGCGACCAACAATTTGAATTTCACGTTTCTCAGTTTTTTCGGTAATGCCGCCGATGACGTTGGCTAAAAATATCAGTAGCAATGGCCCCATTGCGACGGACAAAGTGAGAATCATCAACAGCGTGCGTCGGTCGCGCAAATGATCGCGCCATTCCTTTTGCAGCACAACAAGCGTCGCGCGCATAGTGGATAGTTTTTTAAGTGGGGTGATATTAACCATGAGAGGCCTCTTGCTCAACAATTTGTACAAATGCTTCTTCTAGGGTGTCGCGTCCGGCGATTTGTTTTAAATCAGCAGCTGTGCCTTCAGCAACTATTTTGCCGCGTGAAATTATCACAATGCGATCGCACAAGGCACCCACTTCTTGCATCACGTGGCTTGAAAACACTACACATTTGCCGCGCTCGCGGAGGGCAATAATTACTTCGCGTAACGCGCGGGTGGTCATCACGTCAAGGCCGTTTGTAGGTTCATCTAAAATCACGTTTTGTGGGTCGTGAATGAGCGCGCGGGCAATCGCCGTTTTCATCCGCTCGCCTTGGCTAAAGCCGTCGGTGCGCCGATCAATGATGGTGCCCATATCTAGTAACTGCACTAAGTTATCTAAGCGTCTTTTGTAATCAGTGTCCGAAACGCCGCGCAAATCAGCGTAGTAGCGGATGTTCTCTCGCGCCGTTAAGCGCGTGTATAAGCCACGTGCGTCGGACAACGCGGCGAGGCGATCGCGGGCAACTAGCGGCTGTTGTTGCACATCAATGCCATCTACTAACCCTACTCCCGTGCTGGGTACAACAAGGGTGGATAGCATACGTAATGTGGTGGTTTTACCTGCGCCATTTGGCCCGAGAAGCCCTGTTACCGAGCCATCCGGGGCGATGAAGCTCACATTACTTACTGCATTTACGGTAGTAGTTTTAGTGACAAATTGCTTCGATAGATTTTTACATTCAATCATTTTGCGTCCCCTGCTGGTTTGACTGTTTTTGGTTTGGCCACGGTAAACAACAGTGGTCGCGGCAGCTTGTTTAAACATGCGCCGTCAAGTTTGTCGGCATTACCCGCACTATAAAATTGATCCAGTAAAGCAGGCCCACAACCTTGGTGCGCGACGCCGTGACCCAAATGTGTAGCCACTAAGTGCTTGGCATTGGGTAACCCTGCCATGATCGATTGGGCGTGCCGAGGGGGCGTAACTGGATCGCTACCGCCCGATAGCAACAGCGCAGGGATGGTACTTTTCAACGGTGCGTAAAAAGCGTCGTCTACCTTGGCTTTTGGCCAGCGGGCACAAGCTTCTAAAAAGCTTTCAGTAAGCACCTTGCCAAATGGCGCAATACCTTGCTGCGCCACAACTTGCTGTGGTGTGGCCCGCGGGGTGTCTTCGGAGCAGACCACGCTGTAGCGCATACCAACAAAGAGATTATCGGTCACGCCGCTATGAAACGACATCAACAACGCCATTAGCGGCGCCACATTATCGGCCTGCGCCTGCGCAATAATAGCGGGCAGCATACTGGCCATGGTGGGCAAATAAAGTGCGCTAAACATAGTGCTCAACACCATATCTCCCGATAGCTGTACGGGCATCATCACACCGGTGTGCGGATGCGCCAGCACGGTTTTGCGCGGAGCTACATCCCACTTTGCGGCCAATGCTATCGCCGCATCCATCAGCGTTTGTCCCGGTAATTGCTGCGCCACATTTGCAGCACACGTAGCGTCAACTGCGCATTGCGCAGAAACCAAACTAAATGAGGCTTTAGCGTCCTCAACAAAACTAAGCGGCATGCCAATTGTGGCGGGCGCGACGCCATCGAGCACCGCTGTGCGCACCCGCGTGGGGTACAGGCGCATGTATTCCAGCGCGGCACGGGTGCCATAGCTTGCACCATATAAATTTACCTGCTCGTAGCCTAAATGCGCGCGCACCGCATCAATATCGGCCATTGCCGTGGTGGTAGTGTATTGCGTTAAATCTGCTTTTGCTTCCAGCGCTTTTAAACACACATCAATTTCTGCCAACAGCATTTTCTTCGCATCAGCCGCTAGAGCTGGCGCTAAGCTTTCCATAGCCGAAACCCCTTGCGGGCATTGCAGGCCGTTTGACTTTCCGGTTCCCCGTTGGTCGATATAAACCACATCGCGACGGCGCGACGTTTTCGCAAACAAGGCGTTGGAAATCCATGCAAGCTTAGTGGCACTTTGACCCGGCCCGCCTGCAAAGAAAAATATCGGATCAGGTAATTTGCGATCAGCCCGCGCAGGCACCACCAAGTAGTGGATGTCCAATTTACGTCCATTCGGTTTGGCGAGGTTTTCAACTACACTTACACTACCGCAGGTGGCTTGAATATCGCTGCCCTTCACGGTGCAAAGTGTGCCGGGTATTGTGGGTGCGGCAAGTGCGGTAGCGGCGCTAAATATCGCTAGTATAAATAGGCTGAAGACGACCGTATTTAGGGGCTTTACAGGCATTGTTTGAAAGTTTTTAAGCTGCATATAATTTAGGTTTCCGTATTTTTTATCGAAGTGAAAACAACAGATTGCACGTTACCATAGGCAAGGCGGGGAATAAACCCAAAAAACGGGGATTCGTCGCAAACTCTAGCCCTTTAATTTTTTAGACCATCATGATGAGCAATCAAACACCCCCTCCGACTTTTGCCAAACACGGTGCCGACACCCCCACGTTTTGGGACCTTCGCTATGAAGCGGCCTTCACGCCGTGGAGCCAGGCGTTGATTCCGCAATGCTGGCAGCGGTTTTTAAATGCCCGCAGTGATGCAACCAGCACCCGCATACTGGTGCCGGGCTGCGGTGAAGGTTTTGAAGTGGAGGATTTGGTACAGCGCGGCTATAACACCACCGCAATCGACTTCAGCCAAGCGGCGATTAACACCGCTAAATTGGTGATCGGTACACTAAGCGAAGCACCTAACTGCCGCCTGAAACAATCTGATTTTTTTGAGGACGCGTTGGCTATTGCGCCGTTTGATATCGTCTACGAACGCGCTTTTTTGTGCGCGCTGCCCCCAAAACTATGGCCCAACTACGCGACGCAGATGGCTAAAATTATTAAGCCAAACGGCCTACTCGCCGGTTTTTTTTGCTACGACCCAACACCCAAAGGCCCGCCTTTCGGCCTTGAAGAAAATGCGCTAGAAGCCCTATTTAACGGGCATTTCCAGCGTATTTTATGTGAAACACCAACAGATTCTATTAGCGTATTTGCGGGCCGGGAAAAATTTGAGGTTTGGCAGCGGACAACATGAAGCCAGCACTAAATCCCTTTTGCCGCCTCACAAGCCAAACGCGCAGTTTCAATCAAGGTTTGTCGACTGCCAAAGGGCACATTTCGTTTGGTGGCCCCATCGAGGGCATTACCAGATTGCGGCGCGAGGATTCTTAGCTGCTGGGTGCGCGTCATATTTTTAGGTAAATCCGGTACTTCGATCATGCCGCCGATAAGCGTTGGAAACGGCCGTATTTCTTGACCGATGGCGTCGCCATGATGGCCGGCTGCAACTTGCCACATCACAGTTTGCGATTCGCTATTGGCGTTAGGGAGCAATTGGGCACAGTGCAACGCAAAGCGCTTGTTGGCCTCTGCCAGCACGGTTTCGGCCCGTTCGGTTTGCAAAATTAACAGGAAGCGATTGCCATAAAAGTGACCAACAAAGTCTAGGTTGGCATCAATTGCTTGCACAAAAGAATCTGCTGCTGCACGAATAAGTTCGTCGCCTGTTTCAAAGCCGAAACTATCGTTAAAGCCTTTCATGGGATAAATTTCTGCGGCACACACTTTGAAGCCCCCGCGACTGGCCAGCAACCGCTCAAGCCGCTGATTAATTGGCACGGGACCCGGTAGCAATGTGAGCGGATGGGCGTAGCGCGCTGCACTCTGGTTGCTTTCGTTCAGCACCCGTAACACATCGTTGACGACACCCACGCAAAAAAAGCGACCATGGCGATTGATGATGAAACCATCAGCCAGTTGCTGTGGCGACACTTTCGCCAGCAAATCGGCCAACTGCGATAAGCTCAGGGCGGCGTCGACGATAACTGGGTCTTCTTGCATCAAATCTTGAACACTTAAACTTCCCGATTCATCGCCGCTGGGATCATGGCGTTTACGGCCACTATTGCTGCCGCTGCCGTCGCGCAAGTGATGGCGTGCAAGTAAGCCAACGGCTTGATGTTTATCCACAACAGCCAGCGCATGGATATGATTTGCCGCTTGAAAAATGGCTTCGGCTTCTAGCAAACTTGCCCTTGGCGAAATCGGCGCGTCGTCACGACGAAATTGCTCGGCGCGCACTTCCATCGCATGGCGATAACGCGCTGCTGGCTGCACCGGAATACGCGCATCTGTTAAGCTCAACGCCACCTGTAACGGCAGCGCAGTCACAGCCGTAGGCGAAGGCACACCGATTAAAAACCCCTGGCCGTAAGCGATGCCTAATTCACGCACAATTCGCAAATCATCAGGTGATTCAATGCCCTCAGCAATAATGGCGCTTCCCGCACTCTCGGCTAAGGCCTGCATGGCTTTTAAAAATTGGAGCTTAACGGGGTCTCGCGCTACACCGGTCACAAAATGCTTATCAGCCTTTACAAATTCAGGTTTTAGCGCGCTCCACAACCGCAAACTAGAAAAGCCCTGCCCCATGTCGTCCATGGCAATTTGAAAGCCCATCGAACGATATTGCAACAAGGCATCATGAACAAGCTGAAAATCACGAACAGGGTCATCTTCGGTGAGCTCGATGATAATTTGATCAGGCCGGAGGTTGACCAATTCTAAATAGTCAAATGCGCGTTCACGCTGGAAGGTGGGCAGCGTCAGCAATCGGGGCGATATATTCAAAAATAATTTGCCAACCAATTTTTGTTGGCTAAATGCTTGCATCGCCGTTTGCATACACGCTATTGAAAGCGCGAGTAGGTCTTCATCCACCCGTGCTGCGGCAAAAAGTGCGGCTGGCGTGTGCAACACGCTATTGATTGGGCCGCGCACCAAGGCCTCATAACCCAGCAAATTTTGCTGGCGAATATCTAAAATAGGCTGAAACACGCTCGATAACAAACCGCCGCGCAAGATTTCGCGCAGACTTAGGTGCCTAGCCGATTCAACATCAGCCAAGGCCCCGCCCCCCATTTCGCCCAACGAAGGATCTAGCAATTAAGCCAGACCATTTTTCTTGAACCATGCCAGCGCTTTCGTCCACGCTTCATCCGCAGTAGTCTTGCGATAGCTTGGGCGATAGTCAGCATAAAAACCGTGCGGGGTTTCGGGATACAAAATAATTTCAGAATTACTTTTCACCGCCTTAAGCACGCCCTGCATTTTCTCCACCGTATCATTGGGAATACCAGTATCAGCACCACCGTAAAGGCCTAGAACTGGCACTTTCAGACTTGCGGTAATATCAATTGGGTGTCGCGGCGTGTTCTCAGTAGACGCACGAATTAAGCCGCCATACCACGCCACACCCGCTTTCAAATTTTTATTGTGCGCCGCATACATCCACGTAATGCGCCCACCCCAGCAAAAGCCAGTCACACCAACTTTTGCGGCATCACCGCTGTTTTTTGCCGCCCACGCAACCGTCGCGTCAAGGTCAGCCATCACTTGTGCATCCGGCACCTTCGCTACGATCGGCATGATTTCCTTCATGTCGGTCACTTTCGATACATCGCCTTGGCGTGCATACAACTCCGGGGCAACCGCTAAAAAACCTGCTTTGGCAAAGCGTCGACAAACATCCCGCACGTGCTCGTGTACGCCAAAAATTTCTTGCACGACTAAAATTGTCGGCAATAGCGTTGCACTGGCTTTATCAATATCGGGCATCGCAAAATAAGCAGGCATTTCTAAGCCAGGTGCAGCAATTTTTACTTCGCCAACTTTGATCCCTTTGGTGTCGGTAGTAATCGTTTGTGCACTCACGGGCATGACGGACGCAGCAAAACCGGTGGCCAATATGGAGCTAACAAATGCACTGCGCAAGAATGCCTCTTTTGGCGCAAATGGTGCAGCATCAGGATGTAATGTTGAGGTTATTGTCATTGAGTTTGTCCGTTAACTAAGCAGGAAGAAACACTGATTAACTTTATATGCGCCCTTTAACCAGCGCTGCAATCCTACCCTGTTTTAGGCAAAATCGCACACTCAACAAAATACAGTTTGTACCGGTATCAAGTCCACCTTAAAAAGCAAAACGGGCTAAGAAGCCCATTTTGCTTGGTTCTTCAGCAAATTAACTCGCAATAAATGTTGCCTTCTATTGCAAACTAACCGCCTAAAAATAATTTTACTCGCCGTACATTTTTTGCTTTAACTCACGTCGTTCTTGCGCTTCGATGGTAAGGGTGGCGGTCGGCCGAGCCATTAAGCGTTGAATTCCGATAGGGTCGCCGGTTTCTTCGCAGTAGCCATAATCATCATTTTCAATGCGCATTAAAGCACCCTGCACTTTTTTAAGCAGTTTGCGCTCTCGATCGCGCGTCCGTAATTCAAGCGCATGCTCCTCTTCTTGCGTAGCGCGATCCGCGGGATCAGGTGCCAAAGACAGTTCACGCAAATGCTCCGTGGTGGCGCCTGCATTTTCGTATAACTCGTTTTGCAATTTCAGCAAAATCTGACGAAAAAATTCCAATTGATCCGCGTTCATATAATCAGTTTTAGAAATCTTAATGACTTCGGCTTCTGTCAATATGCGGGTAGATTTTGGCTTTTCGCTTGGTTCTGGACGCGTTAGCACAACCGTGGGGACGTGTTGCTGCGGCTTTGTTGCAGCGGTTGCAGCCTTAGCTTTAGATACTTTCGTTTCTGGAGCTTGAGTCGCAACGGCGGCTTTCGCAACGTTTGCGGGTGATGATACTTTTTCTGCGGCTGAGTTTGCCGCTTTTACTGTTTTGACCATACTAAGCTAAAGCCTCCTGTTGCTGCTAAATTGTCGCCAATAATGCGACGGGCGCTACGGTTTGCCTAGTTGCAATACAACCATTAAATTTGGCCTAATCTCACATAAAAACAATGGTACCTACTGCAAAGCGCCGCAAGTGTACAAAAACTGTCCAACTTTTTCAACAAAAATCTTTTGGGCTGACTAGGACATTTGTCACAACTCTAACTATTACCTAGCAAAATCGCTCCTCTAAAATTATCAATCAAAAACTAGAAATCAAGAAAAATTCTTTATCTTCAACAACTTACCAAAAAATAAAAAACGCCCGCACTAGCTGAGTTTACCGGTGCGGGCGCGTGACTATTTTAAAAGCCGCGAATCAATATCTAAAAGTAACTATACTTCGGCCTTCGGTTTGATGAACAAACTCGCAACAATGGCACTCACAAGAATTGTTGCGACAACCCCAAGCGAAATTAAAACCGGTATTTTGTACCATTCCACGATTAGCATTTTTACGCCCACAAACATCAAAATAAATGCCAGACCATAACTGAGCAGATGGAAACGATCTGCCAAGTCAGCTAGTAAAAAATACAAGGCTCGAAGACCCAATATAGCAAAAATGTTAGATGTCATGACAATAAACGGGTCTTTAGTAATCGCAAACACTGCCGGAATAGAATCTACTGCAAATACCACGTCCGTGATACCAATCATCACAATCACAACAAACATAGGCGTAAACCAACGCGCGCCGTCTTTCATCACCGCAAAACGATCGCCATGAAACTCAGGCGTGATTTTTAAGTGACCGCGCATCCATTTTAGCAATGGGTTTTTGTTCAAATCGGGTTTGCTGTCGGCAAACACGATCATTTTTATACCGGTAATGAGCAAGAATGCACCGAAAATATACAAAATCCAGTGGAATTTTTCGATCAAAATTGCGCCGATTAAAATCATGATGACGCGTAGCACCACTGCCCCGATTACGCCGTAAATTAAGGCGCGGCGCTGATATTCAGCAGGTACAGCGAAGAAGGTAAATATCATCAAAAACACAAAAATATTATCAACCGAAAGTGATTTTTCAATTAAATAGCCGGTCAAGAATTCCGTGGTTTTAAGGTTTGCGAATTCTCGACTGAAGCTGCCGTCCAGATAAACCCACAGCGCACCAGCGAACAAAAACGACAAACTAAACCAGATAAGCGACCAAATAGTCGCTTCTTTTACTGTGACTTTTTGCCCTTGTTTTTTATTGAGTGCCACAATATCAATGGTTACTGCCAACAAAACAAATACACCAAAGCCTATCCACATCCACGTATTACCAATGGTTTCAAACATAATGCCTCCCTAAAATGCTACCAACGCGACCAATACTACGAGCGCAAATTAAAAAACCCTGTCCGCGGGCGCGATGACAGGGTTTTTGAAAAAATCTCAAACCTTTGCCAAGCGCAACATCTCGCGGGCAAAGGTCTCGCTCGCAGCCTTGCACTTTGACGTGCAATGCTGCCTGTAGCGCCGGGTGCCTGTGCTTTAATGTAAAAACCATTCAAAGCCAAACACCGTATTGACGACATCTACAGACAGGGTTCGATGAAACTGCAATCTAGCCCTTGAAGCTACTCCCCTTTGAAGGGAACACAATAATTGATCTGCTACACATTTACAAATTCAATCATAGAAGGTCAAAGTTTAGCAGAAATACGCCATTACGCTAAGTACTTTCTTAGCCTGCGTAGCGTTTCCACCGAGCCCAATACCTGCATTAACGCGTCCACCGCTGGGGTTTGCTCACGTCCTGTGAGCACCACGCGTAGCGGCATCATTAACATGGGCATCTTTAAGCCGTGCGCAATTGCATGTTCACGAATAGCGGTGTTGAGCGCAACTTTATTGAACTCAGTTGCTGCTATAACAGTAACTAAGGCTTGTAGCGTCGGCTTCACGTCTGCTGTTAAATGTTGCGCCAGCAACGCTTCCGCCGGCACCGGATCTTCGTAAAAATAGGCAGCGGCTTCAGCCATCTCGACCAAGGTCTGGCAGCGATCGCGCAACACATTGGCGACAACGCCAGGTGATGGTCCATTATCAAGATTTAATCCGCGCTTAATCAAAAACGGCGTGAGCATATCGCCCAGTGGCTCGTTACCCATGCGCTTAATGTGTTCTTGATTAAGCCACAACAATTTATCAGGGTCAAAACGCGAGGCCGATGTGCCGATACCGCTAATATCAAACCAGCGTATTAGCTGCTCGCGGCTAAACACTTCATCATTGCCGTGGCTCCAGCCCATGCGCGCCAACATATTGATCATTGCATCGGGCAAAAATCCCTCCTGCTCATATTCCATCACGCTCTTGGCACCATGCCGCTTTGATAACTTAGCGCCATCAGGCCCTAACACCGTAGGCG
>JANNXI010000036.1:0-22030 GCA_031409495.1 Betaproteobacteria bacterium
ATGCAAAGGTTGCCGAAATGGCTGCGGCGCTTTGCGTGGCAGGTCCTAAAGCCATTGAGGAGGCGAAGAAGCTCATCGCCTTGGTGGCGCATCAACCCATTGATGAAACCTTGCAGAGTGAAACGGCCGAGTTTATCGCGCGCATTCGTGGCAGCCGTGAAGGGCGCGAAGGTGTGGCCGCGTTTTTAGAAAAGCGTAAACCGACTTGGCTGGAAGAATAAAAAGGATAACCATGTTCAATAAAATACTCATCGCCAATCGTGGCGAAATTGCCTGCCGCATTATTAAAACTTGTAGGCGTTTAGGCATACGCACTGTGGCGGTATATTCCGATGCTGATCTAAATGCCCAGCATGTCGCCCAAGCGGATGAAGCCGTGCATATCGGCGGTGCCCGCGCGGCAGATTCGTATTTGAAGGGTGATGTAATCATTGCGGTGGCCAAAAAAACCGGCGCGCAGGCGATCCATCCGGGCTATGGATTTTTATCTGAAAACGAAAAATTTGCGACAGCTGTAGAGGCCGCAGGTCTCGTATTTATTGGGCCTACAGCAGATTCCATCGAGCGCATGGGCTTAAAAGACCGCGCTAAAAAAATCATGCAAGCCGCAGGCGTACCCGTTGTACCCGGCTATCACGGCGAAAACCAAGACCCTGCGTTTTTGTGTGCGCAAGCCGATGTGGTGGGCTATCCGGTGCTCATTAAAGCTTGTGCGGGCGGTGGCGGAAAAGGCATGCGCTTAGTAGAAAAAGCGGAAGATTTTTTAAGTCAGTTAGAAAGTGCCAAACGCGAAAGCCGCAATGCGTTTGGTGATGACGCCGTATTGATAGAACGCTTTGTGCAAGGGCCGCACCACATCGAGTTTCAAGTGTTTGGTGACACGCATGGTAACTACGTGCATTTGTTTGAGCGTGAATGTTCCATTCAGCGTCGGCATCAAAAGATTTTGGAAGAAACGCCGTCACCGTTTTTAGATGACGATATGCGCGTGGCGATGGGCGATGCTGCCGTAGCAGCGGTGCGTGCCATTAATTATCGCGGTGCAGGCACGATCGAATTTATTGTAGGTGAAGACCGTGAATTTTTCTTCATGGAAATGAACACCCGTTTGCAGGTGGAACACCCAATTTCCGAAATGATTACCGGTGAGGACCTTGTGGAATGGCAGCTGCGCGTGGCCGCAGGCGAGGAGCTCCCGCTGATTCAGCAGCAAATTATTACTGGCGGTCACGCTATTGAAGTCCGTTTGTGCGCGGAAAACCCGCTCAACGATTTTTTGCCCGAAACAGGCTTAATGCGCAGCTTTGTCATGCCGTTCACTGATGATGAATCCGACGTTCGCGTAGACACCGGCGTGGTATCTGGCGACGAAGTGAGTATTTTTTATGACCCCATGATTGCTAAAATTATTACCTGGGGTAACGATAGGCCAGAAGCAATTCGCCGCATGCAAATTGCGTTATCGCAAACGGAAGTGTTGGGCGTTAAAACGAATCTTGGATTTTTAGAGCAGCTTTGCCAACACCCTGCCTACTTGCGTGGTGAAACTGATACCAGTTTTATCGCACAACACAAAGCGAGTTTGTTTGCGCCCATGCAAGCCGCGCCGTCCGTAGCGTGTTTAATTGCCGCAAGTTTGGTGGTGCTAGATAAGCGCCAAGTAACGAGTGCATCGCCGTGGAGCAACACCGGTGGCTGGTGGCTTAATCGCAATGCGATTCGCGAGCTTGAATTTCATACCGAAGATGATGCAAATGTGGTTAAAGTAGTGGTTGAAACACGCCTAAATACGCGGGTCTTCAAGGTGTTAGATCGAACGATTACGGTTATTAAAGCTACCCAAAATGCCGATCAAATAAGCTTCATGGCCGATGGCACAAAAGTGTGTGCAGTGGTGGTGCAACAGGGTGATGAGTTTGCGGTGCTTCATGCGGGAAATCGCCGTCAGCTAAGATTGGTTGATCCGTTCCGCTTTGAAGCAACCGAAGAGGTGGACGCAGGTCGCTTAACGGCGCTCATGCCCGGCCGGGTAGTGAAGGTGATGGTGGCGGCTGGTGACACCGTTAAAAAAGGTCAAGCGCTGATCATCATGGAAGCCATGAAAATGGAGCACACGATAGTTAGCCCAAGGGATGGTGTGATTGAGCGCGTAGCGTTTAAAGAACAAGATTTGGTACCAGCAGACGCGCTGTTGTTTGCGTTCGTGGTAGAGGTTGCGGCTTAAGCTGCGATTTGGGCGGTCGCTTATTTTTATTGATTGAAAGTGTAAATATGAATGTTAGAAATTTGAGTCTTAAATTGGTAGGTGTAGCGGCCACGTTATTGACTAGCCAAGTTTTTGCTTTAAGCGTGCCCACGGCCGCCAGCAATGCAGGTTTAACGGTGGCAAGTTGGAATTTAGGCTGGCATCTATCGGCTGTCGAAACTGAAAAATGGATAAGCGCCTGCAATCGCCGCTATATTTTTGATGCGCGCAAAAAAGCGTGGGCGGGGTATTCGGGCCCATTGTCTAAAATGATTGGCACAAATGAGCGCGCAAGTAACGCCAACACATCGGAAAACATTGCGGTAAAAGGCCAGTCCAAATCATATTTTTATGATCGTCCAAACGTCGGCTGGGAGATTGATTGGCGGCCAAAAGATGACACCATTCGTATGCCATTTAGCATTGGCACTATGCCCCCGTGCAATGTGTATACCGATGAATCGCGGGATGCCGTGCGTGTCACGCCAGGGCTTAGTGCGCAACGCAACGAGCGTTTAGCAAACGTGATTAAAGAGCGCATCAATGCTGACGTAATCGCGTTTCAAGAAGTGTCTGGAAAGGCCGCAATTACGGACGCCTTGGGGCAGTTTGCAGGGCAATATGAAGTGTGCAGTTTTGAGGGTTACGGCGTGCAGCGTTTAGGTTTTGCGTGGCGTAAAACTTTGAATGCGGGCAATGCCAAGTGCGATGTTTATGATCCGCTTTCGTTACCTGAATTAGGTGGAGAGCGTCGACCAAGACCGGGTTTAGCGCTTACGTTTAAATTAAAAGACAAGACGCTTGCGTTCATGAATGTGCATTTAAAAGCAGCGTGCGTGTCGCCGCTAGAAAATTCGCCAGAGGGTCGCGGTAAATTGGAAGGCGAGCAAAAAGACTGTTTGATGCTGCAGCAACAAGTGGCGCCGCTTGAGGCGTGGCTTGAGCAAACCGCAAAATCAGCAGATCATTTTGTGTTCATCGGCGATTTCAATCGCGACCTTTGGCATGAAATTGAAGCGATGAAAAACACTGAAAATCACGCTGCTAGAGTGGACGCATCTGATCCAAAAACAGCGATGCCAACCGCAACAAAAGTACGCTACCTACTTGCCGAAATTAATGATGGCGAGCCTCCGGCTTCTGGCATGTCATTAGCCGCACCAAGTTGCGCCATTAGCGAAACGGCTAACCGTTTGTGTGAAACCTCTAAAGTAAAGCGTCTGCGCACCGAAGATAGATTAGCCTTGGTTAAAGAAATGGGCTGCCGTAACCCCAATGGCTTAGACCAGATGTTGATTAGCCGTAACTGGCCAGGGTTAAACGCCGTGCCGAAGTCTGAAAAAATTAGCATTGCGCCTTTTGGTGATACCGTAAATGTGGATGATGTAGCTAAGCGTACCGCGCAATTGGCTATTTCGGATCATTGCCCGATTGTTATTCGTTTACCCGCACTATAGAAACCTGAATGAAGTGATTTGCGGTACACTGCGCGTCGGTCGAAAGTTGGTCGGCGCGAACACAATTTGCACCGAATCAAAAAATGCTTAACTAAAGCGCGACTACAAAAACATAATTTTTGAGGAGTTGTTATGGCTGCCGTTTTGAACACCACTGCCCAAGTCACATCCGCTGGTGTAACTGATTTTTCGCACGTTACGCTGGACGATAAGTATTTACTTCAACAGGGCCGCGCCTTCATGACGGGCACGCAAGCTCTTGTGCGCTTGCCCATGCTACAGCGTCAACGCGACGTTGCCGCTGGCCTAAATACTGCGGGATTTATTTCCGGTTATCGCGGTTCACCACTCGGTAGTTACGATCAAGCCCTGTGGAAAGCCAAAAAATTCCTCAAAGAGCAACACGTATTTTTTACCCCGGGCGTGAATGAAGAACTAGCCGCTACCGCTGTTTGGGGTTCGCAACAAGTTACGCTGTTTGAAGGCGCTAAATACGATGGCGTATTTGGTATTTGGTACGGGAAAGGGCCTGGCGTTGACCGGTCAGGTGATGTATTTAAACACGCTAACGCCGCAGGTTCATCGAAGCACGGCGGCGTATTGCTCGTTGCTGGTGATGACCATGCATGTAAGTCATCCACACTGCCGCACCAGTCTGAACACATCTTTGATGCCGCGATGATTCCCGTGCTGTACCCAACTGGTGTGCAAGAAATTTTAGAGCTTGGCTTGCATGGTTTTGCCATGTCGCGCTACTCCGGTTTGTACATTGCTTTTAAATGTATTTCAGATACTGTTGACGCATCGGCGTCGGTAAATATTGACCCTAACAATACTAAAATTTTATTGCCGCAAGACTTTGTGATGCCAGAAAAAGGCGTATCGCTGCGCTGGCCCGATTCTCCGATGGATCAGGAGTTGCGTTTGCAGCACGACAAAATTTACGCCGCGTTGGCCTACGCGCGGGTGAACAAGTTAAACCACATCACCATCGATTCTGATAAACCGCGCTTAGGCATTATTGCCTCAGGTAAAAGCTATTTAGATACCTTGCAAGCGCTGGAAGATTTAGGTATTGATCAGCGCCACGCCGCCGAAATTGGCATTCGTTTGTATAAAGTGGCTATGCCGTGGCCGCTAGAGCCTGAAGGCGTGCGCGATTTTGCCAAAGGCTTGGAAGAAATTTTAGTAGTCGAAGAAAAGCGCCAGCTGATTGAATATCAACTCAAAGAGCAGCTCTACAATTGGCGCGATGACGTGCGTCCGCGCGTGATCGGCAAATACGACGAGCACGGCGAGTGGGAGCAGCAGCGTAGCGAATGGTTATTGCCTGCAGCCGGTGAGCTCACGCCCGCCATGATTGCGCGCGTAATTGCTAAGCGCATCGCTAAATTCCACACTAGCAAAATTATCGAAGCCCGCATGAAGTTTATTGCGGATAAAGAAGCCGCACTTGAAAAGCCACGCGCTAAAGCCGCGCGTATTCCGTATTTTTGCAGTGGCTGCCCACACAATACGTCTACCAAAGTGCCTGAAGGCTCCAAAGCGCTGGCGGGTATCGGCTGCCACTACATGGCCACGTGGATTCGCCCTGAAGAAACGATGACCTTCACCCAAATGGGCGGCGAAGGCGTGCCGTGGGTGGGCATTGCGCCGTTTACGTCTACGAAGCATGTGTTCGCAAATTTAGGCGATGGCACTTACTACCATTCTGGCCTGCTGGCGATTCGTGCAGCCATTGCTGGTGGCGTAAATATCACCTACAAAATTTTGTTTAACGATGCCGTGGCGATGACTGGCGGCCAGCCCGTGGATGGCCCAATTTCGGTGCCAATGATTACGCATCAAGTGCACTCTGAAGGTGTTAAAAGGGTAGTGATCGTCACTGATGAGCCCGAAAAGTATGACCCGCCAGAAATGCAGGCAAGCTTAGCGCCTGATGTCACCGTGCACCATCGTGATGACCTTGATTTAGTGCAGCGCGGCTTGCGTGAAATTGAAGGCACAACGGTGCTAATTTACGACCAAACTTGTGCAGCTGAAAAGCGCCGCCGTCGTAAGCGCGGCACCTTTCCTGATCCACAAAAACGTATTTTCATTAACGAAGCTGTGTGCGAAGGCTGTGGCGATTGCGGCGTGCAATCCAACTGCTTGAGCATCATGCCGGTGGAAACTGAATTTGGCCGCAAACGGGCGATTGAGCAGTCAAGCTGCAACAAAGATTACTCCTGCGTAAAAGGATTTTGCCCAAGCTTTGTAACAATCGAAGGCGGCACATTACGCAAGAAAAAACCGGCGGTGCAAGAAGTATTAGCCGCATTGCCGTTGCCCCAATTACCGTCGCTGGATAAGCCGTATGGCGTGATGGTGACTGGCGTGGGCGGCACCGGTGTGGTTACCATCGGCGCGTTGTTGGGTATGGCCGCACACCTGGAAGGCAGGGGCGTCGCGGTGCTGGATATGACGGGCTTAGCGCAAAAAGGCGGCAGCGTATACACGCATGTGCGCTTTGCCAATAGGCCTGAAGACATCCACGCGGTGCGGATCGCTGCAGGCGAAGCCAATGCGGTGTTGGGCTGCGACATGATCGTATCAACATCGGACGAAGCCATCGCTAAAATGCAAAATGGCCGCACCCGTGCGGTAGTTAATGGTCATGTGGCCACCACGGGCGCGTTCACTAAAGACCCTGATTTGCACATACCGGTAGCAGAAATGCGCGAAGTGCTGAAGGAAACTGTGGGTGCAGCCAACGTTGATTTTGTGGATGCATCGGGCTTAACGCTGGCGCTAATGGGTGACGCAATTTACACTAACCCATTCGTGCTCGGCTTCGGCTGGCAACGTGGCATGATTCCAGTTGGCTTAGATGCGCTGATGCGAGCCATCGAGCTTAATGGTCAAGCTGTTGAAGCCAATAAAAAGGCATTTGACTGGGGAAGACGTGCAGCAGTAGATTTAAACGCTGTAAACAAGATGGCAACGCCCCCAGAAGCCAAACCCGAAAGCCAGCGCTTATCCGAAAACGTCGACGAGCTAATCGCCCGCCGCGTAAAACACCTAACGGCCTATCAAGACGAAGCCTATGCAAAAATGTATAGCGATTTCGTAGCCAAAGTACGTGCCGCCGAACCAGCGGGTAAAAAAGCGTTAACGGCTGCTGTAGCCCGTTATTATTCAAAACTGATGTCTTACAAAGACGAATACGAAGTAGCCAGGCTGTACGCCCAAACAGACTTTATGAAGCGCGTGAACGATCAATTTGAAGGCGACTTCAAAGTGGTGTTTAACCTCGCGCCACCGCTAATTAGCAAGCAAGATCCAAACACTGGAATGGTAAAGAAAACCACCTACGGCCCGTGGATGCTAAAAGCCTTTGGCGTATTAGCAAAAATGAAAGGCCTGCGCGGCGGCGGCTTAGACGTATTCGGCATGACAGCTGAACGCAAAATGGAACGCGCGTTAATCGGCGAATACTACGCGACGATTTCCAAGCTACTCACAACGCTGAGCGCTGACAATTACGACACCGCAGTGCAAATAGCCGAGATACCAGAACACATTCGCGGCTACGGACATGTAAAAGAAAAGCATGTGAAAGAAGCGCGGGTGCGCCAAGCGGAGTTGTTGGAGAAGTTTGCGAATCCGAGCGCGGTACGGAGGGAAATTCGGATTAAGGTGGCGGCTTAGGGATTGGTGTTTGAATGGCTGGGGATAGCCTATTTTAGGGAGTCTTCAGCCGTTTAATTAGATGGATAACTTTGCCATCACATCCCTCCCAGCCGCTCTCTCGCAAGGGGAGAGAGGAACAAACCTAGTAGATTCGCAGTAAAATCGATAGACTCATGCGCGACAGGCGTGCTGCGATTTCTGCAATACACAAGTGCGGGCTGTTTCTGGCGGTAGTGCCAAGACGAACTCAGCCGCTAGCGCAAACAACTTCAATCGACCCGCACAGCCTCCTCTGTCCCCTCGCGGGAGAGAGGTCGGGAAAGAGGAGTGACGCGGTATGTTCGCACTTACGTAGCCGAGTCGGTGGTTAAAAAAAGGTGCTTTCCATTAGCAAACACCGTCCCGGCTGTCGCAAAAAGCCGCGAGAGCCGGGCTACAAAAACAACACCATTTCTTCGCATTACACAAAGCGGTTACAGTACGATTGATGTTGAAATAGAATTATCAGATTTGGCAATCTGGCCGGCCATTACTTCCCCAACACCGCTGGTTGCGGCGGTTCCATGCGTTTAGCTCGCGTTTTAGTCGGATCCATTCGCTGCATCACAGACGCAATAGCCGCATCAAGTTGGGTATCGCGGCCGCGGTTTACGGCCGTCGGGTCTAGATCAACATCTTGGTCAGGGGCAACGCCTTCATTTTCGATGCGCCACTCTTTTTCGGGTGTGAAGAATCGGAAAAACGGTACGCTCATGGTGCCGCCGTCGATCAAAATTGGGTTAGCAGAAATGCCGATTAAGCCGCCCCATGTTCGCTTACCGATTAGTGGGCCTAGCTGCATGCGTTTGAAGGAGTAAGGTAGAAAATCGCCGCCTGATCCAGCGTCTTGGTCGATTAACATGGCTTTGGGACCGTAAATGCCACCAGCTGGGGTTTCAAAGGTCATGGCAGCGCGGTCTTTCCAGCCTGCTAGGTGGGTGCGGCTGAGTACGTCGGTAACGTAGTTTGCTGCTTGGCCGCCGCTGTTACGGCGGTCATCGACGATCACGCCGTCTTTCTCTACTTGCGCGAAAAACATGCGATTAAAATGTTTGTAGCCATCACCTGCTGTATCGGGCAGGTACACATAGGCCACGCGGCCATTGGTGGCGCGTTCAACGTACTGGCGGTTAGCTTCAATCCAGTTCCATTGCCGTAACGCGGCTTCTGATGCGATAGGCTGCACGATGATGTTCCGTGCCTTTTGACCAGTAACATCGCTGCCGACTGAAACCGTAACTTGCTTATTTACCGTGTTGTCCAGCAGCGCGTACAGATTGGTATCCGCCGTTAAATTGACGCCGTTGATAGCAAAAATAAAGTCGCCCTCGCGTCCGCCCGCAGCCGCAAGCGGCGCGCGCATGAAGGGATTCCAACGATCGCCTGCGTAAACTGTTTTGATGCGATAGCGATTATTTTCCACCACAAAGTCAGCACCCAGTAGCCCGACCGTAGCTTGACGTTCGCGGTGCGCATCGCCACCGCCGACATTGTTATGGCCCACTTGCAGTTCGGCAATCATGTCGCGCAGCACGGTGTTTAAATCTTCACGGCGTTGCACGTGCGCAACCAGAGGTTGATAGCGCTTATAGATCGCGTCCCAATTTAAGCCGTGTAAATTGGCGTCGTAAAAAAATGCTTTTTGCATCCACCATGCTTCGTCAAAAATTTGCTGCCACTCTTCGCGTGGATTAACCAACATGCCAACTTGGCTGGTGTCGATGGGTTTTGCTTCCAGCTTCTCATTCGCATCAGCGATTTCAAGTTTGCCTAGGTTGTAGCGCAGCAGCATTTTTTTGCCGTCTGCGCTCAATGAAAAACTCTGCACATTGGGCTTAATGGCTTTAGGTTTGCGGTCTTCAAAATTAAAGCGGTTTAATTCGCCGCTGCCACTTGATTCTGCGTCTGGCGGTTCATTGCTCGCACCTGGTTGCCGGTTGTCTAAGTAGAACAACGCGCCGTCAGACGCAACCTGTAAATTGCTGTAATTGCGTTCAGCGACGGGTAGGGCGACAATGCGACTCTGTATGCCATCAAAGTCAATGCGTACGGGCTTCGGTGGCTTGGCTGGTGCCGCTGCTGTTGCGTCAGCTGCTGTAGGTGTGGTGGTGGTGGTGGTGGTGGCTGCGGCGGCTACGTCAGTTTTCGGCGCGGGTTTATCTTCTTCATCAGCGGTGCGCGGCGCCATGGGCGATTTACCGTCGGCTGCAAGCACGATGGCGTAGATGCCTGCGCGAATCGGGCGTTCTTGGGACGACATATCTAACCCGGCGGCATACGGCGCGCTGTTTATGGATGCCGTGAAATACAAATAATCGCTGCCGCCAAACACAGCGTTATCGGCTTGGCTCAGGCCATCGGTTACGGTAACGCTCTTGCCGGTCGTGAAGTCGTGCAGGCGAATGCGCCCGAAAAAGTTAGCCCCAAACACGGTGTACGAAAGCCAGCGGCTGTCTGGCGAAAACGACACGGCGATGGCACGACGCATGCCGCGATTGTCGATCAAGCGCGAGGCTCCCGATTCCAAATTGACTGAAAATAGATTTAGTTCTGTGTCGCCATAAACAATAGTTTTTCCATCGGGTGACCAGGCCAGCAAATTAAAATACGCGGCATCCGCACCTAGCGAGTAGGTCTTGCCTTGCTCAAGCCCAGCTTGGTCGCGCAATACCAAGGTGTGCTTTCGGCCAGCGTCAGAAATATAGGCAACGCGCTTGCCATCAGGGCTCCACATGCCGTTGCTTTCGCGCACACCGGATGATTGCGTTAAATTGCGCACCGAGCCGTCTTTGACTGGCACCGTAAACACATCGCCTCTCGCGGTGACCACCACACGCTTTCCGGTAGCGGATAAAAACGCGGAAGTCGTGCTACCAGCGGCATCTTTATACTGCGGCCGCGCTTGCAAGCTTTGGGTGGCGATAGAAATTGCGATATCGCGGCTAGTGTTCGCGCTAAAGTTAAGCTCTTTTAATCGCCCACCGACCTCGTAAACTATGGTCCCGCCCGCGACTGCCGCATGGCGAACGTCCCAAACGGTTTCCCGCGTTAATTGCCGCACCGCTTTGGTTTGGGTGTTGTAAGCAAATAAGTTAGCGGCTACGTTGTCGCGGTCGGAAATGAAAATGATTTCATCACCCAGCCACAGCGGATTGGTGTCGCTGGCGTTTGCGGCGGGGACCTTTTCCCATGCGTTCGTCGCAGGATCAATAATCCAAATTGGTGGTGTACTGCCACCGCGATGCAGCCGCCAGCCTGCATTGCCATCTTGCGCTGAACGATAGGGGCGATAGGCGATGCGCTTGCCGTCGGGCGACCAGCGCCCGTCATACGCCTGCGCGTCCATAATTTTCTTCTCAAAGCCGCCAGCTACCGGCACTTCGTAAAGCTGATTGCTTCGACCATTCGCGACTTCACGCGACGATGCAAACAACACCCGCTTACCGTCCGTGCTCCAGCCGCTCACTCTATCCGCTCCCGGATGCCAGGTAAGGCGCTTGGGTTGACCGCCTGTAATTGGCACCACATAAACATCGGTATTGCCGTCGTACCGGGCGGAAAACGCAATCATTTTGCCGTCGGGCGAAAACGCAGGCGCTAATTCATCAGCCGGGTGCGTAGTTAAGCGCGTCGGATTTTTTCCGTTTCGGTCACTCAGCCATATATCTCCTGCATACACAAAAGCTAGCTGGTTTTGTGAGATTGCGGGCTGGCCAATTAGCAGCGTGGGTTCGCCCGCATTGGGTTGGGCGGCGACAGTCGTAGCGATGGCAGCGGTAACCAAGAATGACGCAGACAACGAAAATATTAGTTTCATTTTTAGAAGCGGCTCCGAAGGTGAAGATGTTTTAGCAATGGTTTTTGTTAGAAGATTCTACACTGCAGGGAGCGCGTGCGCTGCGAATCTATCGGCCAAGTAGATGCGTTAGGTTTAAATGTAGCTTGTTTCCGTGGAATGGTGGTAAATAAATTCCTGAAGAAGCCCTAAAATAGGGTATCTTCATGCACTCTATTGGGTTTTTTGCACTGGGAAGCCAAGTAGAACTGATGCTATTTACTAATTATTTCATTAGATTACTGCACCAAATTAAGTTTGCAATTATGTAGAGTGGGCGCTTGAATGTTAAATAAAGGCACTTAAAATCATTGATATGTAAAATACTGCGGTAAAATGAAGGATTTGTTCGTGAAAAGTACAACACAAAAGCGCTACGGTTTTTTTGTATTACTTGTGCTGCAATCTACCCCTTAATCCCTGCCGCCTCCACCAAAAGTCCAGAAAATGATGATTCAATCTCGTGCTGCTCTGCTGCCATTTGCAATGGCAATGTTTACTGTTTTTATGCCGTCTTTTGCTGTCGCAAAGTTGTTTCATCCAGCACCGGTGCTAAAAATAACGTCTATCGAAGTTGATGGCAAACCGGTAACGCAGCTTGCGCCGTTGGATATGCGGGTGTTGCCGGCACGGGAGCCGACGCCGGTGGCATTGGTGGTCGGTCAGTCGATTACGCGTGGAATGACCATTAATGCGCCGGAGCTAGCAGCAGTCTCGTTTCAATCAGTCAATGGTGTGAACATCCGCATGTCGCCTGGCAGCGAGCTTTATGTTGACACAGCGATGAGCGAGGGTGAGGCCTATGCGGTAACACGTGGTGAAGTGTGGTTTGATGCGCCGGCCGAGGTTGCGCAGAAGCTAAATTTTTTCAACGTCAAACACGGCGTAATTTCGGCTTGGGCGCAGCCAAAGCAGGCAGTGCAATTTAGTGTCGCAGTTATTGATGATAAAAAGAATGCACGCTTTACTGTTGTAACGGGTGCATTGGCGGTGGATGAACCTGTGGCGTTTACGGATGCAGAGAAATCGCTTACGGTGGTTGGCTTTGAAACTACCAGCATCATCGCAGGGCAAACACGGGTGGTTAGCGATGCCGCTAAAACCAGAAAGAAAGTCAGTTTTGCCGATTTTAATGCGGCGCAGGATAGCTTTAAATCCGCGATCACGTCAGCGACTGATCCGTTGCGCCAGCGAGATTTAATGCGCCAGGCGGCAGTGGTGGTGGGTAAATTTAAGCGGGTACCAGAAAGCTTGGAATATCACACCATGTGGCGCGAAATGGCTGTGAACAGCGGCTTAGACAACAAATTGCTGCGCGTTGAAAACGCACTTGAGACCGCAAACGCTTGTGCTATTGCCAAGATAGCAAACTGCGCCATCACTCAATTTGAAGCTGTATTAGCCACAACTGAATCGCTATACGAGGATGGTTTGCACGGTAGCGTAATACTTGCTAGGTTGGGGCTAGCTGCGCAACAAAAAATGGTGGATGCTAAAGCGCCGCTTGAAAGTTTCACAGCGCTTACTGCGCAGATTCGCTCGAGGTTTGGTGGCAACAACGATACGTACGCCGCGATGACGAAGCGTGCCGAAATAAAATACCCACGCCTGATGCAAGTCAGTGGACTCGAAAACGATGGACGGGTTGAATTACAAGTATTGGCAAGTGGTGATATCGACTCGATCAAAGTGTTGCAATCATCGCATCCTGAATTTGAAAAAGTAATTTTAAAAGCGGTGATGGAAAGTACCTTTGCACCCGCGATGCGTGATGGCAAAGCCGTAGCTAGTAAGGCGGTTATCCCGTACGATTTTCGTGTTGCCCCGGTAATAAATAAAGACAAAAGCTTAGCCTTTGTGTTTTCGAAGGAGCCGAATCCTAAATTGCCAGCCAGCCTGCAATACGATAAGCCGCCAGTTGTAAAACTGGTGACGCCCGTCATCTACCCTCGCCAATTACTGCTCGACGGCGTGGCTGGCTCAGCGACGGTTACAGTCACAATGGATAGCAAAGGGATGGTGCGGGGCGTGGACGTATTGGAAGCCACCCATCCTGATTTTGGCGCGGCAACAAAGGCGATGATGCAAACATGGGAGTTTTTTCCGGCCATGAAAGACGAAGAAGCGATCCCAAATATCTTCGTTTACACCCAAAAATTTAGCCGCAAGTTGCACGAAGCTGGCTTCGACAAACACGCGCGTAACGTGCTCTACGAGCTAAGTTCAAGAAATTCCGACATTGTCGAAACGAGCGCTCTCGATACCCGCCCCAAAGCCCTTTACCAGCCGTCGTCATTCGATCCGCAGCCATTAAAGCCGGGCACATCACAAGCGGAATCAGTGGTGATTGAATTTTTTATAGATCCTGAAGGTGCTGTACAACTGCCCCGTATTGTTTCAGCAACAGACATGGAACGCGGTTGGGCTGCCGCCACCGCCGTTAAGCGCTGGCTATTTGAAGTGCCAAAATTAAAAGGCAAGGCAGTTTATGCACGTCGCGAAATAGCGTTTATGTTTAATTAGGTGCAATTTATAGATGCCTGAAGACGCCTTAAAACAGGGCTTCTTCAGCACATCATTTGGCTGCCGCATCGGCTTCCACATTCGCCTTAATGGCCGCCAGTCCGTCTTCAAACTTGCTGCCGACAATTTTATCCATATTGAAAACTAAGCCCATCAGTTTTGAAATAAATGGGCTAGGGCCGTACATGGCCTCGGTTACTTTTGTGGCATTACCCTCTCGGATGAGAGTGAATTCAATGGTGTTGACGGCTTTGAATGGCACTAAAAATTCAATCCTAATAATTAGCGATGTGTTGGGCGCTGAAGTGATGATTTCCATGTTGCCTGCACCCAATTCGCGATTTCCCACCCATGCATACTTAGCACCAACGCCTGCATCGGCGCCGCTGTAAGTACGTTTGACGGCGGGGTCAAGTTTTTCCCAAGGTGACCATGCTTCCCAAGCGTGGAAATTATTGAGCTGTGCAAATATGGCGTCGGGCGTCGCATTCATGAGTGCGGAGCGTTCGATACGAAACGCGTTTGGGCGGGTGGCAGCGTAGATCAGGATGACTGCAACCACGATCATTGCGCCGATGATAAATAGTTTAAGCATGAGTGTGCTCCTGAGTATTTTAGCGAGTGCTTTTTGGTTAGAAATGCGCTTGTAGAAACCCTAGAATAGGGCGTCTACAACGTACTATACGCGCTAATTTAATAGTGGTGCGAATCACTAACCTTAAAACTTGACTGGAGTGGTTCCTTACGTAGATCTTTCCAAGTTGGACGGCAATAACATAGCAAACTTTGCGAAGCGCAACGCCGTGACGGTGAAAGTGCTCAATCGTACATCAACCCCAAAATACAACTAAGCACCACAAAAGGCTGTTCGCGTTGCTTAAGGTTGTTTTAAGATAAAAGATATGAAGAAGTTCTACTATAGTGGCTCTCCAGTTTTACTTTTTAGCCAAGTTTGGTTAACAGCAGTTTCAGGATATCAAGGACATTGAGTTAATGAAGAAAGTCATCGCGTCGTTTGCGGCTATTCTCTTCCTTGTGTTGACGGTCGCACCGGCACAAGCGGGCTTTGTTGATTTTTTAAATGGGGTGAAAGTAGGGCGGCAGTTACCGGAGCATGACTTGCAATTTCTGGGAGAAGCGCCGACGTTGAGTGGACAGGTTTTGTACATTGATTTTTGGGCAACGCATTGCGCGCCATGCGTAACGGCGCTACCCGAAATAAATAAGCTTCACGAAAAATTTGCCGCAAAGGGTTTAGTGGTAATTGCGGTGTCAGACGAAACGGATGTAAAAATAAAGTCCTTCATGTTGAAGCATCCTATGCGCCATGTGTCGGCTGTTGAAGGCAAAAAAAGCCTCACCAAAGCACTGAAAATTAAAGCGATTCCTTATTCAATCTTTGTTGATAGAAAAGGCAAGATTATTTGGCGCGGATCATCCGAAGATGTGACGGATGAATTAGTAGAAGGCTTCCTGAAGGTGCCTGTTTATGCCGTGAAAACACCCTAAAATAGCGCATCTTCAGGCATTATACTTGCCTTAAATTGGCAAGGTCACCCGCGCTTCTACACCTGGAGTATTAACTCTTGGCAGCAACTTAAACTCTCCCCCATGCATTGCGCAAATCCGTTCAACGATGGCCAAACCTAGTCCAGCGCCCGACGCACCCGTGCGCGACCCGTCTAAGCGGGTAAAGGGCTGTTTTAGGTGATCGACCATGTTTACGGGCACGCCTGGGCCGTTGTCGTAAACGCTAATAATTTTGTGCGTGGCAGTTTGGGCGGTGGCAAGTTCGATTACATCCCCGCCATGCTTACGAGCGTTCTCGATCAGGTTGTCTACAAGGCGCTGCATGGCGACGGGGCGCAGTTTTAGCGTGCCAACCTTGCCGAGCGCTAAGTTAACGGTTTTCGTTTGTCCGCTACTTTGGATTGCGCGTAGCGCGCGTTCTGATGCGCCGCGCAATAAAAAATCAAGGTCAACAAGCTCGGCCACTTCGGCATTTTCATTACGACCAAAGTCTAGAAATTGGTCGATAATTTTGTTGATATCGTTGATGTCTGCTTCAAAATCATTGATGGCGTTGCGCTCTATAGGCAGCATTTCAACGCCTAATCGCAGTCGCGCTAACGGGGTGCGTAAGTCGTGCGAAACACCTGCTAAGAAAATCGTGCGTTCACGGTCTTTTCGGGCAAGATTGGCCTTCATTTTCTCAAAGGCCACAGCTACTGCGCGCACTTCGCTTGGGCCGCCCTCAACGGGTTGACTGGCTTCTCCAAGGCCCACAGCTTTCGCGGCAAGCGCTAGACCTTTGAGTGGACGATTCAGTCGCAGCACCAGCACCACTGCGCCGCCAAGCGCTACAAATGCGCCAAAAATACCCCAACCCAACCATGCCCAAAAGAAATCTTGCGGCACGATGCGGTTTTGCGGAAACAGTACCCACACATATGATGCTTTGATCGGCAGTTTTGTGAGTAGGAGTGGCATTAATGGCGGTGCATCAGCGAGCAATTGTCGTCTTGCTTTTGGCCGCTCGAACACATAAATATCGGCCTCAGCACCAAAAAGCTCTTTGAGTTTTTCGCGTGCGACGCGTAGCGGTGGAATATCAGGGGCGAGCTCAAGTGGAGCATCATCGCGGACACGTGAAGCGGGTTGCACGCGAATGCCTTTATCCTCGCGTAGCCGCGACATAAATTCGCCTTGTGCTGCTTCAGGAATGAGCTCGAGGGCTGTGCGAATTGTTTTTAAGTGACTGATGTAGCCGTTATTGACGAGCTGTTGGCGTGGTTGCACCGAATAAAACCTAAACAGCCACACCGATAGTGATTGGCTCAAGACAAGTGCTAGCGCGATTACTAAGGTCGTTCGTGCCAGCATAGATTGCGGTAGGAGTGCCGATAGCTTCATTTCTTCACGGTTTCTTTGCTATCCGGAACAAATACATACCCAAAACCCCACACAGTTTGGATGTAACGCGGGTTGGCGCTATCTTCGCCCAACAATTTGCGCAAGCGCGATATCTGCACATCGATAGAACGATCAAAACTTTCATGCTCGCGGCCGCGAGCCAGCTCCATCAATTTGTCGCGCGATAAGGGCACGCGAATTTGCGAGGCGAGAACTTTGAGTAAACCAAATTCGCCTGTTGTCATGGGCAGCGTTTCGCCGCTTTTGTGGAGTTCACGCGTACCTAAATTGAGTTCGAACGGCCCAAAGTGGATAATTTCGTCGTCAATAGTGGGCGCGCCTGGTGTAGGAAGGGCGACTTGGCGACGCAAAACTGCATTTATGCGCGCCACTAATTCACGCGGATTGAAAGGCTTGGGCAAGTAATCATCCGCTCCCATTTCTAGCCCAACAATGCGGTCAACATCGTCTGCACGAGCGGTCAGCATGATGATCGGTATTTGGCCGTCCGCACCAGTGCGTGCGCGCAACCGGCGGCAAATTGCAAAGCCATCTTCGTTAGGCAGCATCACATCAAGCACAATGAGATCGTAACGGGTGCGCGCGGCGGCGCGATCGAGGGCTGCGCCATCGGGCACGGTATCTGCCGCAAAACCTTGCTCTGTGAGGTAGCGCTTGAGTAGATCTCGCAACCGCAAATCGTCGTCTACAACGAGGATACGATGCCGTTGCTGCGGATTTTGTTGGGTCATTGGTATATTGATCTCAATTTTTTAGCGACACCGTGATTATCGCAAACTAAGCCAACGAAAAGGCTGTGGGTTGGCCAGAAATGAGAGGCACTTGTAACTGAATGTTAGTATTTCTTAAAAATCGGCTTCTCTGTTACAGGGCGTTACGAGTTGTGGGCAACTAAACGGCGTAAGGCTCGTTCTTATCTGTAGGCTTAGCATCATCATGTTTAAGCTTGTTTTGAACTGAACTTAGCGCCACCACCTTAATAAATGGAGATTCATATGAAAACGACACTTGCTACCAAACTAACGCAACAATCAACAAAGAGCTTCCGGCTATTGGCAATTGGCTTAACCGTGTTAGCCACGGGTCAAGCGTTTGCTGGTGATGCACACCGTGCGCATCCACTTAGGCACGCAATGGCTGATGCGCTCAAAGCCGCTGACACGAATAAGGATGATCAAATTAGTCGTGCCGAAGCCGACGCTGGGCTGCCAAAAGTAGCAAAGCGCTTTGATGTGCTAGACCGCAACAAGGACGGCCAGATTTCCGCTGACGAATTTAAAGCCGGGCACCGTGCTGCAATGCAGATGCGTGGCGCAAAAATCGACACTGATAAAGATGGTTTCGTAACCCGCGCTGAAGCCGAAGCCAATGCCCCGCGTTTGGCAAAGCACTTTGATAAAATTGACGCCAATGGCGACGGTAAGCTATCGCATGAAGAAATGCTGGCAGCAAGAGCAAAAATGCATAAAAAAGGCGCATAAGTTTTCTGGCCTTCACGCTTGTGGTTGCTTTAAAGCGGCTAGCCGCAAGCGTGAACGTTTCACAATATGGCCATTCCTTTTCGATATCAATAGTAAGTGGGCATCATGTCCATTTGCGCAAAGGCATCCATCATGAGTATTTTTAAATTTTTTAGATCGCAGACGGAACCGTTGCGATTGGCGCCATGGGCTTTGCTGACGCTAGGTGCCTCAATGCTTTTAGCTACACTTATAGCAGTGCTGGCATCAGTGATCTTTGCGTTGCTCCTACCGTCCACACTCGCTACGGCAGCGCCGCTTCCGAGCGCAGCTGCTGCCATAGGCGAGGACGCTGCACGGCATTTGTTGAGTCGCACCGGATTTTCAACGGCAGAAGCTGAAATCGCAAAACTGGCACCTCTAACTCGGCAAGCCGCTACGCGCATGGTGGTGTTGCCCGCCGATATGGCAGCGCTCACGCCTAGCCCAATATGGGTGGATGAACCACCCACTACACCGAAGAGCTTGCAATTAGCAGGACGCGAAGGCCAAGAAATAGCGCGCAAATTAAATAACGACCGCACCATGGAGTTGCGCGATTGGTGGATGACCAATATGCTGCAGACAGAAACGCCGCTAGCCGAGAAAATGACGTTATTTTGGCATAACCATTTCGCCACCAGTCAGCAAAAAGTGCGCATCGCTAATATTGTTTATACGCAAAACATGCTGTTCCGCAAGCATGCTCTAGGTAATTTTGGCACCTTGCTGCGCGAGGTTTCCCGCGATCCGGCAATGCTCATATACCTTGATAGCGTTAATTCCAAAAAAGAAGCGCCAAATGAAAATTTTGCCCGTGAGGTGATGGAATTATTCTCCCTCGGCGAAGGCAATTACACCGAGAAAGATATTAAAGAAGCCGCTCGTGCCTTCACCGGCTGGAGCGTTGATCGTGAAACTGGAAAGTATATGTTTCGCCGGGGTGCGCACGACTTTGGCAAGAAAACGATGTTTGGAAAAACAGGTAATTTTGACGGCGATCAAGTTATCGATTTAATTTTGGCTAGACCCGAAGCCGCGCAATTCATCACGCGTAAATTATGGCGCGAGTTTGTATCGCCAACGCCGAATGAAGCTGAAGTCAAGCGTCTAGCTTTAGTGCTACAAAATAGCGGTTATGACTTAGCAAAGTTAATGCATGCCATGTTGAGCAGCGATGCATTTTACGATATCGAAAACCGCGGATCGTTGATCAAATCGCCCGTAGAATTTATCGTGGGCACGATTAAAACCTTCAACGTTAGGCCACCAAACGTGCGGCCATTCGTGCTGCAAAGCGCATTGCTCGGTCAAAATTTGTTTATGCCGCCAAACGTAAAAGGCTGGCCAGGCGGCGAAGTATGGGTAAATACCGCGTCGTTATTGAATCGGAAGCAAATGCTTGATCGCTTGTTTGGTAGCGAAGATCGTATGGAAGCGGTGATGGCTAGTATGGATACGATGGCCGAAATGAATGGCGATAAACTACCAAGTAAAGATGCACGATTGGCGCGGCGGATGGAACGGAGTATGGGCGGGGTGCAAATGAATTTGCCAGCGTTTGCAAAGTCGTTCATGAAACCCGATGGTGAGGCGGCGATGCGCCGCGTGGTGCTGCCCATCGCGCCGGTTAACCCGCCCAGAATAACGGCACTTGGTGTAAACGCAGCAATTATGGGCGAAGACCAAGCATTGCTGGCGTTACGACACTTGGTGAATGACCCAACTTACCAGCTTAAATAAGCGCCAATCAATTTTTAAAATGGAGCAAGTTATGAATCATGCGAAGGTAACATTGAAGCGTCGCCAGTTTTTACGCGGAGCGAGTGGGCTTGCTGCTGCTGGGTTTGGTAGTGCCGTGTTAATACCCGCATGGGCGCAGGCTTTAACGGCCGACGCGGGGAACGGCACGCTCCCTGCGCAGATCACAACTCGCGCAGGAAACTACAAAAACTTATTGATCCTCATCGAGCTTAAAGGCGCCAACGACGGCTTAAATACTGTCGTGCCCTATACCGATACCAAATATGCGGAAATTCGCCCAAAAATCGCGCTTAATCCAGACCAGCTCATAAAAATTAGTGATAAAGAGGGCTTGCATCCTGCGCTGGCTTCGCTAATCCCGCAGTGGGAGCAAAAAGAGCTGGCGATTGTGCAGGGCATTGGATATCCAAAGCCAAACCAGTCTCACTTTCGATCCATCGAAATTTGGGATACCGCATCAAACAGCGAAGACTACTTAGATGCTGGCTGGCTGGCGCGCACCTTTAGAGTGGCGCCGGTCCCGTCACAATTTGCGGCCGACGGCGTGGTGGTGGGCTCTAATGACATGGGGCCTTTATCTGGCGTGGGCGTACGGGCGATTGCGCTTGCTGATACCGCGCAGTTTTTACGTAACGCCAAACTCGCTAAAACCAACCAAGACACCCGCAATGCGGCCCTGCGCCATTTGCTGAGTGTAGAAAACGAAATCGTGCATGCGGCGAGCAAATTGAACGCTAATTATGTGTTTAAAACCGAGTTTCCGAAAACAGGCTTCGGCTATCAGATTCGCACTGCCGCGCAGCTCGTTGCAAGCAAGGCTGGTACAGCCGTGGTCCGCCTGACCCTTGGCGGTTTTGATACCCATGCGGGGCAATTAGGAACCCAATCTAATTTGCTAAAGGAGCTAGCTGACGGGATCGTTGCATTGAAAGCCGCCATGCAAGAGCTGAATATGTGGAACAACACCTTGGTGATGACCTATGCCGAATTTGGCCGCCGCGCTAAGGGTAACGATAGCGCTGGCACCGATCATGGCACCGCCAATGTTCACTTTTTAACTGGCGGTAAAGTGGCGGGCGGCTTGTACGGCCAAGCACCACAACTCAATAATTTAGACGGCAACGGCAATATACCGTTTGCAGTTGATTTCCGCTCGCTTTATTCCACGATTATCGATCAATGGTGGAATGGCAATTCCGCGACAGTGTTAGGCAGTAAGTTTGCGCATTTGCCGATTTTAAAAGCATAGCATTTAACGCTGGGTAGCTGCTTGAGCTCCCTAAGATATTAAGCTAGCTCGAAGTAGTTTCGTCGATTACAGGGTGTTCAATCAGTATTCCGCAGCTGGCTACGTTACGAAAGCTACGTATCCAGAGGGCTTGTTTGAGCTATACGCTCACGATAGCGCAGGGCGCATGCTTACGGTTACAGATCGCCAAGATATCGCCATCGTCACTGATGAATACGATGGCAATGGCCAACACCAGCTTACCCCTTGCCACCACCGCCAACGCGGCCTATGATGCCAACAACCGGCTAACAACGTGGAACGGGCAATCCATCACCTACGACTCACAGGGAAACATGCAAACCAACGGCGCTAAAACTTACACCTGGGACGCGCGTAACCGGCTCACCGCAATCGGTGGCGCAGCCCCAGCAAGCTTTGCCTATGACGTAGCCGATCGCCGCATTGCAAAAACATCCCCCATCACCAGCGGCATCAACACGCAAATAACCTTCGATGGCGCAAACCCCGTGCTTGAAAAGCAGGGTGCAACCGTCACCGGCGCAAACCTAACCGGGTTGGGCATTGATAGCTACCTAACGCGCACCGACGGTACTACTGAAACCTACCCACTCACCGATCATCTAGGTAACGTAATAGCGCTAACCGACGCCACCGGCAACATCGTCACCACCTACGTTTACGAACCCTACGGTGCCACCACACAAACCGGCGCGGCATCAGCCAACCCGCACCAATACACAGGACGTGAGAATGACGGCACGGGCCTGTACTACTACCGCGCACGCTACTACGACCCACAGTTAATGCGGT
>JANNXI010000037.1:0-8175 GCA_031409495.1 Betaproteobacteria bacterium
AGGTGAACCAACAGCTTAGATGGGTTTTTTATCGTCATATTTTGTTGTTGTGTTGCCTTACTGCTTTGTTATTGTTAAAAATTGCTCGAGTTAGCCTACTTCAGCGGCAATGACAACACAATCTCGTCCTTGCTGCTTTGCGTCATATAACGCCGAATCAGCACGACGCAGCAAGTCATTGGCGTCGGCATTTTTAGCGAATGCAGCGCCTACGCTGACTGAAACAACGCCTTTTGGCGCATGTGGATGTGGCAGCGCAATGGCGACTACGGCTTGATGCGCCGCGCACGCTACTTGCGCAAGCTTTGTTGGCGCATCGCGATGGATCAATATTGCAAATTCCTCACCACCAATTCGCGCTGCGAACGCGTCATTTTCATCGGCCACTTGCTGGAACGCCTCCCCCAAAGCAATCAGGCACTGATCGCCAGCGGGGTGTCCCAATGTATCGTTATAGCGTTTAAAGTAATCTACATCCAACATCACTAAACCAACTTCCCCCGCGCCAGCCAATGCACTTGTCAACGCCTGATCAAATGCACGTCTATTTTTTAGGGACGTGAGCCCATCAGTCACCGCTTGTCGCTGCAAGCTCTCGGTTTTTTCGGCGACGCTCGCTAACAGCGCTTCACGCTGTACGCGCAGCGAACGAATATGCAAGAGCGGCAATAAAACGACCACACCAAGCGCAAGGAGCATCAGCGCAATCCGCACGCTCAAGCGTTCTAATGGTAACGGTGCAATTTGAAAGGCAAAAGTACTCGCGCTTTGCTGCAGATTCAAGTCACTTTCAAGTTCAAGTTGATAATTTCCAGGGCCTAAACCACCATAGACCGCCTCGCGCAGGCCGGCGTCATCTCGAAACGAGGTTTCAATCGGTGACAAGCGATAGCGCACCCGCATGTTCGAGCTCATCGCGGCTGGAAGTGCGGCCAGCGACAACGCCACCCGCCTGGTACCAGCAGGTAGAATTACTCCCGAAACTGCGGCAAAACTGGCAGATTCATTTGCTAAATGCATGACGCTAACGCGATTTACGGGCAGGGGTCGCTGCAATACTGCCGGCTCGAGCAAACTAACGCCACCGGTGCTGACAAAATAGATGCCGCCCTGCTCAATCGATAAAAACGCCTGCGCCGAGCTCTCAAACTCAGTAGAAGCCAGCCCATCTTGCAGGCTCAGGCGATCCGCAGGCAACAACAATGGGTTTGCAACACCGCCACCCGCGCCAGCAGCAGCTTTTGCTTCGACTATTTCTTGCAGCGCCTGGCGTGAAACCGACAACAACCCTGCCGGCGCGGTCATCCAAACCCGCGTAGCGCCGCCGTAGATTGAGAAGATCTGTCCGCTACCCGCCTGCCCGCTTACAAGCGCGATGTCTTGCCAATCGTCTTTGCGCCAAATGCTCAGGTTTTCACCCGTGACTAGTAGCGCATCTCCGTCGCGATAGAAATTGCCGCGCCGCGCCGTTTTACCCAGCGCTTGCACTTCGCTACCATTGTATGAATAAGCGCCCCGATTCGTCGCGATGAGCAAACCTAGCTCGATGTCGTCAAACAACGATTCAACCGCACCACTTGGCAATTTGGCAAGCGGCACCAAACCGTTGCCAGAATAACGCCAAAGCGCACTTTCGCTTGCCACAATAATTGTGCCGTCGCGCCGCTTCAACACTCTTACATCGGTAAGGTTCCCAGCGCCCACAATCAGGCGGAATCCTTCATTATTCTTATAACTAAATAATCCGCGCCGCGTGCCTAGGAGCAGTCGATCTTCAGGTGCATCGACGATGCTCAGCACAGTGCCTGCTTGAGCATTACCCGGCGCACCTATGCGGGTGCTGATCAAGCCACGAATGTGTGATAACCCCTCATTTGAGCCGGCCCATATTTGCCCTTTTGCATCACGGTGCAAGGCGTAATGAAAACCGCCGCGCCGACCCGTTTTATCAACCACATGACTGAAACCGCTCGGCCAAAGCCTGCTTAAACCTGCGCCGGCAGTTGTTGCCCAAAGCACGCCTCCAGCATCTGGCGTCAACCACGTCACGGTATCGCTGGCGAGTCCATCGGTGCTATCAAAAACGCTAATTTCACTTCCTTCAATTTTAGCAATGCCGCCGCCTGCTGTAGCTAACCAGATCGCGCCTTCTACGCAGACAATTGCGCGCACCACGTCGTGGGGCAGGCCATTTTCTTGCCGAATAAACCGAAGCGAATCGCCTTCAACAATACCCAAGCCCAAACCGCGCGTGCCAATTAATACCCGACCTTGGGAATCCACGGTGAGACACCAAATATGCACGTTAGAAATTTCACTCGTGAAAACGGCTTCACTTGTGGTGCCACCCGGTGCGACGCGATAAAGGCCCGATTGCGCACCAATCCAAAGCGTACCGTCCATGGCCTGCGCCAGGGCGGTAACTTTAGCAATGGTACTTAGTTTAACCATCGGTTTGGCATCACTTCGCAACAGGTAGACGCCAGTGTTAGTGGCGATAAGCACGTCGTTGCCATCACTGCCTAGACTTACCCGGTTGCCAGTTGCGCCGTCGGGCAACGGCACCGTCGCCCAACGTTTATCGGCATAACGCAACACGCCACGTTCGCGACTAATCACAAACACCACACCATCGCGGCGTTGCACGATGGCGTAGCTCCCCTGCGCTGGAAACGGCGCATCGGCTTCGTGTTCAAACGCTTGAAACCGGTGTCCGTCAAAAACCATCGGCGGCCCGCGATCGCTGATGATGGCAATGCGACCATCCTGTAAAACTGTGACGCCTACCAACACATTGTTGATCGCACCCTGCGCAGCGTTAAACGACTGCGCGCGGTAGCTTGCGGTGCGTGGTGTTTGTGTCAGTGTCGATGTAACTATTGCCTTGGCGGTTGTTGCAGAAATTGTTGCGGTTGCGGTTGTTGTTGCGACAGTGGCCGTGGCTAGCGCCAGCCTCGTAGTTTTCGCCACATTTGCTGCGCTCACCATATTGAAAGCGCCCAGAAACAGGAGCCCCAAGGCCGTACGGAATACGGTGCGTCGTACTGTGCGGAGTGGGCTTAAGGGCATCGACGGTATCAATTTTCCATGTGGCATGGGTAGAGGTACAGCTACGGTGGCATTTACTCCTCGGAGTTTAACAAAGAACCCGCCTGAGTTATGCATCGACACACGTTGGGCAGAACTATTCCGCCAAATAATAATTAGATGAATCAATCTAAAAAACCATCAAATTTGGTGCGAAAAAAGTGCTAACACTGCTATTCTTATGGATAACCATTTTACCTAGGGTGTAGCTCTATGGATTTATCATCACCATTGCAGTCTTCTACCACTTCAGCACAAATTGATGCCCTGACCGCATCTTTTGCTGCCCAAAAAGCGGCCTACACTGGAAAACCTGCACCGATTCTGTCCGAGCGCCGCGCCAATTTAGAAGTGTTGTTACAGATTTTGCACCAACATGAAGCAGCCATTGGCGATGCAATTTCTGCTGATTTTTCCCATCGCAGCCGCGAGGAAACCCAGCTCTTGGAAATTTTCCCCGCGATTTCCGCCATTAAGCACGCGAAATCCTGCTTACGTAGCTGGATGCGTAGCAAGCATCGTTTGGCGTCAATGTGGTTTATGCCAGCGCGCACCGAAATTCGCCCTCAGCCGCTTGGCGTTGTCGGCATCATCGTCCCTTGGAACTACCCTATTTTGCTGGCGTTAGGGCCATTGGTGGCGGCTCTTTCGGCCGGCAATCGCGTCATGATAAAAATGAGCGAATTCACCCCTGAAACTGGCACACTGCTGCAAACACTCATCGCACAAAATTTCGCACCTGACCATATTACCGTGATCAACGGCGAGGCAGAAGTTGCCGTTGCATTCTCAAATTTAGCGTTTGATCATTTACTTTTTACCGGTTCCACCAGTATTGGCCGCCATGTGATGCGCGCTGCAGCTAACAATTTAACGCCGGTTACATTAGAACTTGGCGGAAAGTCACCGGCAATCATCGGGCCTGAGTGCAACCTTGATGACGCTGCCCAAAAAATTATGTTTGGCAAGTGTTTAAACGCAGGTCAAACTTGTATTGCGCCAGATTATGTTTTTGTACCGGCGGGACGGGAGCAGGACTTTGTAGCGGCTGCCCAGCGGGCTGTGACAAAAATGTATCCCACCCTTGCCAGCAATAGCAACTACAGCGCGATAATTAACGATCGGCATCACCAGCGCTTGCAGAGCTATCTCAGCGATGCGTCTACCCGTGGCGCAAGCCTGCACACTTGCAATCCAGCGCACGAATCATTCGAAAGCGGTCGCAAAATAGCGCCAACACTGCTGCTCAACGCGCCCCTCGATTCCAAGGTGATGACCGACGAAATATTTGGCCCCTTGCTACCGGTCTTGCCCTATGACAGCCTCAACGCGGCGATTGATTTCGTCAATAAGCGCGACCGGCCGTTAGCACTGTACTACTTCGGCAGGAACAGCGATAACAGTAACGCCGTAATCAATCGCACCATCGCCGGTGGCGTCACGCTCAACGAATGTCTGATGCACATTAGCCAAGAAGAACTGCCCTTCGGCGGCGTGGGCGCATCTGGCATGGGTGCATATCACGGGCGCGTCGGCTTTGAGACGTTTTCCAAAATGAAACCAATTTTTCACCAAGCGCGTTTTAACGGCTTGACGCTATTTCACCCCCCCTATGGCAAGCGTTTTGCGGCCATGATAAAACTGCTATTACGATAAAGTAATCAATGATTATTCCATCAAAACGTCGCACCTTTCTTCAAGCAGGGCTAGTAGGGGCGCTAGGCTTAGGCATCGTAAATCAGCTCCAAAGTACGGCTTCAGCACAACCTGAAATGCAAGCCGAACGCGGCACATTCGACTTGAAGAAACTTAAAAACGCCGATGCAGTTTTAATTGCTGCCCTCGCCCCCGTGATTTTAGCAGGAACCCTACCGCAGGCTGAAGAAGCCCGTAAAGTGGCCATAGCAGAGGTAGTCGATGCGTTTGATCGGACTATTGCTGGGCTATCGCCATTGGTTGAAGGCGAGATCCGTGAGCTATTTAGCCTGCTGCATTTTTCGCTTACCCGCAAATATCTAGCCGGTGTTTCTAAACCTTGGGGTGAAGCGTCTGAGGCCGAAATTGCGGCGTTTTTAACGAGCTGGCGCAACCACCGTTTTGCGCTATTGCAAGGTGCGTATCAAGCGCTGGCAAAAACAATGATCGCCTGTTGGTACGGAAATCCACTATCTTGGGGTGCCATTGAATATGGCGGGCCGCCTTACGGTAAAGAACTGGGCCTATAAATATCTGGCGAAGAACTCGAACTGTAATTCAACCTTCTAACTTAACTTTCACAACCTAAAAGTATTATCGCTATGGCATCGCAAATTCTAGATCCAATTAAAATCGCACTTGCTGACCCTGCACGCAATTGGAAAGTTATTGATGGCAGCACCCTAAACAAAAATATCGCTATTGAGTGTGACGTGGTGATTGTAGGCACTGGCGCGGGCGGCGGCACCGCGGCAGAAATTTTATCCTCTGCCGGTTTAGCCGTGGTAATGATTGAAGAAGGCCCATTTAAAAGCTCAAGTGATTTCCGTATGCGTGAGGGCGATGCCTATCCGCAGCTATACCAAGAATCCGCGGGCCGGCAAACTAAAGATAAGGGCATCACGATTTTGCAAGGCCGGTCGGTGGGCGGTTCTACCACCGTTAATTGGACATCGAGCTTTCGTACTCCACCCGACACCTTAAAGTTTTGGCAACAGCAATTTGGGCTAAAAGACTATACCGAAGCCGCGATGTTGCCGTGGTTTACCCAGATGGAAGCCCGCTTAAACATTGAGCCTTGGGGCGTTCCGCCAAACGAAAATAATGATATTTTGCGTCGTGGTTGTGATGCCTTGGGCATCCCTAGCGCAGCCATTCGCCGTAACGTGCGTGGCTGTTGGAACCTTGGCTACTGCGGTATGGGTTGCCCTACCAACGCCAAACAATCGATGCTCGTGACCACCATTCCCACGGCGCTAGATAAAGGTGCGCTGCTGATTCATTCAGCTCGTGTTGAAAAGCTTGCGCATGGTTTAGGGCGTGTTACTTCGCTCTCCGCACGCGGTATGAAAATGGGCGCAATTGGCGTTTGCACTGAAGCTGGCGAATTCAAAATTACCGTGTTGGCCAAGCACTACATCATGGCGGGGGGGGCGATAAATAATCCTGCTGTTCTACTACGTTCCGCCCTGCCCGACCCACATGGCAATTTAGGTGCGCGTACATTTTTGCATCCTTCAGCCGCATGTGCGGCAATTATGGACAAAAAGGTGGAAGCCTATTCTGGCGCGCCGCAAACCATTTATTCCGATCACTTTTTAGCTACCCAAGCCATCAATGGTGAAATCGGCTACAAGCTTGAAGCGCCGCCAATCCACCCTGTTTTAGCTGGTATTACCCTGCAAGGTTTTGGCATTGAGCACGCACAATGGATGAAGCGCCTGCCCAATATGCACGTAACCATCGCGCTATTGCGCGATGGCTTTCACCCCGAAAGTATTGGCGGCAAAGTAAATATTCGTGCGGACGGCAGCGGCCAGCTTGATTATTCAATTTCGGAATTTGTCTGGCGGGGGGTGCGACGATCAATTTTGAGCATGGCAGAAATTGAATTTGCCGCTAACGCGAAAATAGTTGTGCCCATGCACCAAGACGCTAAAGCCTACCGGTCGTGGAAAGAAGCCAAAGCCGCAATCGAAAATTTACCCATGAAAACTCTGCGCGCCAATATCGCCAGCGCCCACGTCATGGGCGGCTGCGGCATGGGTAGCGATCCGCGCAAGTCCGTAATACGGGGCGATGGCCGCCATCATCAAATCGAAAATTTGTCGGTGTTCGACGGCTCGGCCTTCCCCACTAGCATTGGCGCTAATCCGCAATTGTCGATTTACGGCATGGTGGCTAGGAATGCGACAGCGTTGGCGAAGGCGATGGGCGGGAATGTTGCGACCTAGTCGGGTGTAAACCTAGCTGCTTAGGTCACCGCCTATATGCATCCATAAACACCAAAACTCGCTATAATATTGTTGCACCGCACAATTTGCATTTTCCACCCTCGCTGCGGTTTTCAACTTCTGGGATGTTCAAAAAATGACCTTGCTCGCCTCTCGCCTTGGCCGCATTAAGCCATCAGCCACAATCGCTATTTCTGCTAAAGCTGCCGCACTCAAAGCCGCTGGCAAAAACATTATCGCGCTTTCGTTTGGTGAGCCAGATTTTGATACGCCACAAAATATTAAAGACGCAGCTATCAAAGCCATTCAGGCGGGCGATACCAAATATACGGCCGTGGACGGTACGCCGAAGCTTAAAGAAGCCATTGTCAATAAATTCAAACGTGAAAACGGTCTAACCTACACGCCGAAGCAAATTAGCGTAGGTACTGGCGGTAAGCAAGTGCTGTACAACGCCTTTATGGCCACTCTCAACCCTGGTGACGAAGTGGTCATCCCTGCGCCTTACTGGGTTTCTTACCCTGACATGGTGTTGCTAGCTGAAGGCACGCCCGTGATTGTGCCCTGCACACAGGCCACCGGCTTCAAGCTAAAAGCCGCTGATTTAGAAGCCGTCATCACACCAAAAACTAAGTGGGTGCTACTTAATTCGCCCTCAAACCCGAGCGGCGCTGCGTACACCTACGCCGAGCTTAAAGCCATCACCGAAGTGCTTGTGCGTCACCCGCACGTGTGGATATTGACGGACGACATGTATGAGCATTTGGTGTACGACGATTTCAAATTTTGCACGCCAGCCCAAATTGAGCCAAGCTTGTATGACCGCACACTAACGATGAACGGCGTCAGCAAAGCGTATTGCATGACTGGCTGGCGCATTGGATATGCAGGTGGTCCGGAAAAACTCATCAAGGCGATGGGTGACGTGCAATCACAATCGACATCCAACCCCTCCTCGATCGGCCAGGCTGCCGCAGTCGAAGCCCTCAACGGCCAGCAGGACTTTATTGCGCCACACAATGCGGAATTCAAAAAGCGTCGCGATCTGGTGGTGAAAATGTTGAATGACGCCAAAGGGCTTGCGTGCCACACACCGGAAGGCGCGTTTTATGTATACCCAAGCTGCGCCGGCTTGATTGGCGCGACCACGCCGTCGGGC
>JANNXI010000038.1:0-15304 GCA_031409495.1 Betaproteobacteria bacterium
CTGGTGTGCAAACTCGTGCAGAACTAGGGTGCTACTTGTCAGCGTAATGTGGTGGTGCCTGCTGCAGCTTAACTTACAGTAAATTGCACCACGTCGTCACTGGTTTCCCACGACTGTCCTAGGACTATAAAACCTTGGCCGCGCAGGATTAACTCTTCACGCCGCAGCATGATTTCGCGATCGCTGCCGATGGTCACAAAAGTGCCATTCGAGCTTTGATCGACCACCACAAATTTGTTTTGGCGATGTTCAATCACGCAATGCATTCGTGAAGCCATTCGATCTTCAACAACCATATCTGCGTCCAGATCACGGCCCAAGTTTAAAGTAATAAAATCCCGTGGCATTTCAACAGTGCGGTCTTTGTAGCGAATGCGGATGCTTGTAATAACCCGTAAAACAGGGGATTCATTTTTCGGGATCATCGTTGTGGCGTCGTCGATTTCTCCCCAAAGTAGCTCACAGATGTCGATTTCCTCGGTTTTTCCTTTAATTGGAATCGAGAAGAGTCGGCGCGTGTCCATTTTTAGCAATGGCACTAGGGCGTTAGCTGTTTCCTGCGAGGTGATTATTTGTCCGCGCGTAGCAAGCTCGGTAAAGCGTGCAGCAAGATTTACGGTATCACCAAATATGTCGTCGTTACGTTCCATCACGACGCCCATGTTAAAGCCGATGCGGGCAGCCATGCGCAGACCCGGAATAGGTTCGGACATACTGGCTAAACCCAACTGAATGCCGATCGCGGCTTCGGCTGCCGCACTTGGGTGCGGGAAAAGCGCGAGTATCTCATCGCCCATAGTTTTAATAACCTGCCCCCCACTGCCGATAGTTTTTTCTCGAAAAAGGTCAATACACCGCCTGATCGCTGCAAAAGCAATCGCGTCACCCGCTTCGTCGTAGAGCTTGGTACTACCGCTCACGTCTGCAAATAGGACAGTGGTTTCCATTAGGGAGTAATTAGGGGAAAAATATGATTGAAAGTTTAAAAGTAGGTGGTGCAACCAGCGCTGAGGAAAAACGCCCAAGCGCCAATATCAGTCGCTTAGTGGAATTTGGCACCCGTATTCAAACTAGAGTGTGCCATAGAAAGGCGAACAGTAGAATGCCACCTAGGGCGAATGAGTGCATATGTGCCAAATTTAACAATAGAGTAAAGTGGTGTGCGTTTTTCAGCGGCAGATACTTTGTCCGGCGACTTCTCCAATCAAGGCTCAACGCGGATAATAGGTAAAACCACTAGAAAAACGCTAGCCCAACCAGATTTGCGACAACTTCTCACGGTCTTCAGCCACGCTTAGGAGCTTGGCGTTCAAAAGTGCCGCGAGGCGCCCCAGCGCCTATTAAAAAATCTCGGCGGCAACGATCAGTAGCCAGCTAATCCGTTGGTATTTTGCACAAAACATGCTGCGCCGCAGCATTTTCAGTTGACGACTTTAGGTCTAAACGCTTACAATCCTTCGGTTTGCCAAGTCATGAGTTGTTTAACGTTTAACTGACTGTTTTTGGTAGTTTATTGGCTCTATGGGCAACGTCAGTTAAAAATTTATGCTCAAAGACTCGCTAGCGCAAATATATCTGAAAGTATTCTTGTTGCAGGGTGCCATCGCTGTATTGCTCGCGCTTGTGCTCTTGCCTTTTGGGTTAAATTTTAGTTTATCCGCAATTGCGGGGGCGGCATCGGTTTTAATCGGTAACGCCTGTTATATGTTAGTTGAAACACGGGCTCTGAGTGGTGGTTTGGGCAACAAGGCTCAGGCCAAAAAGCGGTTAGGTGGTCGTGTTTTTGGGCGACATTTGTTCGCTGAGTTGTTAAAAATTGTTGTCATTGCTGGGTTGTTGGGGTTGGCATTCGCGTCAGGCTGGTTTAATGCGTTGTGGTTGGTCATTGCGGCATCCGTGGTAATCATTGGGCACGTAGGCGCCTTTTTCATTATTCGTTGAATCAAACAGTATTAATACGGCTTTTAAAATATGGCATCTTCATACGAAACTCCTTCGGAATATATTGGTCATCACCTGACCAACAGCACATTCACCTTTGGTGACAAACATTGGTTTTGGGGTACCGTAAACCTCGACTCCCTCGTCATGTCCTTCATTTTGGGCGTGGTGGGTTTGGGTATTTTTTATATCGCGGCGCAGCGCGTCACCGCAGGTGTGCCGGGCAAGTTTCAAGCCTTTATTGAGATCATCTTAGAATTTATTGACGACACCGTAAAAGACGTATTTCCGGGTGATCGCTCATTTCTAGCGCCCCTCGCGCTCACCATTTTTGTTCTGGTATTTCTCATGAATTTGATGGATTTAATTCCAATCGACTTCGTAGCGACTGGCATGGGTTTGATCGGCATAAATCACTGGAAAGCCGTACCTTCCACAGATTTGAACATCACTTTCGCCATGTCGTTCACCGTATTTTTCCTGATTTTGTTCTTCAGCGTAAAAGCCAAAGGCTTTGGCGGCTTTTTGCATGAATTGTTCACGGCGCCATTTGGCTCCAGCCCTGCGCTTTGGCTGCCTAATCTGGGCATCAACATTATTGAATTGATTGCGAAGCCAGTATCTTTGGGAATGCGCTTATTCGGCAATATGTACGCTGGCGAGCTTATATTTATGCTGCTTGGCTTGCTTGGCATGTTAGGCGGGATCTACAGCGCAGGGTCTATCGTGTTGAGTCTGGGTTGGGCGATATTCCACATCCTAATTATTTTGTTACAAGCGTTTATTTTTATGGTGCTGTCTTGCGTGTACATCGCGATGGCGCACGAGCATCACTAAGCTTTCGCGGTTTTTGTTTTGTCATTCGTAATTTTTTAGTTTTAGTTAATTAGTCGTTCATCAACATAGGGGAATTATTATGCAAGGATTTATAGCGCTAGTACAAGGCAACATGGCTTTGGGTATCGGTTTGATTATTGGTTTGGGCGCGTTGGGTGCTTGTATCGGTATTGGCATCATGGGCTCTAAGTTTTTGGAAGCCGCAGCCCGCCAGCCAGAATTGATTCCTCAGTTACAAAAATTTATGTTCTTGTTGGCTGGTTTGATCGACGCAGCATTCTTGATCGGTGTTGGTATTGCCATGTTCTTCGCATTCGCAAACCCATTGTTATCGGTTATTAAGTAATTTAGTTTCAAAACACGATTAAAACTGGATAGGGCTTTCTCATGAATGTCAACGTTGGCTTGTTTGTAATGGTAGTTTGGTTTGCAGCGCTAATTTGGTTTGCAAAAGCCAAAATCTGGCCGCCTCTCATGACGGCGATCAATGACCGTCGGCAAAAAATTGCCGCTGGTTTAGCTGAAGCCGAAAAAGGCAAAGCCGCGTTGGTTGAAGCTGAAAAGCAGCGTGCAGTTACCTTGAAAGAGGCGCGCGACCAAGCAACTGAAATGCGTGCCCTAAACGACAAACAAGTCGCTGCACAAATTGAAGAAGCGAAGTCTATAGCTAAAGCTGAAGCGGATCGTATTCTTGCGGCTGCGCACGCCCAGATCGCACAAGAAACCCAAAAAGCCAAAGACCAATTGCGCGAGCAAGTGGCCAGGCTTGCTGTGGCTGGTGCAGAAAAAATCCTGAAGCGTGAAGTTGACGCTGGCGTGCATGCCGATATGCTTAATCAGCTAAAGGCGCAGCTCTAACATGGCTGAACTCGTCACCGTCGCGCGTCCTTACGCGGAAGCAACCTTTAAAGCTGGGTTAGAAGCAAATCAGCTTGCTGACTACGCTGATGGCGTGCAAATGGCAGCGGCAATTGCAAAAGATGCAGCAATGTCGGCGCTCTTGCATGATCCAAAAGTGACAAGCGCGCAAAAGCTAGAAATGTTTTCATCCGTGGCAGGCAATGTGATGCCCGAAGGCGTGAAAACGCTGGTGAAGATATTGCTAGACGGCCAGCGCGCAACGTTGCTACCAAGTATTGCTGAGCAGTTAGATGCGCTCAAGCGCGAGCATGATGGCGAAGTAAATGCGCAAATCACCAGCGCCTTTCCAATGTCGGATGCTGACACCGCAGATTTGGTGCACGCTTTGGCTAAAAAATACGGCAAAAAAGTAAACGCAACGGTTTCTGTTGATGCATCCTTAATTGGCGGCGCGCGTGTGCAAGTGGGCGACGAAGTGGTGCAGGCGTCGGTGCGCGATACATTGAATCAAATGGCAACAGCATTAGTGCATTAAGGAAGTAAGGAGTAGCTGAAGATGCCGCGCCCGAAGGTAGACCCCTTGGGGAAAAATAGGGTGTCTTCAAGGCATTTAGCGTAATAAAAGTACATATTCATGCGGTTGAAGCGTGCATGAAAACCGAATTCTTACCATTAATTAGTTTATTGGAGTGACTGCCGTGCAGATCAACCCGTCTGAAATCTCTGAACTCATCAAATCAAAAATCCAAAACCTTCAGGTTGCGGGCAACAAACGTACCGAAGGCACTGTTATTTCAGTGTCAGACGGTATTTGCCGCGTACACGGTCTGTCTGACGTTATGCAGGGCGAAATGTTGGAGTTTCCTAACAATACGTTTGGCTTGGCCCTTAACCTAGAGCGCGACTCCGTCGGCGCCGTGATCTTGGGTGAATATGAGCATATTACTGAGGGCGACACTGTTAAGTGTACCGGCAGAATTTTGGAAGTTCCCGTTGGCCCGGAGCTAATCGGTCGTGTTGTTGATGCGCTAGGCCAGCCAATTGATGGCAAAGGCCCGATTAACGCCAAGAAATTTGATCCAATCGAAAAGATTGCCCCAGGCGTTATCGATCGTAAATCTGTTTCCCAGCCAGTGCAAACTGGTTTGAAGTCAGTTGATGCAATGGTTCCTGTCGGTCGCGGTCAGCGCGAACTGATCATTGGTGATCGTCAAACCGGCAAAACAGCCGTTGCAATTGATGCCATCATCAACCAAAAAGGAAAAGACCTTACCTGTATCTACGTCGCCATCGGCCAAAAAGCCTCATCGGTTAAAAACGTAGTGCGCAAGCTAGAAGAATACGGCGCAATGGCTTACACCATTGTTGTAGCCGCAACTGCTTCAGAATCCGCAGCGATGCAATACATTGCCCCGTATTCGGGTTGCACAATGGGCGAATATTTCCGTGACCGTGGTCAAGATGCCTTGATCGTTTACGACGATTTGTCGAAGCAGGCCGTAGCGTACCGTCAAATTTCATTGCTATTGCGTCGTCCGCCGGGCCGCGAAGCGTATCCGGGTGACGTGTTCTATCTTCACTCACGTTTACTTGAGCGCGCTGCGCGTGTAAACGAAGACTACGTCGAGCGCTTCACCAAAGGTGAAGTAAAAGGCAAAACTGGTTCTTTAACCGCGCTGCCCGTGATTGAAACCCAAGCCGGTGACGTAACTGCGTTCGTACCAACCAACGTAATTTCAATTACTGACGGTCAGATTTTCTTGGAATCTGACTTGTTTAACGCTGGGATTCGTCCAGCCATTAACGCCGGTATTTCGGTATCGCGCGTGGGTGGTGCAGCGCAGACTAAGGTGATCAAAAACCTCGGTGGTGGTGTGCGTTTGGCACTTGCGCAGTATCGTGAACTTGCTGCCTTCGCGCAATTTGCCTCTGACCTGGATGAAGCGACCCGCAAGCAGCTTGAGCGCGGCCGCATGGTAACTGAGCTAATGAAACAAGCCCAATACCAGCCGTTGCAAGTAAATGAAATGGCGTTAACGTTATTTGCAGCCAACAACGGCTATTTGGATGATGTTGAAGTTAAACGCGCCTTGGCTTTTGAAAAGTCGTTGTCTAGCTTCATGAAAACAAAATACGGTAGCTTGATGGACAAAATCGAATCTTCCAAAGCGATGAGCAAAGAAGATGACGCTGCAATGCATGACGCGATTAAAGACTTCAAAAAAACTGGTAGCTATTAAGCATCTAGCCAATAGCTGTTAATTTTTGATTTTGCATCCCAACAGGTTTGATTTAAGAGACCAATATGGCCGGTTCTAAAGAGATTCGCACCAAGATTAAGAGCGTAGAAAACACGCGCAAGATCACCAAAGCGATGGAAATGGTTGCCGCATCGAAAATGCGCAAGGCGCAAGATCGGATGCGCGCTGCGCGTCCGTATGGTGAGAAAATTCGCAGCGTGTGTGCCAATCTCTCCCATGCGACGGCAGATTACAAACATCCTTTCTTAGTCACGCGTTCGCAGATTAAGCGCATTGGTGTCATTGTCGTCACTTCCGATAAAGGTCTTTGCGGCGGATTAAACACAAACGTATTGCGTCTTTTGGTTGCCAAAGTAAAAGAGTGGGAAGGCGCTAAAGCTGAAGTGCAAGGTACCGCAATCGGCGGTAAAGGCTTCGGTTTTATGTCGCGTTATGGCATGAATATTCCTTCGCACGTGATCGGATTGGGCGACAAGCCCCACCTAGATCAACTTATTGGCGCCATCAAATTGCAACTTGATGCGTATTCCAAAGGCGAGATCGACGCGCTGCATATCTGCTACACCAGGTTCATCAATACGATGAAGCAAGAGCCAGTATGTGAGCAGTTACTACCGTTGTCTGGCGAGCGTTTAGGCGCACCTGACACTAGTTGGGATTACTTGTACGAGCCGGATCCACAATCTGTTTTGGATCAACTCTTGATCCGTTATGTCGAAGCCCTAATTTACCAAGCCGTTTCTGAGAATATCGCGTCTGAACAATCCGCGCGAATGGTGGCGATGAAAGCCGCTTCAGACAACGCAAAAACGGTAATTGGCGAGCTAAAACTAATCTACAACAAGTCGCGTCAAGCGGCGATTACGAAAGAAATTTCGGAGATCGTTGGCGGCGCAGCGGCTTTGGCTTAATAGCACACCAAACAAAAAATTAAATACTAAGCACCACCAAACATCGAATAGGAATCCAACATGAATGCAGTGACCCAAAATACATCAGGCGAAATCGTACAGATTATCGGCGCTGTGGTTGACGTAGAATTCGATCGCAAACATATGCCTAGGGTGTATGACGCGCTCAAGCAAGACCAAATTGGTCTGACGCTAGAAGTGCAGCAGCAGTTAGGTGACGGCTTGGTGAGAACCATTGCGCTAGGTTCTACTGACGGTATGAAGCGCGGAATGCGCGTTGAAAATACCGGCAAGCCAATTATGGTGCCAGTAGGCAAAGCCACATTGGGTCGTATTATGGACGTGTTGGGTCGCCCAATTGATGAAGCTGGTCCAGTAAGCGGTGAAACGCTACGCGGCATTCACCAAAAAGCGCCGACATTCGACGAGCTTTCACCAAGTCAAGATTTGCTAGAAACCGGCATTAAAGTTATCGACCTTATCTGCCCGTTTGCTAAAGGCGGCAAAGTAGGTTTGTTCGGCGGCGCGGGTGTGGGCAAGACCGTGAACATGATGGAACTCATCAACAACATCGCTAAACAACACGGCGGTTATTCTGTGTTTGCGGGTGTAGGCGAGCGTACGCGTGAAGGTAACGACTTCTATCACGAGATGAAAGACTCCAACGTTCTCGATAAAGTAGCCTTGGTATACGGCCAGATGAACGAGCCACCGGGCAACCGTCTGCGCGTCGCGTTGACTGGTTTGACGATGGCTGAGCATTTTCGCGACGAAGGCCGTGACGTTTTATTCTTCGTAGATAATATTTATCGCTTCACCTTGGCAGGTACCGAAGTATCGGCGCTGCTGGGTCGTATGCCGTCAGCTGTGGGGTATCAACCAACTTTGGCTGAAGAAATGGGTCGCTTGCAAGAGCGCATCACTTCAACCAAGAAAGGTTCGATTACATCGATTCAAGCTGTCTATGTTCCAGCCGATGACCTAACGGATCCAAGCCCCGCAACCACTTTCGGTCACCTCGATGCCACAGTGGTATTGTCGCGCGACATCGCATCGCTTGGTATTTACCCAGCTGTAGATCCGCTGGACTCAACTTCACGCCAGATTGATCCAAACGTGATCGGTGAAGAGCATTACAACACCACTCGCGCGGTTCAAAACACATTACAGCGTTACAAAGAATTGCGCGACATTATCGCGATTTTGGGTATGGATGAATTGTCCCCTGACGACAAGCTAATCGTCTACCGCGCGCGTAAAATACAGCGCTTCTTGTCTCAGCCATTCAGCGTAGCCGAAGTATTTACCGGTTCGCCAGGTAAGTATGTGACGTTAAAAGAAACCATTCGCGGCTTCAAGATGATTGTAAACGGCGAAGTAGATAGCTTGCCAGAACAAGCGTTCTATATGGTCGGCACTATCGATGAAGCGATCGAACGCGCAAAGACAATGAAATAAGTAGTGCCTGAGAATGCCTTATTTTCGGGTGTCTACAGATGGTTTGAAATAGATTTTTCACAAGCTTAAATTGAATTCGTTGTAAAAATACTGGTCGCTAAATATGGCAAACACTATCCAAGTAAATATCGTTTCGGCTGAGCAAGCAATTTTTAGCGGCGAAGCTGAGCGCGTAATCGCCCCCGGCGAAAGCGGTGAATTGGGCATTTTGCCGAGCCATGCACCGTTGATGACGCGCATTCGTCCCGGTACCGTAAAGATAAAGCTTGTGGGTCAAGAAGCTGAGGAGCTAATTTACGTTTCTGGCGGCGTAATGGAAGTACAGCCAAAAGTAATTACCATTTTGGCCGACACATCTGTCCGTGCAGCTGATTTGGATGAAGCAAAATTACTTGAAGCTAAACGTTTAGCCGAAGAAGCGTTAGCCAATCGCGCCAGCAACCTAGACCGTGCCACCGTTGAAGGCGAGCTAGCACAATTAGCTGCCCAATTGGCCGCCATACAAAAATTGCGCAAAATTAAATAAAGTGGGTTATACTGTAAGTACCGTAACGGTTTAGAGGCGCAACACAATCCAGGCAGCGGAAGTTCCGCTGCCTTTTTTTTCGCCTAAAAATTTGCGTTTGTTTCTGGTGTGGCGAGAACTAAAGAGCCCGGCCGGTGTAACAAGTGGCGTACACACGCTGCTTGTGGCAGGCCGCCTTCTGCTATGAAGAACGCAAAAATAGCAGGGACACTCATGACACAATATAGTGCATGCGGCACAAGAAGGTGGTCACTTGCTTGGTCAGAAGTGGCATTGTGTGACTGGGTAAACGGCAACATAGAGCCGTTCGCCCGGCAAAAATACCATGATATTGCCAGGCGAAATCCTAAAGGACACGCAATTCACCGCTATTTTTAGTAATTTTGAACCCAAAATAACCGTATAAAACAGCCCGACCGCGTCAAAACTGCGAAAAAATAGAAGAAATTCCAGTTATTTGATGAGAAGTGAACGAAAATAGGGGGAAAATCGTCTTAGGGATTGAAGAAAAACAACTATAAGAAACTATTTATCGCCCCATTGAGCCATTATCTAACAAAATATTCACGACCTCATGCAAACCTCTTCTGATCATTCGACACCAACCCCTATGGCCATCCCTAACAATATTGCCGTGATCATCCTAGCTGCTGGCGCGGGAAAACGCATGAAGTCGTCACTCCCCAAAGTGCTGCAAAAAGTGGGCGGCATGCCAATGTTGGGGCGTGTTATTGCTACCGCGCAACAGCTCAACCCCGCCAGCACCACGGTTGTTTATGGCTATCAAGGCGAAGAAGTACGCGCGGCGTTTCCTGATGCAGCGCTCACTTGGGCGCTGCAAACCGAGCAGCTCGGCACCGGGCATGCGGTTTTGCAGGCGCTGCCACATTGCGCCGCGGATGGTATCGCGCTCATTTTATACGGCGACATACCTTTGATTACCGAGCCTACCATTCGTAACCTAGCTGATAAAGCAGCAGCGACCAACGCACTTGTGTGGCTCACTCAAGAAGTGCTAAACCCGGCAGGCCTCGGGCGCATCATGCGAGACGCTGCAGGCAACTTGGCTAGTATTAAAAATGAACGAGATGCCTCATTGGCAGAAAAAGAAGTCAAAGAAATTTGGACCGGTTTGCTCGCTTGCCCTATCCAAAAATTGGCTGAGTGGTTGCCAAAATTGCAGAAGGGTAATGCCGAAAAAGAATACTATTTAACGGATATCATGGCCTTTGCAGCAGCGGAAAACACGGCGCAATTTAGCTGCAATCCTAAACAAGCGTGGGAATGTGCGGGTGTAAATGACCAAATTGAACGTGCCCGTGCCGAGCGACAATACCAGATCACCTGTGCCAACGCCCTAATGATGAATCATGGCGTAACCCTCGCTGACCCCGCTAGAATTGAGCTGCGTGGCAACTTAATCTGCGCCGCTAATGTCGCTATCGATATCAACTGTATCTTTGAAGGTACCGTTGAACTGGATAATAATGTAACAGTGGGCGCTAACTGCGTACTGAAAGACTGCAAAATTGCCGCAGGTACACAAGTGCTGCCATTCACCATGATTGATGGCGCCCTAGTCGGTAAAAACTGCAAAATTGGCCCTTATGCCAGACTTCGCCCTAATACCAATTTAGCGCAAGATGTGCATATTGGTAATTTTGTAGAATTGAAGGCGGCGAGCGTGGCCGCGGGCAGTAAAGCCAATCATCTAAGCTATTTGGGCGATACCGTCATTGGCAGCGGTGTGAATATTGGCGCGGGCACCATCACCTGCAACTACGACGGCGCCAACAAACACCAAACCATCATTGAAGATAATGTGTTTGTAGGCTCCGATGTGCAACTCGTCGCGCCCGTGCGGGTTGCAGCTGGTGCAACTATTGCGGCAGGGACGACGATATGGCGTGATGTTGATGGGGCAAGCCTAAACCTAAACCCAAAAACCCAAGAACAGAAAGCCAACTGGCAGCGCCCCGTCAAAACCCCAAAATAAGCCATAAAATGCCTGAAGATGCCCTATGTAAGGGCGTCTTCGGGCTGCCATGTTATTATTTGAAACTACATTTAGCAATATCACCAAACGAAGAGCCTAATTTATGTGCGGTATCGTCGCTGCCGTTGCGTCACGCAACATCGTTTCAATCTTGGTTGATGGCTTAAGCAAGCTGGAGTATCGCGGCTATGATTCTGCCGGTATCGCCGTTATCCACAACCCGGCCTTGGATCCGCAGATCCAAACTGTGCGCCGCACTGGCCGAGTGGCCCAGCTTGTCGCGCAAATTGAGCACGATAGCGTAACTGGCACGCGTGGCATCGGCCACACGCGCTGGGCTACACACGGTGGCGTGACAGAGGCAAATGCACATCCGCATACATCTAACAATAATATCGCTGTTGTGCACAATGGCATCATCGAAAACGCCGCCCACCATAAAGCCTTATTGGTGCAACGTGGCTATGCATTTAGCTCTCAAACCGACACCGAAGTCATCGCGCATCTAATTGATGCCCACTACCAAGTTACGCAAAATTTGCTCACCGCCACGCAACAAGCGGTAGCCCAGCTCGAAGGCGCCTATGCCATTGCTGTGCTCTGCCGTGACGAGCCAAACGCCATTACCTGCGCCCGGCGCGGCTGTCCGCTGTTGATTGGCTTAGGAAAGCCCGGCGAGAACTTTATTGCCTCCGACGCGAGTGCCATCATCGCCGAAACCGACACCGTCATCTATCTAGAAGAAGGGGATGTGGCCCTGGTCACCGAAACCGCAGTGCAAATTTTTGATGCCAACACACTCCTTGTCGACCGCGCCGCGGTCAAGCTCGATATCTCCGTAGAAGACGGCGCGCTAGGCATCTATCAGCACTACATGCAAAAAGAAATTCACGAGCAGCCGCGCGCTGCAGCGGACACCTTGGCGCCTTGGATTGCCGAAAACGCTGCTTTGCCAACAACCGATGCGCAATTGGGCGTCGGCGCCGCCGCTGTTTTGGCTAATGCGCCCGCAATCCTCATCTTGGCTAGTGGTTCTAGCTATTTAGCAGGCTTAGTCGCTAAATATTGGATTGAAGCTTTAAGCGGCTTGGCTTGCCATGTCGAATACGGCCATGAATATCGCTATCGCGATAGCGTGCCAAATCCGCAGCAGTTAGTGATCGCAATTTCGCAGTCCGGTGAAACCCTTGACACGCTAGAAGCCGTAAAACGCGCCAAGCAGCTTGGCCACAGCCATGTTTTAGCACTTTGCAATGTGTCGCAAAGCGCCATTCCGCGGGCTTCTTCAATGGTTTACTTGACACGCGCGGGCAAAGAAATAGGTGTAGCTTCAACCAAAGCTTTCGTGACGCAGCTGTGTGCGCTGTTTACCTTAACGCTAATGCTGGGACGTGAACGCGGCACCTTAACTGAGGCGCAGTTGCAAGACTACGCTGGCCAATTGCGCACCTTGCCCGGCAGCTTACAACACGCGCTTAACTTAGAGCCGCAAATTATGCGTTGGGCAGAAATTTTTGCTAAAAAGGATCACGCCCTATTTTTAGGCCGTGGTGCGCATTATCCAATCGCGCAAGAAGGCGCGCTAAAGCTTAAAGAAATCACGTATATTCATGCGGAAGCCTACGCTGCAGGCGAACTAAAGCACGGCCCTTTGGCTTTGGTGGATGCGCAAATGCCAGTCGTGGTCATCGCCCCGAACGATGTGCTTATTGAAAAGCTAAAGTCTAATATGTCCGAAGTGAGCGCTAGAGGCGGTGAATTATTTGTGTTTGCTGATGCCGATAGTCATTTTGAGGAAGCTATTGGGGTGCACGTTATTCGCACCCCGCGTCACTTAGGCGTACTTTCCCCCATTGTGCATAGCGTGCCGGTGCAATTGTTGGCGTACCATACAGCTTTACAGCGTGGCACCGACGTGGATAAGCCACGCAACTTGGCCAAAAGCGTTACCGTTGAATAAAAGTAGAATAATCTAGTTAGCCGACCTATGAAACTTATGAAAATCCTCCTGATCGGCTCCGGCGGGCGCGAACATGCGCTAGCTTGGCGGCTGGTCCAAAATGAAAAAGTCTCGCGCGTATACGTGGCACCTGGCAACGCAGGCACGGCCACTGAAGATGGCCTGGTTAATGTGGCCATCACCGATATAGCCGAATTAATGGCCTTTGCTAAAACAAACGATATATATTTAACCGTAGTGGGGCCTGAAGCACCGCTAGCTGCAGGTATTGTCGATGCGTTTCAAGCTGCGGGCTTGCGCATCTTTGGCCCCAGCAAACAAGCCGCACAATTAGAATCAAGTAAAGATTTCGCCAAGCAGTTTATGGTGCGCCACAGCATCCCCACATCGCGCTACCAAACTTTTACCGACATTGCAGCAGCAAAAGCCTACATTCAGGCCGAAGGTGCGCCCATTGTCATCAAAGCCGACGGGTTGGCGGCAGGTAAAGGCGTGGTGGTGGCACTTACGCTGGATGAAGCGTTGCGCGCGGTCGATGCCATTTTGGGCAATGCCCCAGCCGGTGCGCGCGTGGTAATTGAAGAATGCATGGTCGGTGAAGAAGCCAGCTTTATTTGCCTCTGCGACGGTAAAACAGCCCTGCCGTTTGCCTCAAGCCAAGACCATAAACGCATATTTGACAACGACGAAGGCCCCAATACCGGCGGCATGGGCGCCTATTCACCCGCGCCCGTGGTCACGCCCGAAGTGCACGCTAAGGCCATGCGCGAAGTTATCATGCCCACTTTGCGTGGCATGGCTCAAGAAGGTGCGCCCTTCACTGGATTTTTATACGCCGGACTGATGATTGACGCCAACGGTGCGCCGCGAGTGGTGGAATTTAATGCGCGCTTGGGCGACCCGGAAACCCAGCCGATTTTAATGCGTCTAAAAACTGACCTGCTCGACCTACTCGACCATGCGGTGGAAGGTACTTTGGATGAAACCACAGCCGACTGGGACCGCCGTGCGGCCCTCGGCGTGGTGCTGGCTGCGGGCGGCTATCCAGACAACCCGCGCAAAGGTGATGTGATTAATGGCTTAAATGTTGGGTCGCTCGATGAAAGTGTCAAAGTATTCCACGCCGGTACGATTGCCCAAGACGACAAAGTGCTCACCAACGGCGGCCGGGTGCTGTGCGTAACCGCCCTTGGCGACACCGTAAAGTTAGCGGCTAAGGCGGCGTATGAAGGTGCCGAAGCAATAAAGTTCGACGGGATGCAATACCGCAGCGATATTGGCTATAGGGCGCTTTCAAAGCGGGAATAGGCTGGTGTGGTTCGATGGTATTCCCAAAAACCCCATAAGATGGTCGGAAACACCCTGAAATAGGGTACTTCCAACTACTACTAGCCAAAATAGGGTGTCCGCAAGCCATGCTTGAAGACCCCCGTATTTAGACACTCTCTGGCCATTTAACCTCGAAACGGCAGTTCTTTTCTTAAGCCCACCATGTACAGCGACATCGTTAAAACTTATTTACTCGGTCTTCAAAACCACATCATCACCGCCTTGGGCTCGCTTGAACAGCGGCCCTTCATCACCGACGAATGGCAACGTGCTGAAGGTGGCGGTGGGTTATCGCGCTTAATTGAAGGCGGCACATTTTTAGAACGTGGCGCGGTACTGTTTTCTCATGTGCTCGGCAGCAAGTTGCCGCCCACAGCCGCGGCTAACCGTCCAGAACTGGCAGGGCGACCATGGGAAGCCATGGGCGTGTCACTCGTGCTGCACCCGCGCAACCCGTTCGTGCCCACCGTGCACATGAACGTGCGCTGCTTTATGGCTAAAGCTGCTTCGGCAGGTGAGGCAGACGCATGGTGGTTTGGCGGTGGCATGGATTTAACCCCCTTTTACGGCTTTGCCGAAGATGCCCGGCACTTCCACCAAACTAACCAAGACGCCCTAAATGCGCTCGACTCCAGCTACTACCCAAAATTTAAAACTTGGTGCGACGATTATTTTTATCTCAAACATAGACAAGAGGCCCGAGGCATCGGCGGCATATTTTTTGATGACTTCCATGAACAAAGCTTTGAGCACGCCTTCAACCTAATGCAATCCGTTGGCAACGCCTTCATCCCTGCCTACCTTCCAATCGCCACCAAACGCAATGCCACAACTTACACTGAAGCCCACCGCGACTGGCAAGCCATCCGCCGGGGCAGATACGTAGAGTTCAATTTGGTGTTCGACCGAGGCACCCTGTTCGGCCTGCAATCCGGTGGCCGTACGGAATCGATATTGGCATCCCTCCCGCCAACGGTGCAGTGGCGCTATCGGCATGAGCCAGAAGTCGGAAGTGCGGAAGCGCAATTGCTGACTGATTTTTTACCAGCGCGGGATTGGTTAGCTAAGTGACCCTTGAAAACACCCTAAAATAGCCGCGAGTGTCTACCGAGACCGCGCATTGGCCTTGAACAGGCGTATCGTAGATAGCGGGGTTTTGTTGCAAGCGGCATGGTCGAATAGCCTATGGTGCCTCGAGCCCGTAAAATAGATTGATCGCGGTTG
>JANNXI010000039.1:0-11417 GCA_031409495.1 Betaproteobacteria bacterium
CTACTACGACCCCCAGCTTAACGGCGTGGATTGGGTAGCTGCTCGGCGCACTTATGAGCCGTTGATACTTGCGGCTAAAACCGATGATGAGTTTTGGGAATTACTCGATAAATTTACCGGCGTGCTAAAGGATTCTCACACGCGCGTGCATTCGCCCAAAGACGTGCGCAATGCGCGTGAGCAAGAGGTGCATGCGCTCGGCATTGCGCTGGCTGAAATTGAGGGAAAACTACTGGTGACGGGTGTCAATGGCGATTCTGACGCTTATTTTGCTGGCGTCCGCGCGGGCATGGTGGTGACGCACATTGAAGGCGAACCAGCGCTAATTTACCTGCGTAAGTTAGAAGCGAATGCGCGCGAAACATCCACCCCATGGACGCGTAAACGCATCGCGTTTCGTAAACTATTAGCGGGAGATGTGGATAGCACAATTTCTATGCACTTCATGCGCACAAACGGCGCGGGCGCAATTATCACCACGCTGAAGCGCCGAAGCTTTGCCACAGGTTCGGACACCTCGGTGCGCACTTTGCCATCAGGCTATGGCTATATTCGGTTCTCAAGTTTTTCACTTACATCGCAATCGCGTGTGCTGGCGGGTATTGAAAAATTGAAAGATACTCCGGGGTTAATCATCGATTTGCGCAGCAACGGCGGCGGGCTCGCGTCGGCCGCACAAGCGATGACGATGCGCTTTTTTACTGAAGATAAATCCGGTGCCAAAGCCCTCACTCGCGATGGCAAACCGATCACCGTTTGGTTTTATCCAGTCATCCCTATTAGCCCTGTTTTAAAGGCAAATGCGGCACTGGCATACACCAAACCCTTAGTAATTTTAACCAATGAAAGCTCGGCGTCAGCTTCTGAGCTGATGGCATCACTACTGCAAGATTTTGGTCGTGCCACCATTGTGGGGCAACGCACCTGCGGTTGTTTGCTGGGCTATATTGGGCTGATGGATTTGCCCGGCGGCGGGCAAATGGCTTACAGCGAAATCGGCTATCGCTCACCCAAAGGCAAACGCATCGAAGGCGAAGGTGTGACGCCAGATATTGCCGTGGCATTAACAATCGACGATATAATTACCCAACGCGATCGTTCACTAGAGGCTGCAGAAGCCCATTTAACGGGCGTCTCCAGACAAGTAAGCAGACTACAAAAGGATAAATAGTAATGCGATTTTTATTTTTAGGCGCAGGCGGTACGGGTGGATATTTCGGCGGGCGTTTGCATGAAGCTGGTAGTGACGTGACTTTTTTAGTGCGTGAAAAACGTGCAGCGCAACTGGCGCGCGATGGTTTGTTAATCGAAAGCCCACACAATTTAGACGGCCGCATTAGCCTAAAAGTAACAACGGTCATCGCGGCAAATTTAAAGCCAGACTACGATGTGATTTTTATAAGCTGCAAAGCATGGGACTTGCAAAGCAGCATCGACGCGATCAAGCCCGCTGTTAAGGACGGCGTAAGAATTGTGCCTCTACTTAACGGCATGTCGCACCTAGATGCCCTAGATTCAGTCTTTGGCAGGGAACAAGTCTTAGGTGGTAGCTGTCAAATATTTGGTTACCTAACACCCGAAGGCGTAGTGCAACAGCTAAGCGAAGTGCACTTAATTACCTGGGGTGCACGCACACCAACGCAACGTGAAGCAAGCTTTGCGATCGCCGAAGCCTTCGCGCCATCGATCGTTGATTCTCGCGGCAGCGACAATATTATGTTGGATATGTGGGAAAAATTTAGCTTCCTAGCCACCCTTGCGGGCATGACCTGCCTCATGCGCGGCTGTGTAGGCGCAATTGCGTCAACCCAAGACGGTGCGGCGCTTATGAAGCGCTTTGGTGATGCCTGCATCGCCGTGGCAACAGCTGAAGGCTACCCGCCACGCGAACACGTGCTGGCAAGGTTTAACGCTGTGCTCCAATCGCGCACCTCCACGTTGACGGCGTCCATGTACCGCGACCTTACCGCTGGTGGCAAAACTGAAGCCGATCATATCGTCGGTCACATGTTGGCAAAAGCGCGACAACACGGGGTGGATGATGTGCTACTGGCCTGCGCTTACGCGCATTTACAGGTGGCGGCTGCCGCTAAAAACATCTAAAGGGTGTTGGTTTTAACGTTGGCCACCGCTTAGCGGCAATCAATCTGCTGGTGTGATATGAGCGCTAACACTGCGCGGAGCATCACTGCATGCGGCACTCTCCAATCGCGCTTAGAATGCGCTACATTATTGGTATTACGCTTCACTTTTCGGAAACCACCATGACCCACACCATACCAACGCTCGATTTTCGCGAATTTAGCACCAACGAAGCGGCTTTTGTCGCCAAGTTTGGCCAAACTTATGAAGAATTCGGTTTTTGCGGTATCAGCCACCACGGCATTGACCCCACCCTAATCGACGCGGCCTACGAAGCATATAAGGCGTTTTTTGCCTTACCAGTTGAAACAAAAATGCGCTACCACTTGTCGGGAACGGGCGGACGCCGCGGTTACACCGGTTTTGGCATAGAGACAGCTAAAGACTCAAAATTCCCAGACTTGAAGGAGTTTTGGCATGTTGGCCCCGAGGTAACGGATGATCCCGGGTATGCAAAATATGCCGCAGTGTTGCCGCCAAATTTATGGCCCGTAGAAGTACCGCGTTTGCGTGAAGACGGCTATGCCCTGTTTCACGCTTTAAATGATTTGGGCACGAGGGTGTTATCCGCACTAGCACTGTATTTAAAGCTTCCGCGCGATTTCTTCCTACATAAAACCGACTACGGCACGAGTATTTTGCGCCCGATTCATTATCCGCCAATTGCCGATGGCAATACTTCTTCCATCCGCGCGGGTGCGCACGAAGACATCAATCTCATCACACTTTTAGTGGGTTCAAGTGCTGAAGGCTTGCAAGTGCTGGCACGGGATGGCCAATGGGTGCCGATTACGTCTGCGGGCGATGCCATTGTGGTGAACATTGGCGACATGTTGCAGCGATTTAGCAATAAAAAATTGCCTTCAACAACGCATCGCGTCGTTAATCCGGAAGGCGAAAAGCGTCGCCAACCACGCTATTCCATACCCTTCTTTTTGCACCCAAATGCGGATTGTTTAATCGACACCCTGCCTTCCTGCATCGATGCCGAGCATCCGAATTTGTATCCAGAGCCGATTACTGCGCACAATTACTTAGAGCAACGGCTGCGCGAAATTAAGCTACTTTAACTGTCAACTGTTTCGAGTCACAAAAGCCTTGAAGATGCCTGTAAATAGGGTATCTACAAGGCATTAAAATGATGAAAATTTATGCTCAAGTTTGTCTATATTGCTGATCCGATGTGCTCATGGTGTTACGGTTTTGCGCCTGAATTAAGGGCGCTCTTAGCGGCGCATCCGGATGCCACTGTTGACCTAATTTTAGGTGGTTTGCGCGCTTACAACCAAACGCCGAGCAACGCAGAATCGCGCGCACAAACCAAAGGTTACTGGAGCCAAGTCGCTGCCGCCGCCGCAGAGCACGAACTAAAATTTAACCCCGCGGCGCTGGATTCGCCCAACTTCATCTACAACACCGAACCTGCTTGCCGTGCCGTAGTGGCGTTTCGTCAAAGTAGTCAGCCGGAGATAGTGCAACGCACGTTAGAAATGTTTCACGCCCTGCAAATCGCGTTTTACGTCGATGGCCGTGATATTACGCAAGCTGCGGTGATTGCCGAGGTGGCCGCGAGTTTGGGCGTCGATGGCACCGCGTTTTTGCAGGCGTGGCAGTCTGAGCAGTCGTTTCAGATGACGCGTAACGATTTTTTGGCCGTGCAGGAATTACAGGTAACAGGTTTTCCATTTTTAGCGATTGATGTTGGTGGAAAACTTGTCGTGATTGCGCGCGGCTTTGAAAAAGCCACCACGCTAATTGAGCGCGTAAAATACGTTGGTATGGCAAATATTGAAAATTAACTTGAATTATTGGCGCCACACCCCATATCCAATTTAACACGTGCTTCATTTAACTAAGACTCACTTTATTTTTTTAACTGACTTTGAGAGAACACCATGGAACATACCCTCCCCGCACTACCTTACGCGAAAGACGCGCTAGCGCCTCATATTTCTGCTGAAACGTTGGATTTTCACTATGGCAAGCATCACCAAACTTACGTAACAAACCTGAATAACCTCATCAAAGGCGGCGAATTTGAACACGCTAGCTTAGAGGAAATTGTTAAAAAATCTGCTGGCGGTATCTTTAACAATGCCGCACAAATCTGGAATCACACCTTTTACTGGAACGGTTTGGCACCTGCCACCGGTGCAAAGCCCGCTGGTGCCCTAGCCGCGGCCATTGATGCCAAATACGGTAGTTTTGAGGCGTTCAAAGAGGCGTTTAACAAGAGCGCACTGAGTAACTTTGGCTCAGGCTGGACTTGGCTTGTGAAAAAAGCCGATGGGTCAGTAGACATCGTTAACACCACCAATGCTGCGACGCCATTAACCACCACCGATACGCCGCTGCTAACTTGTGACGTTTGGGAACATGCCTACTACATCGACTATCGCAATAGCCGTGCGAACTACTTGGGTGGCTGGTGGGCACTGGCAAATTGGGATTTCGCGGCGAAGAACTTCGCCTAACGAGCACAGACGTTTGTGCACGTTGTGCCGATAAACCGAGTAGCAAGAATATGAAACGGCCGCCCTAGGGTGGCCGTTTTTCATGGAGGCTAAGGTGCTTCAACCGCTGGCAGACTCACGACAAAAGTTGTACCGTGATCACCGGATATGCCTGAAGACGCCCTAAACACGCGGCTTTCCACCCGCATATCGCCGCCGTGCGAGACAATGACCGTTTTTACAAACACCAAACCTAGGCCAATACCCTCTTCTTCAGGCTGCGCATCATGTTTTAATCGGGTAAAGCGGGTAAACAGTTTAGGTAGGTCTTCTTCTGCAATACCGTAGCCTTGGTCGGCGATTTTAATGTCCCAATTATCGCCCACACGGGTGATGCCGCACTGTATAGCCGTTTCAGGCGGGCTATATTTGACGGCGTTGGAAAGCAAATTAAGGAGCGCCCGAGTACATAAATCGCGGTCGCCCTCGATGAAAGCGCCGTCTTCAAAGGCATTATCGGCCACCGTGATTTCAATTTTCTTGGCCGATGACAATGTCCATGCTTCTTCAACGGCATCTTGTAGCAACTCATTGAGTTCCAAAAGCGTGAAATCTTTGGGCGTTGCCCGCTCGGCTTTCGCTAAGCGTAAAAAATCATCGGCTAAAACCAAGGTACGGGTGGCATAGCGGTGAATCCGATTAGTAAGTTTTTCGACAGGCATGTCGTCAGGGTCTTCACGATAAAGCTCGAGCAAAGTCAAGATAGATGCCTGGGGCGAGCGCATATCGTGGGACAAAAAACGTAGTGTTTCGTCACGGCGGCGCTCGGATTGGCGCAATGCAAAAATATCCACCAGCACCAAAATAATGCCGTTTAGGTTGCCGTTTGCATCAAACAATGGCCCGGCTTGCGCTAAAAACTCTTTCTGCTCGCCCCACTTCGCTTCCACAGAAACGGCTTGGCCAGTACTTTCAACGTCGCTAAAAAGTTGCTGCCAAGATTTTAAATCTTCACGGATAACATGACGCAGTACCCAAAAAATTTTCGCACCCACAATCGCAATTGCCGCCGGACTCGGCGTTATAGCTTTCACCCCCTCGGGCCCGTTGGTTAGCAAGGCAATGGCGCAACTGTTGGCCAACGTCACCGTGCCACTCCGATCGCACACCAACGTCGCTTCAGGCAGGGCATCAAGGCTATCACTGACAAATCGGCGCAAATTGCGCAGCCGTTCTGTCGCTTCGCGTACTTCGTCAATGCGCCGCTGCACCACGTCTGCACCAAACTCGATGCTAATTGGTACGCCAAAAAAATGCGACGCGTCGAGCTTGCTTGTCCCCATTTGGCCTAGCTGCGATGCAGAATGTGACGCTAGTGCCCGACTCGGCACATCGCCGGGCACGTTTCCTGGCTCGCTACGCAACCGCTCCAGTTCTTCGAGCAAATAGCGCTGGGTCGCTTCCAGTCTACGCCAGCTCCATAGCGGATAGGTGAACGCCGCGGCGATAAGCGCAATGGCTGGCGATATCCAAATTTGACCTAAGTGGAACAAGCCCACGCAAGCAACTAAGGTGAGCGCCATCAACACAAAGGTAAATACGATACTTACCCGGGGTGAAAGCCACAGGTAAGAAAAAAGTAATAGCCCAATCACCACGCAGGCCACTACCCCCGCGACCCATGCCGGAGCGCGCTTGAGATCGCGGCCTTCCAGCAGACTCTGCATGACATTGGCGTGGATTTCAGTTCCCAGCATACCGTAAGACCGGCCAGAAACAGGCGTAGGATAAGCATCTCCAAGGTTCGGCGTAGCGGCACCGACGACGACGATCTTGTTTTTCAGTGCGCCCAAGTCTTTTTTCATGAGCACATCAATAAACGACACCGTTTTAAAATGGCCAGGCGGGCCAGCAAACGGAATGTGATACCAGCTATCTATGCGCCACACGCCAGATTCCAGCGGATTCTGCCGGCGGCGCGCAGTGTCCTGCGCATTTTCCAGGGCATTCTCGGGATTAAGCTCTCCGGGCATTGGATCGAGTTGCGCAAAGCGCGCTGGCTCAGCTACCTGCAATGCGCCCAAACCTAGCTGCGGATGCACCGGATTCGGGCTGCCCCCGCGCAGATAGACGCTACGCACAATGCCATCTGGGTCAACATCCACTGTGATGTGGCCAAGCTTAGCGGCAGCCCCAGAAAACAGCGCAGCAGGCCGCATTTCTGCCCTACCTGCCGCGCCTGCCGCAGCGTTAATGACTGGCAACACCACGCGACCGTTAGCCTTAATGGCGACCATGAGGGCGGTATCGCCCGCCACGTTGTTTAAATCTGTGTCAGACAACGAGATGTCAAGCGCTACCGCCTTGGCATCGGCTTGCGTCAAATTATTGATTAAGGTCGCGTACACGGCGCGTGGCCATGGCCATTTACCAATGCGCAACAAGCTTTCGTCATCAATACCGACAATTACAATACGTTCATCTGCTGGCCGTTGGAGGGATGAGATCGCCGCATCATACAAGGTTTGATCGATACGCCAAAGCCAGCCACCGCGCGCGGTAAAAAGCGCCAGCACACACAAAATGAGCAAAATTGTTGCCCATTCGACTAACACAGACGTTTTTACAGTCCGCGTTGTTTGTACCGCGCTAGCCACAGAAAATAGTGTTGAATGCTATTGCTGTGGCGTGCGCGTCAGCCTTGGCATCAAAGCGGGTACACATCAACCGCTTCGGTGCTGCTCCATGGTGAGTCAATCTCTACCCCCGCAGGATCGAGACGCAAAATTTTAACGCGCACAAAGTAGGTATTTGCGCGCAAATTATCCATCAATAACTCATTGGCAATTAAACGGCGTGATTCAATCACTTTGCTAAAACGCGAATCCAACGCAATCTGCGCAACATACACCAAACCTGCCGGGCCTGGAACCCAAGTGATTTTTGTTGATTTTGCATTTAACGTACCGCTAGCAATCTCTGCTCTACCATTATTTTGTAAGCCGATCGTGCGTTGCGGCGCCACCGTTAAGCGCAATAGTTCTTGCTCTATATCAAACTGCGCCAGCGCGCCAAACGGCCCGCTGCGGCCATTTCTATCCAGACTCGCCACGCGCCAGAAATAGCGGCCTGCTGGCAACACAGACTGCGGTGTAAATTGGGTTTGAGCGTCTACCTTTGCGTCGGCAAACAAACTCTGAAAGGTTTCGTTACCAGCGATTTGCACGCGATACGCACCTGCGTCACTCACTGGCCGCCATGCTAAGTTGGCGGTGGCCATGGGTTTAGCGTTGATGGCCAATTGCGGCGCAAACGGCCGCGCACGTACGCTGAATTTCAGTGCGGCGTCGTTGCCCTGCAATTGCTGCGCATCTACAGCGCGAATCCGTAGGTATAAATCACCATCAGGCAAATTTTGGAAGGTAAGTTGCGGCGTAGCTGAATCGGTGACGGCGACGACATCGCGGAATTGCGGATCAAGCGCCACCTGTGCACTGTAGGTGGCTGCCTGAGAAACTGGCTTAACTGTAAATACCACCGTTGGCGATTCAAATACCGTGGAAAGCCCCGTCGTTTGGGGCGCCGGCAACAAAGCAATCGGCGCCGATGGCAGCTTTCCGGCGGCAATGATAGTGCCAAAACCGGCATCAAGACTGAGTTCTTGGGCCACTGCCGTCGAAGCCGTTACCCCTACCCGCCCTTCGATTACCTCACTCTGCGCGCGCAATCCCGACGCATCTGCAGCCACCCGAAACACAGTACCGCGGACACCCATGTTCGACGTCGCGGTGCGAATTTCATAGCGTGCGGCGGGACCACGCTGCTTGGCTACGCGCGTTTCTACACGGCCGGCATTCACGCGCACGATGGTATCGCCAACGCCACCGGTGTTCGCATAGCTATTCGCCGCTTCTATTTCAACTTGCGACTTCGGTTGCACCAACAAAACCGAGCCATCAGCTAACTGCAAGGCAATGAAACTGTCCTCGGCCGTACGCACTTTGTCGCCGGTGCTCACGCTATCGCCTACCCTAGCGGGTGTTGACCCAACGCTTCCGGTATTGCTACTTGTATCGGCACGACCGCTTAGCGCTACAATGCGCGCAGGTGCAGCTTCTTCACGAAGCATTGCCACCGGTATCCGAATTTCTCGCCCAATGCCCAACAAGTTTGGATTTCTAATATTGTTGAGCTTCTGCAAAGCTTCCACGCTCGCGGCGGGCTTGAGATACCGAACTTTTAAAGCGTTCAAGGTGTCACCTAAAACAGTGACGTGCGCAAAGTAACGCCCCGCTACTTCTGTTGGCGCGATTTTAAACGCTGCATGACTGTGGGTAGTACCCGTCGCCAGTATGGCTGCGGCCAGCGCGGCAATGCCTGCTTGTGCACAATAGCGCGTTGCCGGTACCCTTAACGCTAGCTCCGGTAATTTGGTACTGAATGAAAACGCGATCCCATTGGAACGCCGTTGATCAAGAGGTTGGCTCATTATTTTTATATCCCTAAATTACACCGAAATTTCTAAAATGATGGCGATCAATGCAAGTATGCTCACCTACCCGAATTTCACTGCCACGCGCTAAATTAATGCCTATGGTAACGCGTTGGTTTACGGCAAATTGTCAACTTCATCCCACTGCAAGGTCAAACATCATAAAATTTGCAGGGGCCATCCTCAAAACTACGCGCTAGAGCTGTCGAAAGCCTAAACGAGCCCTTACAAAGGACTACGGCGCAGCGTATTTTGGATACGTTGCGCCGCAAATTTTAGCTTACTTTAGTTTACAAAAATCTGACTACATCCTATTGAACAGCGTTGCCAAATTCACTGGCGGGCAATGCGCCAACGCGTTCGAGGCGATACCCAAAATTATAGATTGGGGTAAGGCGAACGCCACGCTTCACGCCAAAATCAAGTTTTTTTCGAATCCGGCTGACGTGTGTATCTACGGTACGCGACTGCACATCAGAAGTTCTGCCCCATACGCTTTCAGAAATGTGCCCACGCGACAATAAACGGCCAATATTACGGAATAGAAACACCGAAAGCTCGTACTCTTTATCCGTAAGCTCAATCGGCTGGTCGGCGATATAAATGATGCGATTGGTAAAGTCGATGCGAAAATCACCCATTTCAAAAGGTTTTTCTTCTGATTGCTTGCTGCCAATCCGGCGCACGACCGCAGCACAACGTGCAAGCATTTCTGAACGACGCAAAGGCTTAATCATGTAATCATCCGCACCTGCTGCGAGCGCGCCAACAATGTCAGCCTCGCTGTCACGAGACGTCACAAAAATCACTGGTACATTTGAGATTTGTTTGTCGCGCAGCCACTTCAAAACATCCAGACCCGATAAGTCGGGGATATTCCAATCTAGCAAAAACAGATCGTAGCTTTCACGCGCTGCTTCCCGCACGATGGCTTTACCGGACGTAAAGTGATGGCAATGGTGACCAGCATTTTCCAGCCACTGATTAATGGCCGCCCCGATTTCCATATCATCTTCTAAAAGCGCAATTCTCAATGGTTCCTCCGTTGATTTTATGTTCTTACGCCAATTGTATATCTAAATTGAATCTATACACATTACATGAACTCTTTAACATACAAAAAATGCCGGTAAATGCTAAAACAACATTTTGGTTTTGACGTCAACTAATAAAAAACTAACAATTAATAAATCTAAAGGCCTACCACCGCCCGCGATTCTTTCATTTAACTTTCCGACAAAGACGACAGTTGCTCGAGGCGATAGCCAACGCTGTGGATAGAGCCAAGCCTAAACCCATTTTGTGGCGTAATCGAAAGCTTTTTCCGTAGGCGGTACATGTGGGTGTCAAGAGTGCGCGATTCAGTAATCGTGGATGTGCCCCAAACTTTTTCGATAATGCCGGGACGCGATAAGGGCACGCCAATGCTTGTAAAGAGCAGATATGCTAAGCGAAACTCCTTGTCCGTCACTTCGATTTTGTTGCCTTCGACAAAAATTTCACCGTCAGCCGGTACCAATTTATAAACACCAATTTGCACCGGCGCCAGTGGTGCTTTATTGCGCATTGCGCGGCGAACCACAGCGTAAGAACGCGCGATCAATTCAGAATTGCGCACTGGCTTGACGATGTAGTCGTCCGCGCCACTGTTAAGGGCCATCGTAACGTCATGCTCAGCGTCCCGAGAGGTAATGAAAATTGCCGGTGTTGAGCACTGCTTAACCGAACGCAACCATTGCAAAGCTTCCAAACCCGACATCTCAGGCACGCTCCAATCGAACAAAAACAAATCATACGGCTTAAGCAAGGCCTGCTGCTGAAATACACTTCCAGTGTGCGCGACATCAACAATACAACCCGCGGCCTCAAGCCATTTTTTCATCGCTAGCGAAATTTCAACATCGTCTTCAAGAAGGAATATATTTTTACCTGTTAAAACACTTGGTGTGAGTGCATTTTGGCTCATGATGGCTCTCTCTCTGTTGACCCAGAACCATTCCTTCGGGAATAAAAACGCCGTGGAACGAATCTGTGTGATTTACCCGAAATAGTACTTTTTTAGTTTTAATCTACTACGTGCTGCTAGAGTAAGACTATACTGCTGTTTTGTGAAGTGAATTTAAAGATTTTTACATAAGTTCAGAAACGCGTGCGTATAAGAACGACAGACATTACCTGATGCGAGACGGCGAGTGCTGAATCGTTTGTTTTGCCAACCTTTGCCCATTCGCGCCGTTCGCAACACCTAAATACTGCTCACGAATAGTCATCTATACTTTACGCCATTTGACGCTCAAGATGTGTCCTGTGTGTATATTTTTCTGCGTAAA
>JANNXI010000040.1:0-1506 GCA_031409495.1 Betaproteobacteria bacterium
CTCACGTGCCACGGTATATGTGTTGCGCGCGCTTGATGGCGGGGCGCTCAATCGCCTATTAGCCCGCGCAGTCGCGCATCGTTTGCCCAATGCTACGTTAGACGATGCTGCAGGCAAAGCGCTAATGGAAATGGCCGACGGCGACGGTAGACGGCTGCACAATTTGGTCGATCAATTAGCCGATGTTGCCCCAAGGGGTGAAGCTACCGTGATTACCATTGACACCATTCAAACCGTATTGGCACGTGGCGCACGCAGATTCGATAAAGGTGGTGATGATTTTTACGATCAAATTTCGGCACTCCATAAAAGTGTGCGCGGCTCAGACCCTGATGCCGCACTATATTGGTTGTGCCGCATGCTGGATGGCGGTGCCGATGCCCGCTACTTGGCGCGGCGCCTAATTCGGATGGCAGTTGAAGATATTGGCCTAGCCGATCCACGCGCGCTAGAAATGACGCAACAGGCTGCCATGGCCTATGAACGCTTAGGTTCGCCAGAAGGTGAATTGGCGTTGGCACAAGCCACGGTGTACTTGGCCGTAGCCGCAAAAAGTAACGCCGTGTACGAGGCTTACAAAGCCGTAAATGCACTAATCAAAGCCGACCAATCACGCCCGGTGCCCATGCATTTGCGCAACGCCCCCACTAACTTGATGAAAACGCTGGGGCACGGTGCCAATTACCGGTATGCGCATAGCGAAGAAGATGGCTACGCCGCGGGTGAAACGAATCTGCCCGAAGGGTTGGTAGGCAAGCAGTTCTATAGCCCCACAAATAGGGGCTTAGAAGCAAAAATAGCAGAAAAATTAGCAGCATTGCGAGCAAAAAATGATGCGGTAGAGGATGATGGCGACGCGCCAACTAAACGCCACTAGGTTGTTCGTTTCAGCAACACCTCCCCAAAACAACCGCAATCTACACCGGCGTTTACATTCCCCTGTAACAACTGCCATGCAATTGCTATGCAAAATATTCATACTGCGATTTTCCGCTGGGCACTCCCTTTCTTGGTTAGAAAAATTGCTTACACGTTGAGCGCGTTGATCAACTTTAACTACCTGCCAAGCTCGTGGCATCATTAACGATTCGATGTGGCAAGCGGTATGGTCCATCCCAATGCGCCGACGAGTTTATCATCTTCATCCAATCTGTCTTCGGCGGACCAATTCTCGACTAGTCGAAACTGTTCATGGCTCGCCCAGGTTTTTGGGTACGCAGTGCGAACTATGAGTCGCATGAATCGAGAGGGCTCTAGTGCACGTTGGAGAGGTAAACGAAACTCTTCGTGCCCAAGATGCAAGTGAGTGCTCGGATGATTTTCTTTTTTTAAAGCTGGTGCAAAGTCAATTCTAAACGGCGCGCGACAAGAAATGTTTAAAGTTGGTGCTGACAGGACAAGTTCCTCAATCGTCGCTTGTTCAAGTTCCTCGATTTCAAAAACTACTGGGCACGGATACCAAACGAGACGACTCTGAAGCACGGTATGAGGGTGTAACGAATTTTG